>JBJMRA010000044.1:0-27467 GCA_045802365.1 Hyphomicrobiales bacterium | reverse complement strand
GACGAGGCCCCAGTTGGCGATGGCGTTAAACCCTACCGCCAGGAACCCGACGAGCAAGGCCCAGCCCGGGCGTTCGAGAGCGGTTATGAACGACCTCAGCACGATGTAGCCGTAGAAGGGAAGGATGGCCCACTGGAGCCAGCGCACGTAGACGGCCGCCTCCGCCGCGAGCGCCCGGTCCTCGCCGATCGCCACAAGAATCGTTTCCGTGTTCCACAGAAGGAGCCAGATCGGCACGGAGACGGCGAGCGCCATCCAGAGGCCCTGCCGTACGGTCCGGCGCAAATCGCGAACGGAATGCCTCGTCCTGCCGCGCTCGGTCGCGAGCATCGGCGAGGTCGCGATCATCAATCCGAGCCCGAATATCATCGGCGCAAAGTAGAGATTGATCCCGAGCGAGGCGGCGGCGAGCGTCGAGGGGCCGCGCCAGCCTAGGATCATTATGTCGGTCGTCGTCATCGCGGTCTGCGCGAGGTTGGTCAGGATGAGGGGCCAGCTCAGTCTGAGGGTCGCCAGGGCCTCGTTCCGCCAGGGGTAATCCGCTCCATTCATGCGCGCCTTATACAGGCCGGAGCTTTCGAGGCACGTTCTAATATCCATCGGGCTCTGGCCTCGGAAACGGCTTCAGTTTGGGTTCGATGTTTTCCGGAGCAGGAACTTGCGCGGGCAACGCATCCGCCCGGTTCGGAGCGGTCGTGCGCGAACCCGAAATCGAAACGTCGTCAATTCGTCGCTTCGCAACCGGCATGCCGGTTCAAAAACGCGGAGAAAGGTGATGCGGAGCGCCGGCGTCTATGGAAGGCTACACCATGCCGTGAAGAGATATCGACCGAAGCGCGTTTATGACGCCGCCAACCCCGATGACGGGTTGCGCGTGCTCGTTGATCGGTTATGGCCGCGCGGCTTGAGCAAGGCCGAAGCGCGCGTGGATCTTTGGCTCAAGGAGGCATCGCCCAGCAATGAGCTCAGGCGCGCCTTCCATGCGGGCGAGATGAGCTGGGAGGACTTCGCCGAGGCCTATGTTCGCGAATTGTCGCGAGAGCCCGCGAATTCTGCCGCGCGAGCGCTTGCAAAACGAAACGAAAGCGTCGTCACGCTCCTCTATTCGTCAAAGAACACGAAACAGAACAACGCCGCCGTCCTTGCCGCATGGCTCGAGCGGGAAAGCCGATCTCAGGGCAGGGGCTGAAAGGTCTCGAAGACGAAGCCCGACGGCGAGCGGAAGAAGACCACGCGTCTTCGACCGAACGGGGTCGCGAGGTCGGCCGGTCCCCACATCGGGGCAATGCCGGCAGCGCTCATGCGCTTGAGCACTCCGGCGACATCGCTCACTTCATACACGGCATGAGCGAGGCCTCTCTTCATCGGTTCGGGGAGGGCATCAGCATAGACCACTTCCCTGAAGAGCAGGAGCCGCTCTTCGCCGAGCCGGGCCATCGCGAACGGAACCCCGCCTTGCGGCGTGTCGATGGTGCCGCGCTCGATCCCGGTTGCTCCACACGCTTTCAGAAACTCGAGCTCGGCGTCGATGTCGCTGACCTTAATCCCGAGATTCCAGATCCGATCCATGATCCTTCAATGAAGGCTCGCCGGCCGTGACAGCGCCGCGAGCTCCTTCTCGAGATCGATGAGCTCCCGTCCCCCCGCCATCATCGACATGAGGCGTTCACGGTCGATGTCCGCCTTGGCGTAGGTTCCGATCGAGCGGCCGCGGTTCAAGAGCGTGAACCGGTCGCCGATCGCATAGGCGTGGTGGACGTTGTGCGAGATGAACACCACACCGACGCCCCGCGTGCGAACCTGCGCAATGAGCCGCAAGACCACCGCGGCCTGGTGAACCCCGAGCGCCGAGGTCGGCTCGTCCAGGATCAGCACTTTCGCGCCAAAGAAGATGGCGCGGGCGATCGCCACGCATTGCCGCTCGCCGCCCGACAACGTGCCGACCGCCTGTTCGGGATCGCGCAACTTGATTCCCATATCGGCAAGCGCGTCGATCGTCGTCTTGTTGATCGACCCGAGGTCGAGCGTGCGCAGGACCGTTCCCTTCAGAGGCTCGCGCCCGAGGAAGAAGTTGCGGCCGACGCTCATGAGCGGAACGAGGGAGAGGTCTTGGTAGACCGTCGCTATGCCCCGGTCGAGCGCCTCGCGCGGCGATTCGAGCGCCGCTTGTTCACCGGCGATGAAGATGACGCCTTCGCTCGGTGGATGCACGCCCGACAGGATCTTGATAAGGGTCGATTTGCCGGCCCCGTTGTCGCCGAGGAGGCAATGCACCTCGCCTCGATCGAGCGCGAAGGACACATCCCGCAGCGCCACCACCTTCCCGAAATACTTTGTTACGCCGCGGAGTTCGATCAATGTCGTCATTGGCTGCCCGTCGCGCGCCTGAGAACGTAGCTGTTGAAAAGGACCGCGATGACCAGCATGAGCCCCATGAACAGTTTGAACCAGTCGGTATCGACGCCGGTGTAGAAGATGCCCATCTGAACGAGCCCAAAGATGAGCGAGCCGAAAAGGGCGCCGATTGCGGAGCCGTAGCCGCCGGTCAGAAGCGTGCCGCCGATAACTGCGGCGATGATCGCTTCGAACTCCTTCTGCGTGCCGCGGAGCGTATCGGCCGACCCCGCGGTCAGCACCTGGATTGCGGCAAAGAGCGCCGCCGCGAGCGCGGTGAACACGAAAAGCGTGATCTTGGTCCGCGCGACTGGCACCCCGACATTGCGGGCGGCACTGGCATCGCCGCCGCTTGCGAAGATCCAGTTGCCGAAACGCGTCCGGGCGAGGATGAAGGCGGCGATCAGCGTGAGGCCGATCCACCACAGGATCGAGACGGGTATGCCCTCTATCATCGGACGGCCATCGGCTCTGAGACCGATGACGCCTATCTTGGCGAGCCAGGCGACCGGGGCCTCGGCGATCTGATTGGCAAAAAACGGCGTGATCCAATCGCCGGTCGAGTGTTCGCGCAAGCCCCCGACCTGCGTCCTGCCCGTGGTCAGCCGGGTCAGCCCGAGCGTGAGCCCCCGCAGGATGAAGAGGCTGCCGAGCGTCACGATGAACGAGGGAAGGCGCGTCTTGATAACGACGAACCCGTTCAGATACCCGAAGAAACCCGACAGTGCGAAGGCGAGAAGGACGGTCAGCCACACCGGCCAGTTCCATTGCACCGCGGGTATGGCGATGACGACGCCGGCGAAGCCGATCATCGATCCAACCGAGAGGTCGAACTCGCCGGCGATCATGAGAAGCGTTACCGCCACCGCGAGGATGCCGAGCTGCGCCGACACTTCGAGGAAGTTGACGATGCCCTTCGCACTGAAGAGTCCGCTCGAGCCCGCGGTCAGCGTGAAGAACGCGAGGACGAGTAGGGTTCCGGCGACCGCGCCGAGCTCCGGCCGGGCGATGAACCGCCTCAGCCAATGCACGTCGCGGAGCCGCTCGTCGCTCGCCAGCGATGAAAGGGTCACTGCGCCCAGCTCCATGAATCCCATCCTCCGCTTTCCTCTCCCTTTTCACGGGGGAGGTGCCCGCGCCAGAGGGCGGAAGGGACAAAGCGTAAGCCTGGAGCTGGAGCAGCTTCGAAGAGTGACAACGCGGAACCCCCCGGCGCTTCGTGCCACCTCCCCGAAATGGGGGAGGATGTTCGTGCTCAGCGCTTGCCCTGCTTCGCGAGGTCGATCACCGCGGCGGCTTCGGCCTTGGTCACGAAACCGGGGCCGGTCGGATAGTCGGCGATTGGCGAAAGCTTGTAGCGCGCGTTGAGGTCGAGCATGACCACGGGAATATATCCCATGAGATACTGCTGCGCGTCGATTCCCCATTCGACCTTGCCGTCGACGATGGCCTGCAGGATGGCAGACGACAGATCGAAAGTGCCGAGCTTGACCTTGCCGACGAGCCCCAGCTCTTCGAGTGCCGCGAGGGCCGGCTCGGCGGCGGTGGACGCGCCGCAAGCGAGCATGAACTCGACATCCGAATGAGCGTTGAGATAGGCGAGCGTGCGGCTCTTCATCTCGGTCGGATCGATGACGCCCTGCAATACCGGAACCTCGACCCCCAACCCCTTTGAGAAGCCGTTGCAGCGGTCATCGAGGCTCGAATTGCCGACCTCCTGGTTGATGCACACCGCCTTCTTGACGCCGAGCTTTGCGACGCGCTCGCCGGCCGTAACGCCAGCCTCGTATTCCGACTGGCCGAGGTAGAGCAGGCCGCCGAGCTCCTTCGTCAGCTTCGATCCACCCGAGTCGATGACGATCACCGGGATGCCTGCTGAGACCGCGTTCTTGACGGGATCGCTCAGCGCCGCCGCATCGGGGATCGACACGACCAGACCGTCCGGCTTGGACGCGGCCGCGGCGTCGACCATCTGCGCCATCTTGACCATGTCGAAGGTCTCAGGCGAGAGATACTCGGCCTTGACGCCGAGCGTCTTGGCGGCTTCGTCCATCCCGTTCTTGA
The DNA here is from genome assembly GCA_045802365.1 of Hyphomicrobiales bacterium. Lineage (GTDB taxonomy): Bacteria > Pseudomonadota > Alphaproteobacteria > Rhizobiales > Aestuariivirgaceae > JBJMRA01. Next base: position 23,009 of record JBJMRA010000044.1, on the reverse strand, counting down.
CGACCGACCAGTAGGGATCCCCGCTTTGGCCATGAGTTACGAACACGATCCGGGTCTCGGCTGCCGCGGCGAGCGTCAGTCCGAAAAGGATCAGCAAGCCGAACAGCATTCTCGCGATTAAGCGCATCGAATTCCTCCCTCGCGCGGCCGGTTGCATGCCGGCGCTTCGTTTCAGCGCATTTTTGTGAAGCATCTGCAAGGCCAGCATATCCCGGCCCAGGGCTGAGTCAACGTCGTGCGGGTTCGAGCTCGGCGGCTTTCAAAGGTGATACGGCCGGGCCGTTGAGTACCGTCCCATCGGGCGCGAAATGGGAGCCATGGCACGGGCAATCCCAGCACTGCTCGAAAGCGTTCCAATGAACCACGCATCCGGCATGAGTGCAGGTGGCGGATCTCACGTGCAAGCGGCCTTCGCGGTCGCGGCTGACAGCCAGCTTCTTCAGTCCGCTCCTCAGGATGCCCCCTTCACCGGGCGCGAGCTCGTCGGGGGAGGACAACTCGCCCGGCGTCAGATGCTCGGCCATGTTTCTCGCCGGAGCAATATTCTCGGCGATGTACTCGCCCGCCGCGCTCAGCATCTTCCGGCCGGGAGCATAGACGTCAGCCCACGGATTGTCCCTGCCTGTGATGAGGTCGGCGATGAGGATGCCGGCGAGCGCGCCATGGGTCAGGCCCTCTCCCGAATCGCCCGTGATGACATAGACGTGTTCGTGACCCGGCGCCTTGCCGATGAAAGCCGTGTCGTCGATCGGCTCCATGACCTGGCCCGACCAGCGATACTCGACGGGCCCGAGCTCCGGGAAACGAGCGCGCGCCCAGTCCGCGAGCTGGTCGAAACGGGCCTCGAAGTCGTGGGCCTCGCCGGTGCGGTGGTCTTCACCGCCGACGATCAGCAGATCATGGTCATCTTCAGGCTGGAGCCGGACATAGTGGTAGGGGTCGGCCGTATCCCAGTAGAGTGCGTCCGGCACGCTTCCTTTGGGTACGCGCCCGGCGATGACATAGGTTCGGTAGGGGGCCTGCTTGCTGTGGATCGCGAATCGAGGCTCGATCGGGCTATTGGTTGCGATCACCGCGCTCGCCGCACTGATTGTGCGGCCGCTTGCGACCTTGAGCATCACTCGTCCCGATTGCTCGTCGACGTCCGTCACCGGCGTGCGCGCATGGATGTGCACTCCTCGGGCCCGCAGTGCCGAAAGGACTCCGTTGACGTATTTTATCGGATGGAAGCGCGCCTGATCGGGGCAGCTGAGCGCCAGCAGCGATTTCATGCGCTTGATCTCGTCGCCTCCCGTGAGACTCGCTTCTCTGAATCCAACCTCTCGACAGGCTTCGAGCTCCTTTTCGAGAAGCGAGGCATCCGATCCCGCGGCGAGGGCGAGATAGCCCGGAATCCGCGCGAAATCGCAGTCGATCGCTTCCGCGCGCTGGACCGCTTCGATGCGATCGACCGCAGCCCGTTGGCTCTCATAGTGGAGCCGCGCGATGTCCTTTCCACGCTTGGCGACAACATCCTGGTAGAGGTCGTCGCTTTCGAACGAGAGATGCGCGCTCGTGCGCGCCGTCATTCCCCGGCCGAGCTCGCCTCTGTCCAGAATTGCGACGGAGAAACCACGGTCTGCTGCTTCGTAAGCGGCGGACGTTCCAGCGATGCCGCTGCCGATTATAGCAACATCAACCGTGAGCGACCGGCCGAGCGGCGCTGCCTCAACCGCCGGCACGCGCATCCAGTAGGAAACGCTCTTTTCATCCGCTGCGTTCACCTAACGCCAATGCCTTCTCGGGGCTCGGGGTTCCTTGCTGGTGCGCGCCAGCGCCTGCTTCGCCGATCGTATAACGTTCGAGAAACCGGACGAGGGACGCTTCCGCCGGGCTCAAGCCCCGGCGCCGCGTGCGGATGGGCTCTTGCAATTCTCCGGCTTCGAAAGCTTCGATGATGACCGGGTGGATGTAGCTCTTTCGTGTAATGGTGGGCGTATTCGCAAGCTCCTCTGCGATATCTCGCGCTACGCTCGCAAGCAGCTTTTTGCGTGCCGCAGCAGAGAGCGGACGCTCGATCCCCTGCAGCCGCTCGAGCGCCCGAGCCGAGGCAAAGAGTGTGCGGAAATCCTTGGCCGAGACGGACCGTCTGGATAGTTTGACGAGGTAGGCATTGAGGTCCGTCGCGGTCATCGGCCGGGCGCTGCCGTCGACCTTGAGCTTGAAGAGCCTGGGACCCTTCAATTGATAAAGTTCCGCGAGCGCCACGGCGAGCGGCTCATCCATGACCGTCTTCTCTATTCTCTTTCCGCCCTTGCCGCGGAACGAGAGACCTATGCTCGGTCCTTCGATCTTCACATGGCGCTTGAGGAGCGTCGCCACGCCGCGTCCGCCTTCATCGCCCGCATAGGCCTCGTGTCCCGCCCTCAGATGGGCGAGGTCGACGAGCCTCGCCGCGGCCGCGAGTGGGAACGCGGGAGAGGGCGGCGCAATGTCGGCGGCGATCCCCAAGCGAAGCCGGGGCAAAGCGCGCCCGAGCTCCAAAAGCCGATAGGCTTTGGCAACCGAGCGGACATCATCCCAGGAGGAATGATAGATGTACTGGAGCCGGCCGGCATCGTCGCGACCGATCGCCTGAAGATGGGCCTGCCTGTCGCGTGCGATCCGGACGTCCGTCCAGGCGGGAGGAATGACGAGCGCCTCGATCCGCTTCAGATGAAAGCCGTTGACGGCCTTCGATCGTCGCGAATCGACGTACCGCACGGTACTTCCTTCGACGACTTTCATGATCGTGAGGTCGTCGGTCGAAACGCGGCGCAGCCCCAATTCCTTGAGGGCTGCTTCCGCGATTTCGGATGGAGGTATGGAGGTCTCAGGCACGCTCCATACCTCGAAGCACGTCTATGCCCAGCGAATCATGGCGCCGAAATCGCGGCCCTCGTCGCGGTGCACTCCTCCGCGCGTTGCCGCCCACCATGCGGCCGCGGCGCTGATCGCGAGGGTGGCTGCCGTCAGGAACGCCGCGAGAAGAGCGCCCTTGCGCGCCTTCTCGGCCGCATCGCGAGCCGATTGCACCGCGCTCTTGAACTGAGCCATGACGGCATCGACGCGAGTCTTTGCGTCGGCTTCGCTCAAGCCCGTTTCGCGTGAGACCGCCTGCACGAGATAGGCCTGGTCCTCCGCAGAAACGTCACCCTGAATGGCGTTGCGGGCGAAGATGCGCGCCGCCTCGGCGCGAGGATCACCGCCGCGCGCGCCGGCGGGGGCAGCGCCCGGCCCTGGACGGAACAACGTGTCGGTGATGTAACCGACCGGATCGGCCGATTTCGAGAGCGCGTTCGTCAGTCCCGCAGCACCGCCAGCCGCTGCCGTGCTCGCGGCGTCGACACCGGTTTTGGCAACGCCACTTGCGGTCCAGAGCGCGATGAACGCGCTGAGCAGGAGGCCGAGCGCCCAGACCAGGAGCCCGTGAACGCCGTCCCTGACCTCGGTCTCATGGGGAGAGAGCCCGATGGCCCGGCGCATGCGTCCGGCAAGATATCCGCCGGCGAAGAAGCTCGAAAGCGACACCCAGATGATCCACAATGCGAGCACAATGAGCCAACCCGTCACCGAGATGCCTTGGCGGGGGTAGGGCGATGTGATCGAAAGCCCGATTCCCGTCCCGAAGGTCAACAGGACGAAGGAGATCGCACTAGCAAGAATGGCACCGGCAATGACGGCGTGCCAATCGATGGACGGACGCACTTCGGCTTCGATTGCAACAGCCATGTCCAATCCTCCTTTGGATGAAGAACGTCAGCGAAGGCCGAGCAGCGACAGGATCGCCATGATCACCACGACCAAGCCGATGAGGTAAATGATGCCGTTCATTTCGATTTCTCCACGACGTGACGGAACGTGGCAAAAATGCGTTCACGTCCAAAAGGTTCCGCCAGTTGCGCTCCTGTCGGAACCGCTCGGCCGGCTAAGCTTTAGTTTGTCTTGATGGCTTCACGGTCTGAAGCTCATGGCCTCGCCGGCCTCGAGGTTCCCGTCGGAACGCCGCCGATGGAGGCGCATTCCGTCGACGCGCTCCCCGATGGGGAGGGCTGGCAATTCGAGCCCAAGTGGGACGGGTTCCGTTGTCTCGCCTTCCGTGCGGAGCGCGAGATCGATCTTCGGGCCAAGTCGGGCAAGCCGCTTAGCCGGTACTTCCCGGAAGTGGAGGACTACCTTCTGGCAATCCCGGTGGCGCGCTTCGTCGTTGATGGCGAACTGGTCATTCCTGAGCGAGATACGCTCTCTTTCGATGCCCTGCAGCTGCGATTGCATCCGGCGGAAAGCCGCATCCGGAAGCTCTCGCGCGACACGCCTGCCCGGTTGATACTGTTCGACTGTCTGCTCGACCGCCGCCGCAGCCTCATGGATTTGCCCCTAAGCGAACGGCGAGGCGTCCTTGAAGTCATGTTCAGCCCGGCTCCGCAAGGGATTCAGCTGTCGCCCTACACGCTCGAACGGAGTGAAGCCGAACGGTGGCTCGAGAGCGCCGGCGGCGCACTCGACGGCGTCATCGCCAAGCGGCGCGCTGGCCCTTACGAGTCGGGCGAACGCGCGATGCTGAAGGTCAAGCGGCTGCGTACGGCGGATTGCGTGGTCGGCGGCTTCAGATACGGACAGAACACGCGCTTAGTCGGCTCACTTCTGCTCGGTCTCTATAACGCACAAGGGAAGCTCGACCACATCGGCTTCACGTCAACCATCCCGGCGGCGGAACGTCCCGCTTTGACCCGCAGGCTCGAGGCTTTACGAGGCGAACCGGGATTCGACGGGAACGCGCCCGGTGCTCCGAGCCGATGGAGCACGGAGCGATCGACGGCGTGGGAGCCCCTCAGGGCGGAGCTCGTGGTCGAAGTGAGATACGATCACGTGTCGGGCAATCGCTTCCGGCATGGCACCAAGCTCATCCGTTTCCGGCCCGACAAGGCGCCGCGCCAATGCACCTTCGAGCAGCTCGAACGCGAGGCCCGTCCCGCGCACCTCAAACTCCTGTTGGCAGAAGGCACTCCGGAAGCGAAATGAATTGCGCCGAGCGGACGTCGGCTCCATCATCGGCACGCGTTGGCTGCGGCTGAAGATGCGAAACAACGAGAAAGGATTCGTGCTCTTCTCGGTGATCTGGATCGCCGGGCTTCTCGCCGCCGTCGCAAGCACCTTCGCCGTCGCGATGACACTCTATGTGAAAGGGCAGGCCAATCTCACCGGAAGCGCCAAAGCGGAGCTTGCGGCGGACGGACTGGTCCGCTTTATCGCTTACGAGCTCGCCGGCCTTTCGTTCGAGGACGGCCCGCGCCTTCCCGTCGACGGGCGGGCCTTCAGGTGCCGGACTGGCGAGCGGGATGCCGTCGTCGCGGTCCAGGACCAGGGCGGTCTTATTGACCTCAATCGCAGCTCGCTCGCTTTGCTCAGCCACATTGTCGAGCGCTTGGCGAAGCCGGGCGCCACTGCGAAAGCCCTGGCCGAAGCGGTCGCGGACTTCCGCGATGCCGACAATATCCGCTTCGGGGCGACCACCGGAGGCGCCGAGACAGCTCTCGTGCCTGAGGGACCTCCGCCCAAGAATGCTCCTTTTCAGAGCGTCGATGAGATCGAGCAGGTGCTTCCGGCGAGCATGGTCGACCTCGAGCGGCTGAAGCCGGTGCTCACCGTCTACTCGCGCCAGGACGGGATTGATATCGATGCGGCTCCCTCGACTCTGAAAGCGACGCTCGGTCTCGATCGCGGTGGCGAGCGATCCCTGGTGCCGCTTGCGCCTTCGCAGCACAAGAGCTTCTCCATCGACGCCGAGGTCGTTACTGCCGATGGCAGCAGGTTCAGACGCGTCGCCATGGTCGCGCTCACACGCGATTCTCGCCGGCCCTTCACGATCCTCGAATGGCGGCAAGGCTCGGGCTCGATCGAGTCGAAAACCAGCGGTACCGCTCCGCGCTGCGAAGCCGTTCTGGCCAATTGACGGGCCAGTGCTCACCTGACGATCCGCATCAGTTCGTCGCCGGGCTCGGGCGTGCCGCGGCGAACCCGCGGAGCCTCGATCGACAGCTGGCGGCGGAATTCCTCAGTTACCTGACGAGCTTCGCTCAAGTCCCGGATCACCCGCGGGCGGATAAAGATGATCAGCTCCGTGCGGTTCACCGCATTGCCTTTACTTCGAAAGGCGTTGCCGAGCAGGGGCACGTCGCCCAAGATCGGCACCTTGGAGCGGTTCGTGGTTTCGCGCTCCTGGATGAGCCCGCCGAGGGCGAGCGCCTCCCCATCCGAGACAACGACGGACGTCTTCACCTTGCGCTGGCGAATGGTGGGCGAGTCAATCCCCGACGTTGTGGTCCTGACCACGCTCGAGACCTCCTGCTGAATTTCGAGAATCACGCGCCCGCTGTCGTTGACCCGCGGGGTGACCGACAGAATAACACCCGTATCCTTGAGTTCGACATTGCTGACGAGCGGAGCGCCGGGCGTATCGACGGACGTCGCCTGCTGCGTCACGATCGGGACCTGGTCGCCGACCTGAAGCACGGCTGTGCGGTTGTCGAGGACGACGAGAGAGGGTGCGGAGAGCACCTTCACGTCGGTCACGCTCGAGATCGCATTCAAGGCGATCTTGATGCCGTCCGCCTTCAGGAAGTAGGAGAATCCCGGAAATACTGAAGTCACGGCGCCATCGTTCGCATCCGAAAAGGTGCCCGAGTCGTTGTCGCCGCCGAACGCCCAGCGCACGCCGAACTTGAGGTCGTCGTCGAGCGAGACTTCGGCGATCACCGCTTCGAGCAGCACCTGATTGGGCATCGAGTCGATGTCCTGGAGCACCTCGAGCATCCGCTCGAACTCGGCATCGGTCGAAACCACGAGCAAGGAGTTGTTCGAATCATCCGCGACGAGGCGCACGCCTGCGTTCTGCTCGTCGGAACTGAGGACTGGGCCGGAGTCGTCGCCGGCCGGGGCCGGTGCAGTCGTGGCGGTTCGATCGGGAACATCACCTTGTGCGGGCGCCTCGACCGCAACCGGTTCGAGCTTGGGCGCCACCGCGCTCTCGACGGCCACGCGCCCGCCGGCCTCGGTCCGGTAGACAGATTGCAGAACCTTGGCGAGCTCGGAGGCCGTGCGGTTCTGAACGTTGTAGACGTGAAGCCTCGATTCATTCGTCTCAGCGAGCGTATCGAGCTTCGCTATCCAGGCGGAGGCATCGCGCAGGTACTTCGCCCGCGAGGAAATCACGAGCACCGCATTGAGCCGCTTGTTTGGAACGAAGCGGATCATGCCTTTCGACAGACCCTTGTCGGTATCGAAGATGGTGTCGAGCTCGCGGGCGATGGCCTGAGGACTGGAGGTCTTCACGGGGACGAGCGCGAAAGACATGCCGCGCATCCAATCGACATCGAAGAGCGCGATTGTGTCCTTGAGGTTGGTGATCTCCCGGTCGGTTCCGGAGACGATAAGAAGGTTGCGGCCGGCGTCGACCTTGAGGATCATGCCTTCCGGCACGATGCTCTGCAGCACTCCCGCCATTTCGCTCGCCGAAACGTAGTTGAGCGAGACGACATGGGACCTGAGCCCCGGCCGCCCCGGCTCCTGCTCGTCGGTCTCGAGCGAGGCGACCGTGCGTGTCGCCTCCTGTGCGGGAACGATGCGGTATACGCCCGACTGCTCGACCATAGCGGCGCCGTTGTCGCGAAGGACCGCCTCGAACGCGGACAAGAGCCGCGACCGCGAGATCGGCTTCGTGGTCTGAAGCGTGACCGCCCCGTTGACCCGCCCGTCGACGCTGTAGTTGAGCTCGAGCACTTCGCCGAGCACGGTTTTCGCCGCCTGCGGAAGGGGCACGTTGACGAGGTTGAGGGTAATGTCCTCGCCGGCTTCGTCTTGGAGCGCTTGGGTATCGCCAACACCGACAAACTTGTCAGTACCCGTGCTGTAGGCGCCCTCGAAATGGGAGACCGTCCGATCGGCGCCCAAGACAGCGCTCGGCGGTGCGATGCGAGCGGCCTTCGACGGCTTCGGCGCGAGCTTCTCGGCCAACAGATCATTGCCCGGAAGCGACGTCGTGCAAGCCGAGAGCAGGAGGGCCGAAGTCATCAACCAACCCAGACACCGGCTCACGCGCTCCACCCATCCGCCACCGCACCACCCGTGCGGGCGAGACTAATCTTGAGTGGCAGATGCAACCTACCTGCTTCCGTAAGTTGTCCACAGCTCAATGATCAATCAGTAGGAGCATGGCTCGGATAGAGAGGCAGTTCCACCTCGCGATTCCCATGGGTAAGTACGACCCCGCCCGGCTCGATGCGGCTGATGCTCCATCCGCCGACGTTCCCACCCGACTCGAGCCAGACGCCTGCCTGGTCGGCGGGCGATATAACGAAAGCCTTTCTGTGGTCGTCATCGATGAGAATCCCCTGCAGGACGAGCCCATCCGGCGGCGCCACATCGACGGCGGCAGGCTGGCTCTCCTCGACGATCGGTTCGGCGGCGGCGGGCTCGGCCGGCCGGGGAACAGGCGGCCTGCGAATGGAGGAAAAGACGAGGCGCGCGAGGATGACCGGATCGACATCGCCGTTTGCGTTGGCGGGAAAGGCGGCCTCCGATGGCGCCTCAGGTGCCCACGGGGGGCGAACGGGGATGTCGCCAGCCGAAATCGGCGCCGAATAGAGGCGGAAACATAGCCACGCCAGGCCGGCGCATGCCGCGAGCAGCGCCATTGTGGGCCATCGCATTCTCAAGACCCATTCTCCGGCGGCGGCGTTCTCTTGAGCGCGCTCCAGACCTCCAATCCGACGTAAAGTACGGTCGGGTCGTAGCGTGGGTCGGACCCCGTTTCCGCCCGGAAGGCCGCTTTCTCGATCAGGAGAAGAGGCACGTCGGCTTCGATGGCGCGCAGCAGGGGCGCCACGGCCTGCGCCCCCCACTCATGTCGAGAGCAACGCCGACATAGGTGAGAGCGCCTTTGGTCCGGGGCTCGAGGTCGCGCGCCTGAGCCACCGCCACCCCGTTCGCCTGAGCAAGCTCCTTGAGCCTCGCCTGCAGGCTTGCCGCCGCGAGCGCTTGATCGCTTCCCGGGAGCAGCCAGGGAACGTGCGAGAGGTCAGGCGCGCTCGCCCGGTAGGCTCCAAGCCGCGGTGCGAAGCGGGCAATCGCTTCGAACCGCGCGATGGCGTCGCGTCGCGCATTCATCTCGGCGACGTTCGACCAATAACCTTCGATCACCCAGACGAGGCCGAGCACGGGCACCGCCGCGAACGCCGCCAGAATGGCGAGCGCCGCAACGCGTCGATAGAGATGCAACCGCAATCTCATGGCGGTGCGAGCTCGGCCGTCGCGATAGGCTTTGCCAGCCTGAACCTGATCGAGAACCGGTCGGTATCTCCGCCTGGCAGCTTGATGACCGGTCCGGTGAACGAGACCTTCTCGAAAAGGGGCGAGTCGTCGATGAGCGCGACGAGGCGCTCCGCGGAGACCGCATTGCCATCGATGGTGACCTCGCTGCCATCGATGAGAATTCCCGTGAGCCAGGCCCGATCCGGAACGATCCGGGTCAGCTCGGCCCAGACCGCCAACGAAAATACCGAAGCCGCCCTCTCGCTCCGCAGAAGAGATAGCTCATGCGACGAAGCAGTGATCGCGTCGACCTCTTCGCGAACCCTCTTGGCTTCCGCTTGCGCCGATATCAGCCGCTGGTCGAGGATCTCGAGCTCGACGGTTTGGTGAGCCAGGAGCATCGAACCCGATGTCACCGCCAAAATGGCGCTCAACACGCCCGAAGCGAAACCGATCGCGCGCCAGAGCCGATCGGTCGGACGCTCTGGCACATCAAGACGCATATTTAATTCGATGATTTCGTCTGCGCCCCGCCTCAGCACCACGCGCGATATTCTGAAGCCGCGCTCGCGCAGGCGTTCGACCGCCGGCCAAACGTCTTCGCGCCGGGCGATCACATGAGCGATGCCGACCTGATCGGCGTCATCCTCTCCAGGAAGCTCGTACCAGCCACTGAGCACGTCTCCTGGCGAGAACGGCGTTGCCCGACTCACCTCGAGCGCCAGGATGCGATCGATGTTCGCGAGGGCTGGGCGCGGGCACGCGATACTCGTGACCAAGCAATGCTCCGATCTCAGATTGAGCGAAGCGGGTCGTCGCGGGCCGCTTAGGTCAAACGGCCCCGCGACAGGGACCTCGAGGAATCGTGGACGCAGTAACGCAAAACGCCTCTGAGCCGAGCGCGCCATCGCAGCGATCTCGCCGCTCCACCACTCCCATGCTGATCCGAGCCGGATAATTCTGGGCCTCCGCTCTTCGCAAGCTCGCTCAGATCAGAAGCTGTTGACAAGTCTCCGCAACCGGAAATCAACACTTTTTGCAATTATCTCCTCTAGGTAGAATATCCATGTGATATCGACTGCACAACAACGGGAGGAGAGCGGGTTTCTCGACTTTTTGGCGGATCGCGGCGTTCTGGATGCGGCCGAGCTCAACCGCATCCGGGGAGCGATCGGAGCGACTCATCAACCGGTCGAGGTCGTTCTTCTCGAACTTGGGCTACTCCAGGAGAACAGGCTGGCTGAACAGCAAGCCGCCTTTCTCGGCCTCGATCGAGTACGTCCGGAGGAGTTCCTCGAGGACTTCGAGACCGCGGAGCTTCCAGCGGACTTCATGCGTCGGATGGAGCTCGTCCCGCTTGAGGCGAGTGCCGGAGCGCTCATCGTCGCGACGGCGAGGCCCCTCCGCCCGGATCCGGTCCGCGCCCTTTCATTCTTCCTGAAGCGTCCGGTGGCGATGAGGGTGGCGACCCACACCGAGATCACCCACCATTTGAAGCGCACCGCGGAACCCGGCCAAGCCGACGAGGGCGAGCCCCAGGACGACGTAGTCTCGATCGAGGAAGACATCGAGCGGCTGCGAGATGTGGCGCGAGAAGCGCCGGTCATCCGTCTGGTGGCACGGCTCATCGGAGAGGCGGTCGAACGGGGAGCTTCCGACATCCACATCGAGCCGCACGACGACCGGGTAAGGGTCAGGCTCAGGATAGACGGGGTTCTCGTGACCTCCGAGGACCTACCGAAGCAAGTCCAGGCGGGCGTCATCTCACGCATCAAGATCATGGCGCGTCTCAATATCGCCGAGCACCGGCTGCCTCAGGACGGACGTATCAAGGTGCCTATCCGCGGCAACGACATCGACCTTCGAGTCTCCACCGTCCCCACTCTTTACGGCGAGAGCGTCGTGATGCGCATCCTCGACCGGGAGGACGTGAGGCTCGATTTCGCTTCGCTCGGCTTTGCCGAACCCGCCATAGCGGCGCTGCGGAAGATGATCCATCAGCCGAATGGCATCGTGCTCGTCACCGGGCCGACCGGCAGCGGAAAGACGACGACGCTCTATGCCGCGCTCGCCGAACTCAACCGGGGCACGAGCAAGATCTTCACCGTCGAAGATCCGGTCGAGTATCACTTCGACGGCATCAATCAAACGCATGTCAGGCCGCAGATCGGACTCGATTTCGCAACGGTCCTGCGCTCGATCCTCCGCCAGGATCCAGATATCATCATGGTAGGTGAGATCCGCGACCGCGAAACGGCGAACGTCGCAATACAGGCTTCCCTCACCGGGCATCTCGTTCTCTCAACCCTTCACACCAATTCCGCAGCGGCGGCGATCTCGCGGCTCCTCGATATGGGCATGGAGGATTATCTCCTCGCATCCACTCTTCGCGGGATCCTCGCTCAACGGTTGGTTCGCAAGCTCTGCCGCAAATGCGGGCCTTGCCCGCCCGGGCAGAACGGCGACTGCCAGGCTTGCCATGGGATCGGCTATTCCGGACGCACCGTCATCTACGAGCTCTTGCCAATCGATTCGACGATCCGAACCTTGATCACGAGCAGGGCTGCGGACGTGGATCTCGAAAGAGCCGCGATTACGGCCGGGATGGCTACTCTCGCCGACTGCGGGCGCGCCAAGGCCGCCTCGGGAGAGACCACTCTCGAGGAAGTGGCGCGCGTCACGGCAACTCTTTGATGGGCAGCTATCGCTACACAGCCTACGCTCCGACCGGCGATCTCGTGCGAGGAAGCATAGATGCCCGCTCGCATGCGGAGGCGCTCGAACTCATTCACCATCGCGGGATGCTGGCGCTCGAGGCTCTAGAGTTTTCCTCGATTTCACCGCCCCTTGGACCGCGGTTGCGGCAGCTTTCGCTCGCCGGGCGGGTCCACCTGCTCCTTGAGCTCGCAACTCTTCTCAAAGCGGAGGTCGTCCTCGACCAAGCCTTGCGCATCCTCGGCGAGGGCAGGCGAACGCGCGCTGCGGGGGCGGTGGTGCGGAATTGTGCGGAGCATGTCGCGGGCGGCGGCAGGCTTTCGGAAGCGCTCGACACGAAAGTGAGCGGATTTCGCCGCGACGAACTCGCGATGATCGCCGCCGGTGAGCAGAACGGCTCTCTCGCCCAAGTCCTCGATCAACTTGCTCGCCTGCTCGAACGCAGGCTCGAGCTCACCCGGCGTCTTACTTCCGCGCTCATCTATCCGAGCCTTCTCTTGTTGATGGCGCTCGCGGCCATCGGGGTGATTATCGCGGTACTCATCCCCAATATCGAACCTCTGTTCGAAGGAAACGAGGCGCGATTGCCTGCCGTCGTGCGCATTCTCCTCCAAACCCAGAGCTATCTTGCAGATTATGGTCTCACTCTGGCTGCAGGGATCCTCGCGTTTTCAGCGGGTGCTGCCGCTGCAATCAAGCGGCCCGGCGTGCGTGCGATCCTGGATCGAGCGTTATTGCGCGTGCCCTTGGCAGGAGGACTCGTTCGGAAAGCGCTCGTGTCGCGGCTGTGCCTGACCGTTGCTATGCTTCTCGAGAGCGGCGTCCCCCTGCAGCAGTCGCTGAGCGCCGCAAGCGGCGTAGTCGCCAATGCCGAGGCGAAGGGACTGCTTCATTCGGCGACGGAGCAGGTGACGAGCGGCGGGCGGCTGTCGCACGCGTTCAGCGGTGCGCTCTTCGACGAAGCCTCTCTCAGGCTCGTGGCGCTCGGTGAAGACACGAACCGCCTGGCGCACATGCTCCATCACGTCGCCAGAACCAGCGAGAGCGAGCTCGTCCGCCAGATCGAACGGGGAATGACCCTGCTCACCCCCGTTCTGACGCTCATTCTCGGCATTAGTGTCGGTGCCATCATCATGAGTGTCATGCAAGCGATCCTCGGCATCAGCGACATGGCCGCCGGATGAGATACAGCCGCACACGAGGGACGACCCTCTTCGAGATGCTGGTGGTCCTCACGATCCTCACCGTTCTGGCGGCGCTCGCCGCTCCGTTGGTCCATTTCGATACTGGCCGGACCGATCTCACGAGCAAGGCGCAGCAAATCGCAACTCTATTCAGACAGGCAAGAACGCTCGCCATCAAAACAAACCGCGACGCGGCAGTCACCGTTGACCTGATGCGGAAGCGCGTCATTCTCGAGGGGGCGACCCTGCCGGTGAGTTTGCGGGAGACCACTGCGCTCAGGCTCGTCACGGCGCGCGGGCTTGTCATCGCTGAGCAAGGAAAGGTCCTTTTCACCCCACAGGGAGGATCGACTGGCGGATCGCTGAGGATCAGCGAGGGTCGTCGGGCGATCACGATCGCCGTGTCATGGCTCATCGGCGATGTCAGAACCGTGGATGAGAAGCCGAAATGATCGGCCGGCCCCACGAGAGCGGAACGATGCTGCTGGAGGTGCTCATCGCTTTCGTCGTCCTGGCAGGGGCGCTCATTTTGAACCTTCGGATTCTTGCCGACGGCATCCGGGCCCTGGAGGCGGCGCGGGAGCGCTCGGCCATGGTGGCCGTAGGACGCCGGGAGCTTGCCATGCTCGAGCTCCTGCCGGCCCTCAAGTCCGGCGCACTCGCTGGAAACGATGACGAGGGCTTTGGGTGGAGGATGGCTATAGGGCGGCGGTCCCGCGAACGGACGCCGTCCGGCACGGCGGTTCCGTTCGATGTCAAGGTGATGGTCGGACGCGAAGCTCAAGAGGGCGTCTATCCGATCTCGCTCGAGACGACTCTGGTCGCCCTTCCCGAGCAATGATCCGCCGCCAAACACGAATGCAAGAGATGGGCTCGACCCTTCTCGAGCTTCTGGTCGCCGTCGCGCTCCTCGCTCTTCTCTGCTCCTATTCGTTCACGGCCATCAGGAATCTCAGGAACTTCGATCGCGCCAACCGGAACATCGAGAATTCGAGCTCGCTTGACGCCATTGCCGCCCATCTACGGCGAACCATCGCCGGAACGCACATCGCGTTCTTCACCCGCACGGACTCGACGGCAGAACTGGCGTTCATCGGAGAGGAGAGCCGGATCGCTCTCGTCACCGATGGAGAGAGCGGTCTTGAGCTCGGCGGGCTCTATCTCCTCCAGATAGGCTTGAACAATGACCACCAGCTCGTCGCATATCGGCGACCATTCCGGCCAAATATGCCGCCCGCCACGGACGATGCTCCGATCATCCTCCTGGACGGCGTGGCCGCGCTCAGCTTCCGCTACTATGGTTCACCCGAGGAGGGCGCCGGGCCGGAGTGGCACGCCCGGTGGGCGTCGGCGCGCCTGCTTCCGAAGGCCGTCAAGATCTCCGCGATGTCCGAAGACCAGCGCGCGCTCGTTTCGCTTCTGATCCCGCTCGAGTCCGCCTTCTGAGATCAGGCTTCGATCCGCAGCCCTGATTGATCGAGAAGCACGCAGTCGGACGGCGCAATCGCGACCAGAACCTCTTCGCCCTCGCGATGAACCCTGTCTTGGATGATGTTGTTGGCCTGAAGAGTGAGGCCGCCGCAGTCCACGAGGTAGATCGCGCTCCCCCCGAGGTAGGATGTCGTGACGATCCGGCCGGATAGGCGATTTTCGTGTGCCGCCCCGAGCGGCTCGATCCCGACGCGCTGTGCCCTGACTACGACCGTAACTTTGGCGTCCTCGGCGAGGCGCGAGGGGACGGATGTGGAAAGCGTGCTGCCATTCGGAAGCACGATCTCCGCGGCGCCATCATGAACGGAGCGGACGGTCCCGGGGATCAAGTTCGACTGGCCGAGAAAGCTTGCGACGAATTGCGACCGCGGCGCGCGATAGACGTCCTCGGGGCTCCCCTTCTGCTCGATGATGCCGTGGTTCATCACCACGATTTCATCGGACATCGCGAGCGCTTCCTCCTGATCGTGGGTCACGAAGATCGTGGTGATGCCGACCTCGCGCTGGATGATCTTGAGCTCGGTGCGCATCTCCTCCCTCAGATTCGCATCCAGGGCGGAGAGTGGCTCATCGAGGAGAAGAACGTCGGGCTCGATCACGATGGCCCGGGCGAGCGCGATCCGCTGCTGCTGGCCACCAGAGAGCTCAGAGGGCAGCTTCTCCTCGACCCCGGGCAGCCGGACCATGTCGAGCGCCCGCTTCACCTTGCGCGCGATCTCGGGCCGCGCCACCTTGCGATATTTCAGGCCGAAGGCGACGTTGTCGAATACCGTCTTGTGCGGGAAGAGAGCATAATTCTGAAAGACGAGGCCGATATTGCGCTCGTGGATCGGAATCTCATTCACCCGCCGGCCGGCCACCCTGATCTCGCCCGCGTCGGGCACCACCAAGCCCGCGATCGACCGCAGGATCGTCGTCTTGCCGCAGCCCGAGGGGCCGAGCAGCGTGACGAAGCTTCCCTTGACGATCGTGAGGTCGACGTCCTTGACGGCGACGAAGGGCCCGTAGGCGAGGGTCACGCCGCTAAGGGCGACGGCGGGACTCAATTCCCCTCCCCGCAAGGGGGAGGGGAGCGGATCATAATGACGGTTTCCAGCGGGAATGGTCATGCGCCTTTCGAAATGCGATCCCACTGCTTCTGCCAGGCGTCCGCGTTCTTCGCCCAGTACATCGGATCGGCGAAGGTCAGCGCCTTCATGGTGCCGGTCGGATCGAAGGCGGGGAGTGCCTCGATCTTAGCGGTGAGCTTGACCTTCTTCGGATCGAGCGAGGGCGGATAGTTCTGTCCCTCCGCCACCGCGATTGCGGTCGCCGGCTCGAGCATGAAGTTGCAGAGCTGCTCGCATTCGGCCATCGGCGATCCTTTGAGGATCAGCATGTCCTCCATCCACGCATAGCTGCCCTTGGGGTCGAGATAGCCGATCGGATGGCCCTGTTGCTGAAGGGCGGCGATGCGGCCCGACCACGCGTCGGTCACCACGATCTCCTCCTTCGAGAGCAGATCCATGAGTTCGGCGCCCGAGCCCCAGTATTTCTTGATGTTGTCGCGGCTCTCGCGCACCTTCGCCCAGACCGCATCCATATCCTTGATGTCGTTCGGGTTCTGGTCCGTCTGAAGTGCCGCGTACCAGACCCGGGTGATCATCTCGTTGTAACCGCCGATCTTGCCCGAATACTTGGGATCGACCAGCAGCTTGGCGCCCTTCTCCTTGGCTTCGTCGTCGGAGATGACCTTCTTGTTGTAGGCGATGCCGGTCGTTCCATAATCATAGGGGACGCAGGAGAGCTTGGGCGTCATCTTTCGGAACGGCTCGATCATCGCGGTCATGACCTTGGCGAGGTTCGGGATGTTCGCCTCGTTGATCTCGGAGGTCCAGCCGCCGTCGACGTATTTTTTGTAATACTCGACGCCCGAGGAATGAATGATCTGGAAGTCGCCCGGGCTCGCTGTCTTGATCTTGGTGATGATCTCGTTCTCGTCGCCGAACGTGCCCTGGACCACCTTCATCCCGGTCGCCTTGGTGAAGGGCTGGAAGGCGTATTTGTCGATCGCCTCCTGGACGACGCCGCCCCACCCGTCGAAGCGGACCTCGGTGACCGCGGCGAGCGCGGCACCACTCCACCGGGTCATCACGCCCATCGAGGCGGCCGCGGCCGCGGTCAGCCCTAAGAAAGTACGGCGGTCGATGCTGCCGTCCTGATAGCGCACCATCAGCCGTTCGAGGCGCTTATCTTGCGAAAGTTTCATCTGTCTTCTCCTTATTTCTGGGTTTTTCACTCCCGGCTTCTGAACAGAATGCGCGCGATCGCGCCGCCTGCCAAGGGCAGTCCGACCGTCACGAGCACCATGATCGTGCCCAGCGCGTTGATCTCTGGGCTGATCGATATCTTCAGCATGGACAGGATCTGGGTCGGCATCGTCTCGACCCCGGGCGGGCGCCAGAAGAGGCTCGCCGAAATGTTGTCGAACGAAATCGTGAAGACGAGCAGGAGGCTCGCCACGATCGCCGGCATGAGCAAGGGAAGCGTCACCTCGCGGAAAGTATTGAAACGGTTGGCACCGAGCGACAGTGCCGCTTCCTCATAGACGCGTTTAATGCCGATGAGCCGCGCCTGGACGACCAGTACGACGAAGGGCAGTGCCAGCATGATGTGACCGAGGAGGAGGACGAGCAGTGTCCGGGGCTGCGCTAGCCATCTCATCAGAAGCAGCAGACCGACGCCGAGGATCGTCTCGGGCACGAGGGCTGGCATGATAACGAGCGTATTGACCCATTCCTTGCCGCGGAACTCGTATCGGGTGAGGCCGATCGCGGCAAGCACGCCGATGGCCGTGCAGACGAGCGCGGTCACCACCGCGATCCACGCCGATGTCTTGAAGGCGCGCAGCACGGCTTCGTTCTCGAGAAGGCGGGCGTACCAGTGGAGGCTTAGGCCCGTCATCGGGAAACCGCCGAACATGGACGCGTTGAACGACAGCACGATCGTCACGATGATCGGCGCGAACATGAACACATAGACGAGGATGGTCACCAGCTTGACCATCCGCCAGCCCCAGGCTCCCTCCCTGGCCGGCGCGCTCATCGGCTCAATCCCTTGAACATTCGCGACAGGCCCATGTACCGGCTGTAGATCGCCGACAAGATGCCGAGGAGGACGAGGAGGACGATCGAGAGCGTGGAGCCGAGCGGCCAATTGAGCTCCGACATGATGGTATCGAAGATGAGATTGCCGAACAGCGCATCGCGGTTGCTGCCGAGGATCTGCGGGGTGACGTAGCTCCCGGCGGCGAGCACGAAGCAGAGGAGCGTTCCGGCGGCGAGGCCGGGGAGCGAGAGCGGCAGCGTCACTTCGCGGAAGGCCTGCCAGCTCGTGCAGCCGAGAGTGCGGGCGGCGGAGATCAGGTTCCGGTCGATGCCCTCGAGGCTCACATAGACGTTGAGGATCATGTAGGGCAGGAGGAAGTGGATCATGCCCATGATCACCGATCCTTCGGTGTAGAGCATTCTTATCGGTTCATCGATGATGCCGAGCCACTTGAGAGTCGCGTTGATTGCGCCCTGCTCGCCGAGGATGTGGATCCAGGAGAAGGTGCGGATCGTGAAGCTGATCCAAAAGGGAACGATGAGCAGAAGCAGAAGAAGCCATTTCTGCTTGTAGGCGGTCATCGCGATGAAATAGGCGGGCGGGTAGCCCATGAGCGCGCAGAGGACGGCGGTGATCGCCGACACGCGGGCCGTCTTCAACAGGAACCCGTGATAGTAGGGATCGGAGAAGAACTCGTGCCAATTGGCGGTCGTGAACACGTCGCGCTCGACGCCCGCCGTCACGAACTCGTAAAACGTGAAGCGCAGCATCACGAAGATCGGCAGCACGAGAAACACGATCAGGATCACGAGCGAGGGCGCGAGCAAGAGCCACGGCCGGGTTTCGGCGGGCCTTCTCGTACGTGTTATCGCGGTTCCCAGTACGTCACTGACCATGGGCACAGGCTATGAGAGGTCATGCTCGTTGGGAAGGAGGGCGGCGTCTCGCCGCCCGGATTGGTATGAGAGATGTCAAAGAGCGAAGGACCCTAGCAGGTCTCGGCTTCGCCAACGTGAACCTCCGCTTCACCTATTCCCTCGCCCCCTTCGGGGGAGAGGGTTAGGGTGAGGGGGTCTCTCGGCGTGATCGGTTTCGGATTATTGAATCGAGGCATCTCCGGTTCTGCGGAATAACGCCGCTGATCTCGCCTGCGGAGGCACCCCCTCACCCTGCCCTCTCCCCCGAAGGGGGCGAGGGAAAATGCCTACGATGTAAGGAGCGGGAGAACTTTAGGCGTGCATCATCGGCTATGGGTTCCGCTCCTCTCGGGATACTTCCCTCTCTCTTCGAAGAGAAAGGGATGGGAGAGGGCGGCGTCATGATCCCCAGGTGAGCTCGAGCACACGCAGCCAGTTCTCGTGGCAGAGCTTGCGCAGGACATCGTTGGAAAATCCGCGGTCGACGAGCGCCTGCCTGAGGTTCGCAAGGCCCGCCGCATCGCCGATCGCATCCGGCACTTTGGCCCCGTCGAAATCGGACCCGAAGCCGACGCAATTGATCCCGACCTGCTGGATGAGGTGATCGAGATGGCGCAGGAGCGTTTCGAGCCCGGTTCGCGAATCGACCTGACCGTCGGGTCTGAGAAAGCAGGTGGCGAAGTTGATCCCGACCATTCCGCCCGAGTCCTTGATCGCCGCGAGCTGGTCATCGGTCAGGTTGCGGGCGTGGGGCGATACCGAATGGGCGTTCGAATGGGTAGCGACGAGGGGCGCGTTCGAGATCCGGGCGACATCCCAGAAGCCCTTCTCGTTGAGATGCGACAGATCGAGCATGATCCGCCGTTCGTTGCAGGCCTTGACAAGCGCCCTGCCGGCCTCGGTCAGGCCGGGACCCGTGTCGGGCGAACTCGGAAAGCGGAACGGGACGCCGTGACCGAAGATGTTGGGCCTGCTCCAGACGATCCCGAGGGATCTGAGGCCCGCCTGCCAAAGAACATCGAGCGTATTGAACTCGGCATCGATCGCTTCCGCCCCCTCGATGTGCATGACCGCGGCCATGATCCCCCGTTCAAGACACGAGCGGATCTCGGCGGCGCTTCGGCACACCTTGAACCGGCCCTCTGACGCGCGCTCGATCCTGAGCAACAGGGCAGCCATCACAATGGTGGCGGGGAGGGCGGCGGGACTGTGGATTACGCCCGGAAGCGGGACATCGTAACTCCGCCCGCGCATGAGGTCGTCGATATCTCCGACCTCGTCCTTCGACGAGACGAAGATCGCAAACATGCCGCCCCCGAAGCCGCCGGAGAGAGCGCGCGGGTAATCGAGTTGCCCATCCTTTTCTCCGTCGAGGAAAAGCCGCTCTGCGGCGGGAATTCTCTTGTTGAAGAGACGCAAGAGAACATCGTTGTGGCCGTCGAAGATGGGGATCGCAGATGTCATGAGATCTCGCGGAGGGAAATGGAGGCGAGGCTTATAGCGGCGCGGCGCAGTTCCCGCGCAAGGGAATCTCGCGCTTGACCCCCGTGGCCGAATGTCGTTAGCTGCGCTTGGTATGAAAGGTATACCAGCGGTGAACAGGCCGGTCAGGCCGCAGAAGCTTTACGAGCAGGTTGCCGACCGGCTCGAAGGGCAAATCCTCGACCAGACCTACGCGGCGGGCGACCTCTTGCCCTCCGAGCGCGATCTGATGCGCGAGTTCGGGGTGGGACGGCCAGCGATCCGGGAGGCACTCTTTCACTTGAGAACGATGGGGCTGATCGAGCTTCGGTCCGGCGAGCGGGCGATGGTCACACGGCCGACGGCCGGAGTCATGGTCGAATCCCTTTCGGGGGTCGCCCGCCACATGTTGGCGCAGCCCGATGGCGTCAAAGACCTTCAGGGCGTGCGGCTGTTCTTCGAGGTGGGTCTCGCCAGGCATGCCGCGCGGCATGCGACCGGGCAAGATTTGAAGACGCTCGAATCGGCGCTCGAGGCGAACCGTCAGGCGATCGGGGATTTGCCTCGTTTCGAGCGCACCGATGTCGATTTCCACTACGTCCTCGCGGTCATCCCGCGAAATCCCATCTTTCCGGCGATACACGCGGCAATGGTCGAATGGCTGGTCCAGCAGCGGCACGTCACGCTGACGTGGTCGGGGCGCAAGGGCACTGCCCAGCAAGCCTACGAGTCCCATCGGACGATCTTCGAGGCCATCATCGCGCGCGATGCCGATCGGGCCGAGCAGGCCATGCGCGAGCATTTGGCGAACGTCGCGAATGTCTACTGGGAGGCGATGGGACCCGAACCATGAGCGGCTATGTCATCGTGGTCGACTTCAGACTTGCCTCGGGAACGCGGCCGCAGTTTCGCGGGCTCATCGATGCGAATGCACGCGCCTCCTGCGAATTCGAGCCCGGCTGCCGGCGCTTCGACGTCCTCGAACCCAAGAACGACCCCGATCGTATCCTGCTCTATGAAATCTACGACAGCAGGACGGCATTCGAACAACACATCAAGACGGCCCATTTCGCTACGTTCGACAAGGCAAGCGCCTCGCTTGTGCAGGAGAAGGCGGTGAGCGAATTCGAGCTGGTCTGCGAAGGCTCGCTCGTCCAAGAACGGGAGCATGCAAATGGCTGAAAGCAGCCTCAAGGCCATGGCGCGGACAAAGTCGCCCAAGTTCGGGCACTTCATCGTGGAATTCGCCACGCCCGGGATCGGCCACATCATGAAATCGGCGGGCTGCGACTTCACGCTCTTCGATCTCGAGCACTCGGGCTTCGGGTTCGAGACGGTGAAGAGCGCGCTGCGCTATTTCGAAGCCGCGAACCTCCCCGCCATCGTGCGCGTGCCCTCGCGGGAGTATCACCACATCGCGCGGGCAATGGACATGGGCGCGGAAGGCCTCATGCTGCCGATGGTCGGCAATGTCGAGGAGGTGCGCCACATCGTCAACTCGATGAAGTACCACCCGGTCGGCAGGCGCGGCGTGGCGCTCCAGGTGGCCCATGACCGCTATCGTCCGGGCTCGGTCGCCGACAAATTCATTGCCGCCAACGAGCGCACCACGCTTTTTTGCCAGATCGAGACCGAAGAGGGGGTGCGCAACGCCGAGAAGATGGCGGCGATCGACGGGGTCGACTGCTTATGGGTCGGGCATTTCGATCTTTCCGTGTCGCTCGGCATCCCCGGACAGTTCGATCACGCCGACTTCAAAAAGGCGATCGAGACCACGATCGCCGCGACGCGAAAACACAACAAAGCGCTGGGCAGACTCGTACCGAGCGTCGAGCAGGGGATCGACATCCACGGCCAGGGCTTCGATTTCATCTGCTATTCGGGCGATGTCTGGGTGCTTCACAATGCGCTCGCCGAAGCGGTGTTGAAGCTTCGCGAGGGTTGCGAGAAAAGGTGAGGCGGGAGATGGCCGGTACGTTCAGGGTGGCGCTCTCGGGCGATTTCAAGAAAGCGGACGGCTCGCCGACCTACCCGGATTTCGACCTGACCCCGCTCAAGAACGCGCCGGGTGTCGAGATGGATTTCCTCGAGTCCGCCAATCCGATCCGCGGCGAACAGCTCGAAGACTTCGACGCGCTCATCCTTCTCGCGCATCGTTTCAGCAAAGAGAGCGTGCCCAAGAGCGGAAGGCTCGCGGCGGTCGCCCGCTTCGGCGTCGGTTACGACACCGTCGACGTCGAGGCCTGCACGAATGCCGGCATCGCGCTCGTCATCACCCCCGATGGCGTGCGCCGGCCGGTCGCCGTGTCGATCATAGCCTTCATCCTGGCTCTCACCGGCAAGATGATCATCAAGGACCGGCTGACCCGGGAAGCGGCAGCGGGATTCGCCAAGCGCTCAGAGCACATGGGTGTAGGGCTCGTCGGCCGCACGCTCGCCTCGCTCGGCATCGGCAACATCGGGGCCGAGCTCTTCCGGCTCGCAAAGCCCTTCGACATGAAGTTCATCGCCCACGATCCCTATGCCGACAAGAAGCTCGCTGCGGAGCTCGGGATCGAGCTCGTGCCGCTGGAAGACGCATTCGGCCGCGCCGACATCCTGTCCGTGAGTTGCCCGCTCACGGCTGAAACCCATCATCTGGTCAATGCCGAGCGCCTCGCGCTCATGAAGCCCACGGCCTATGTCATCAATACCGCGCGGGGCCCGATCGTCGACCAGAAAGCATTGACCAAGGTGCTCGAGGAGAAGAAGATTGCGGGCGCCGGCCTCGACGTTCTCGAGCAGGAGCCGCCCGATCCGGATGATCCGATCCTCAAGCTCGACAACG
>JBJMRA010000043.1:0-11452 GCA_045802365.1 Hyphomicrobiales bacterium | reverse complement strand
GAGCCCCGCGCCACGGGCCGGCATTCTTCCTGCAACCGATGGGGAGAGAGAGGCGGCGCAACAGCTGATGAGCCTCGGCGCGTTTTGGACCACAGCTATCCATCCTGATTTCGAGGTCGCGAAATCGAACTCCCTCAACCGCATTCCTCCCGAGATGCAGCGTGCGATCTTCGATCGGTTCGGCCCTGAATCGGGACGCGCGTTGTTCGAGCTGTTCTTCTGGATGTTCGACTCGAACGCGGCGAGTGCGGTTGATCTCGATCGTATCCGTTGTCCGGTTCTCTGCATCTCCGGCAGCGACGATCGGCTCATCCCGCCCGGAACGGCCAGACTGACCGCCGAAGGCCTGCCGCACGCGGCGTGCTGGGAAGCACCCGATTGCGGTCACATGCTGTTGGTCGAGCCCAGCGCAGAGGAGATCGCTCACAGAATCGTGGATTGGCTGTCCAACAAGAACGAATCTGCGAACACAATCACGCTTTAGGCGGCTCGTTATGGCTGGCGCGCTGCTTCGAGGGCCCCGCGGCCTGGAGTAGATTTTGCGCGGTGTTTGCGAGGCCGACATGGGAAAAGGCCTGGGGGAAGTTGCCGATAAGCCGCCGCGATGAGGGATCGTATTCTTCGGCCAGGAGGCCGAGGTCGTTTCGCACACCGAGGAGGCGCTCGAACAGGGAAGCCGCGTCGTCGTAGCGACCGAGGAGACAATAGGCATCAGCGAGCCAGAAACTGCAGGCGAGGAACGTTCCTTCCTTGCTGCCGAGCCCGTCTGAAGTCTCGGTCCGGCGGTATCTTAGGACGAAGCCGTCATCAAGGAGCTCGTTTTCGACCGCCTCAACGGTGCCGCGGAAGCGCGGGTCCTTGGGCGAGAGGAAGCCTACTGCGGCGAGCTGCAGAAGGGCCGCATCGAGGCCCGTGCCGCCGTAGTACTGCACGAAGGTCTTGCGCTCGGCATCGTAGCCGTGGGCCAGGATGTCATCCCGGATTTCGTCGCGCGTGATGCGCCACCGGTCGACCGGACCCTCCGCCTTGAATTGCTCGACGGTCTTGATACCGCGGTCGAATGCCACCCAGGCCATGAGCTTTGAGAATGTGAAGTGACGAGGCTTGCCCCTCACTTCCCAGATGCCCCTGTCGGGCTTCTTCCAGATATCATGGAGGTTGTTGAGGAGTACGCGC
The DNA here is from genome assembly GCA_045802365.1 of Hyphomicrobiales bacterium. Taxonomy (GTDB): domain Bacteria; phylum Pseudomonadota; class Alphaproteobacteria; order Rhizobiales; family Aestuariivirgaceae; genus JBJMRA01. Next base: position 10,276 of record JBJMRA010000043.1, on the reverse strand, counting down.
TCTACGCGCCAAGCCGCATCATCCCATGAGAGGTTCGAGCGGCGTGCGGCATAGAGCGCGTCCATGAGTTCGCCATAAACGTCGAGCTGCAGCTGTCCGTGTGCGGCGTTGCCGATCCGGACAGGCTGGCTTTTAGCGTAGCCCGGAAGCCATGGGATCTCGATCTCGGTGAGCCGGCGCTCGCCGGCAACGCCGTACATGATCTGCATCTGCTCGGGATGGCCAGCCGCCGCCCGCAGGAGCCAGTCGCGAAAGGCACCGGCCTCGTCGAAATATCCGGCATTGAGCAGCGCATAGAGCGTCAGTGTCGCATCCCTGATCCAGCAGAACCGATAATCCCAGGTGCGCGCTCCCCCGACATCTTCTGGAAGCGACGTCGTGGGAGCGGCGATGATGGCGCCCGTCGGCTCGAACGTCATCGCCTTGAGGGTGATCAGCGAGCGGATGACCGCCTCTCTCCAATGCTCGGGCGCGGTCTCGGGCAGGCGGCAGCAGCTCGACCATTCCCGCCAGCGCTGGGCGGTGCTTTCGAGAACCACGCCGCGGTCGTCGATGAAGCGCGGTTCGCTGGTCGAGGGGTGATAGGAGAACGTGAACGGGACGGACTGGCCGCGCTTCACCGTGAACGTGGCGACCGTCCTCATGTCCTCGCCCCGGAGCGCCACCGGTGTCACGATATCGACCGCATCCGGCCCGGCGACCGCCCGCAAGCCATAGTCACGCCGCCGGACCCAAGGCACCGAGCGCCCATACCCGAACCGGAGGATGAGCTCGAAGCGCATCTTGACCTCGCCCGCAACGCCATCAACCATCCGCGTCAGCTCGGCCATGGTTGACACGTTGCTGAACGCCATAAAGTCGGTGACTGTGGCCTTCCCTTGAACGGTCTCGAATGTCGTTTCGAGAATTGCCGTGCCCGGCAGATAACGCCGGGTGACGCGCTTCACGTCTCCTTCCGGCGCGATGAGCCATCGGCCATGTTCGGGACCGCCGAGAAGTGCGGCAAAGCAGGCATCCGAGTCGAAACGCGGCACGCATAACCAGTCGATCGAACCGTCGCGGGCGACGAGCGCCGACGTGTTCATGTTGCCGATCAGGCCGTAATCTTCGATCGGCTTGCTCACGCGGCCGGCGCTTTTCGGGTCCCGGGCGCGGGTTGCATGGCGTACCATTCTGTAGATAAGATCGTCAGGGAAAGAATGTTTCCGTTAGGATCATGAGCGCATGGCCGCGACTGGAGTGTTGGAGACGCCGCGCGCGGCCGTTTCGACAGTGCCGAAAATGGTCGTCGATAGGGCGACCAAATATTATCACACGCGAACGGGAGCGGTTCACGCTCTAGATAATGTCTCGCTCGAGGTGCGCGAGGGCGAATTCCTCTGCATCCTCGGACCGTCCGGATGCGGAAAGTCCACGCTGTTGTGGTCGATGGCCGGGCTTCACGATCTGACCGGCGGCGAAATCCGGCTTGGCAATGAACGGATCACCAAGCCGCATCCCGAAATCGCGATGATCTTCCAGGATGCCAACCTCCTGCCGTGGCGCAATCTTTTCGAGAACATCGCGCTCCCCTTCGAGATCAAGCACAAGCGCCCCGACGCCGAGCGAATTTCCCAGCTTCTCGAGCGCGTCAACCTCAAGGGGTTCGACTCGAAATACCCGCGCGAGCTCTCCGGCGGCATGCAGCAGCGCGCCTCCATCGTGAGGAGCCTCGCGGTGGATCCCTCCTTGCTCCTCATGGATGAGCCTTTCGGGGCGCTCGACGCCTTTACCCGCGATGAAATGAACTTGCTCATCCAGGAAATCTGGATGGAAACCGGCAAGACCATCGCCTTCGTCACTCACTCCATCACGGAAGCGATCTTCCTTGCCGACCGGGTGGCAGTGATGTCGGCGCGGCCGGGCAGGATCGTCGCCATCTACGACATCGATATCCCGCGGCCGCGACCGGTGGAAATTCAGACACGGCCCGATTTCATCGAACGCGTGCTCACCATCAAGTCGCGGATCGAGCACGGCCGCGGACCGGCGGCGGGCCTGGCGATCACCTGAGGAGACCGATTTTGGACAAGGTGCTCGCAGACACCATCCCCGAATTCAACAAGAAACATGCAGCGCAGGAAGTCGGGCTTTCCGGGATGTCCTCCTCGCTGGGCTTGGGCGGCCATCGCACCAAGCTCGAGGTCCTGGTCATCGCGCTAATAGCCATTATCATCGTCGGCGGCGCCGAATTCCTCCTCTATACGTTCAAGGTGCCGCAATACGTGCTGCCGCGGCCGACACAAATCTTGACGGCGCTGGTGACGGAGTTTCCGAACTACTGGTGGCACCTCGTCATCACCTTGAAAGAGCTTCTCATCGGCTTCGCAATCGGCGGCGCCATCGGCTTCGTTCTCGCCGCTGTCATCACGCAGTTTCCCTTCGTCGAGAAGGTCGTGACTCCATACATCCTGCTCCTCGTTACGACGCCGATGCTGGCCCTCGTGCCGCTCCTCATCCTCCGCTTCGGATTCGGCAGCGAGCCGCGCATCATCGCGGTGGCACTCGCCTCGGGGCCGATGGTGATGATCAACTCGGCGACGGGGTTCAGGCGCGTCGATCTCGCCAAGATCGCGCTCGCGCGCTCGTTCGGCGCCAATACGCTTCAGATCTTCACCAAAATCCGCATTCCGATGGCGATGCCGATGATCATCGTCGGCCTGATGGTCGGATCGATTTTCGGTCTTTTGACCACGATCGGGGCGGAAATGGTGGGCGGCGCCGAAGGGCTCGGCAACCGGCTCACCTATTATTCCTCGCTCATCCGCATGCCGCAGTTCTTCGCGATCATTCTCATTCTCGCGATCATCGGCATTTCCATCTATGTGTTCTTCTTCTGGCTCGGCAAGAAATGGGCGAGCTGGGAGGCGTGAGTTCGACAACAAAACCACTGAGGAGAGGAAAGCATGATGACTGAGATGAAGATCGGCCGGCGCCGGTTGCTGATGTTGACTGCGGCGGGCGTATCGGTCGCGGCGATTGGCGGCTTCGGACGCAAGGCCCGCGCGGCCGAAACCATCCGCTGGGTATCGCCCCGGGGCACCATCGAGGTTCTCGACGACTATCCCTACTGGGTCGGGAAGAAGTACGGCTATTTCGGCGACATCGAGACGACGCTCGAACCGGGGCCGTCCGACGCGACTGCCTGCGTGAAGCTCGTCGACCAGAACCAGGCCGATGTCGGCTATCCTTCGCCCGGCGTGTTCTCGCTTGGGCTGACGCAGGGAATTCCGATCGTGTCGGTGTTCGAGATGGGCGGCTCTGACGTGTTCGACTTCGCGTTCCGCAAAGGCGAGGCGCCCAAGGACATCAAGGGGCTCGAGGGCAAGACCGTCGTGCTCGGCAGCGCCGGCTGGCAGTCGATCGCCGACCCCATGCTCAAGGCGGCGGGCGTCGATATTTCCAAGGTCAAGTACGTCGATGCGGGCTGGCCGACCTGGGGCACCGCGGTCAAGTCCGGGCAGGGCGATGCCGCGCTCTCCTGGGAGGGCCTCCGCGCCCAATGGAAGGGCCAGGGGCTCGACTTCGACTACATCCTCGGGCGGAACTTCTCCAAGCTGCCGGCCAACAGCTTCATCATCCGCAAGGCTGATTTCGACGACGAAGCCAAGCGCAAGGTCTATGCCCGCTATCTCCAGGGCTGGGCGGCGGGCCTCGAGTTCGGCCGCCAGAACCCGCGCGCCGCGACGCAGATCGTCATGGAGCAGTTCCCCGGCCTTTCCTCGCAGATGACGCCGGCGGTCGCGACCGAGTCGCAGATGCAGCTCGCCAACGTCTTCGCCGGCCGCTGGGACGAGCGCAAGAAGTGGGGCATGCACCTGATCGATAGCTGGAACCTCTTCTTCGACACCGGCCGCTCGATCGGTCAGATCACCGGTGATTTCAAGACCGAGGACGTGGTCAAGAACGATCTCGTCGACGAGGCGAATCAATTCGACGCCGCCAAGGTCAAGGCGGATGCGGACGGCTTCAAGCTCTCCGACGATTACAACAAGGTCGATGTCGAGGCGATCAAGGCGGCCCTCTGACGATCAGGCGGCGCCGTTCCTCGGCGCCGCCGCTCTCCTTCCACTCCTGCAAATGGTCGGCAAGCCCGCCCTCGTGATGCTTCCGGCGCTCGGCTGCGACGCCGCGCTCTACGAGGAGGTCGCGGCGGGTCTTGCCGACATCGTCGTCCCGCAGACGATCGTATGCGACGGCGAAACGATAGGAGCCTGTATCGAACAGGTCCTCGCTGCTGCCCCCTCCCAATTCATCGTCCTTGGCACGTCGTTCGGAGGCCGGGTCGCGCTCGAGACCGCACTCGCCGCGCCGGGCCGCATCAAAGGGCTTTGGATCGTCGGAGCAGGTCCGGGGCGGGTCGCCGATCCCGCTGCCGGACGCGAACGCTCGCGCCGCATCAGGGGCGGCGAGTTCGAGGCGGTTATCGCCGAAATGGCTGAGAAGGCGGTATATGAGCCAGGCCCGAATGGCGCTGCCGCCCGCGATCGCGCGTTGCGGATGCTTCGGCGGATCGACCCCGAGCGCATGGCGCGCCAGTCGGACGCCATGGCCGCGCGAGGCGACGTTGCGGAGAGACTGGGCGAAATCGCCTGCCCGGCTATGATGCTATGGGGCAGCAAGGATCAATTTTCGAATCCGCGGGAGGGTTTGGCCATGGCCGCTGGCTTGCCGAACGCGCGTTTCGTCGAGATCCCGGACTGCGGTCATTTCCCGACGATCGAGGCGCCCGTCGAGACGCTCGATGCGGCGCGTCACTGGCTGCGCGCTATTCCCTTCCCCTTGGGGTAGGCGTTAGCGGTCGGGCTCGGCGGGGGTGGAGATCTCCTTGAGGGTCTCTCCCGATGCCTCGTCATCCAGACGAGCAGCGATGTCGCCAAGCGCCACGATCCCGACCAGGTTCTTGTCGCGATCGACAACCGGTATGCGGCGGATCTGCACGTCTTTCATGACGTCCATCACCTTGGCGGTGTCGTCGTCCTCATAGCACCAGCGGAGGTCCTCGCTCATTGCCTCCGAGACGCGGGTCTCCTCGGGCGTTCGCCCGGCCGCGGTCGCCCTGACCGTGATGTCGCGATCGGTGATGATCCCGACGAGCTTGCGGCCATTGCAGACCGGCAGACTGCCGATATTGAGCTCGTCCATGAGCTGGGCGGCGCGTCTGATCGTATCCTCGGGCCTGACCACTTTGACCCCGGCCGTCATGATTTCCGAGATTCTCATGCTTGGGTTCTCCTTTCAGGACGGCAACGCTCCAAACGAAGAGGCAGTTTCCTTGATGCAGCCGTTTGCGATGGTTATTTTGTAACACATGTCGTTTCCCGAGCCCGGCCACAACCACGGGGATTGCACCGATGAGCTGATCGCCCGCGCCGAGCGCACCTGCGGCCGCCGCGGCGCCAGGCTCACGCCGCAGCGCCGCGAGGTTCTGACCTGCATAGCCGAAAGCCACGCGGCAGCCGGGGCTTACGAAATCCTCGAGCGGATGGCGAGCCACGGCAGCCGGCCCGCCCCGATCACCGTCTACCGGGCGCTCGATTTCCTGCTGGCGCACGGGCTCGTCCACAAGATCGAGAGCAGGAACGCCTACGTGGCGTGCTCCCACGCGCACGAGGATGCGCCCGCCGCACTCCTCATTTGCGAGAGCTGCGGGACGGTCGCCGAGCTCGACGCTCCCGAGAGTTTTGCTTCCCTCGCCGCGGGCGCGGTCGCGCAGGGTTTCAGCCCGCAGCACACCCTTGTCGAGATGTCGGGCCGTTGTGGCCACTGCGCCCAGGTTGGGGAACTCGGGTCATGACCTTCTCGGCGATCGAGAAGCGTCGCAGGAGTGTCGGCGTGAGCGTTGGCGGGGTGATCATCGGGGGCGGCGCGCCCGTCGTCGTCCAGTCGATGACCAACACCGAGACGGCGGATGCCGAGGCGACCGCGCGACAAACGGCGGAGCTTGCGCGCGCTGGCTCGGAGCTCGTCCGGATTACCGTCGACCGTCCAGAGTCGGCCGCGGCCGTCCCCCATATCCGCGACCGGCTCGATCGAATGGGCGTTCAGGCGCCGCTCGTTGGAGACTTCCACTACAATGGGCATCTGCTTCTGAAGGACTATCCGGCGTGTGCGGAAGCGCTCGCCAAGTACCGCATCAACCCCGGCAACGTCGGCTTTCTCGAGAAGAAGGACCGCAATTTCGCGACGATGATCGAGACGGCGGTGCGTCACGACAAGCCCGTCCGCATCGGGGTCAACTGGGGCTCGCTCGATCAGGAGCTGTTGACGCGCCTCATGGATCGCAACGCCAAGGCGGCGAACCCTTTACCCTCGAGGGCCGTCATGCATGAGGCTGTCGTCCAGTCGGGACTGCTGTCGGCGCAGAGGGCGGAGGAGCTCGGGCTCGGGCGCGACAAGATCGTGATCTCGGCCAAGTGCTCCGAGGTGCAGGACCTGATTGCGGTTTATCGGATGCTCGGCGCCCGGTGCGACTACGCTCTTCACCTCGGCCTGACGGAGGCCGGCATGGGGTCGAAGGGCATAGTCGCATCGACGGCGGCCCTCGCGGTCCTCCTGCAGGAAGGAATCGGCGACACAATCCGCATTTCGCTCACGCCCGAGCCGGGCGGCGAGCGGACGCGCGAAGTGGTGGTCGCCCAGGAGCTCCTGCAGACCATGGGGCTTAGGGCGTTCAATCCGCTCGTCATCGCCTGTCCAGGCTGCGGCCGAACCACGTCCACTGTGTTCCAGGAGCTCGCCCAGGACATTCAGGCTTATGTGCGCGAGCGCACGCCCGACTGGCGGCGCGCCTATCCGGGGTTCGAGACCCTCCAGCTTGCCGTCATGGGCTGCATCGTGAACGGGCCCGGTGAATCGAAGCATGCCGATATCGGCATCTCTCTGCCGGGTACGGGCGAGCTCGCGGCGGCTCCGGTCTTCATCGACGGAAAAAAGGCGGCCGTACTGCGGGGCGGCGACATACCCGCCCAGTTCAAGCGGATCGTCGAGGAGTATGTGGCGACGCGCTGGGGCCGATCCGCCGCAGAGGAAGCGCCGCTTCAGGCGGCTCTCTGAACGACGAAGTCCGCCACTCCGGCAAGGGCGCCGGCGCGGCTGCCGAAGCCCGCGAGCTCCGCCTTTCCCCGTTCCGCAAGGTCGCGCGCCGTCCGTTTGGCGTCATCGAGGCCAAGCAGGTCGACATAAGTGGCCTTGCCCGCACGCTCGTCCTTCTGCGTCGTCTTGCCGAGGCGTTCGGCCGAGGACTCCACGTCGAGAATGTCGTCGGCAACCTGGAAGGCGAGCCCGATCGCTTCGCCGTAGCGGCCGAGAGCCAATTTCTCCTCTGGAGATACGCGCCCGAGGATCGCGCCTGCAACCGAGGCGAAGCGGAAGAGGGCCCCGGTCTTCATGGTCTGCATGCGCATGACCTGAGGGAGATCGAAGCCCGCCTGGGGGGCCGTCAGGTCGAGCATCTGACCGCCAGCCATTCCGCGATGTCCGGCGGCTGAGGCGAGCTCGCGCACGAGCTCGATCCGCACCGCCGGGTCGCGATGGGTCTCCGGCCGGCCCAGGATGTCGAAGGCCAGAGCCTGAAGGGCGTCCCCGGCGAGTATGGCGGTCGCCTCGTCGAAGGCCTTGTGGACGGTAGGCTTGCCGCGCCTCAGGTCATCATCGTCCATGGCCGGAAGGTCGTCGTGGACGAGCGAGTAGCAATGGATGCATTCGAGCGCGGCGCCCGCCCAAAGCGCATTCTGCCGCGGCGCGTCGAACAGTGCGGCGCTCTCGATGACGAGAAACGGCCGGAGCCTCTTGCCGCCGCCGAGGAGCGCATAAGCCATGGCGGCAGTAAGGCGGTCGTCATGGCCGGGAAGCAGGCCGGACAGCAGTGCTTCGATCTCAGCGGCAGCGGCGCTCAACCGGTGAGCAAACTCCGGGACCGCGGTTGACATTCGCCCGGCCTCCATATGGTAGAGTTTCTATGATGGCGCTCGACGAAACTCAACCTGTCGCGGAGGTTCCGGCGCCGGCCGGCGTCGGGAAACGGCCGCGAACAGGCCTCCCTCGATGGCTGCGCCGGCTCGCCATCGCTATGGGCGTTCTCGCCCTTTGGCCGATCGTGATGACGCTCGTCTATGCGGTGGTGCCGCCCCCGGTCTCCAACGTGATGATCGGCCGCTGGCTTGCCGGGGCCGATCTGAACCGAAAGTGGGTCGGTCTCGATGCGATCTCGCCCAATCTCCAGAAAGCGGTCATCAGCTCGGAAGACGCCCGTTTCTGCGAGCATCACGGCGTCGACTGGATCGAGTTCCAGGGCGTGATCGACGATGCGCTCGACGACGATGAAGGCCCGCTCAGAGGTGCGAGCACCATTTCGATGCAAACGGCCAAAAATCTCTTCCTCTGGGACGGACGCAGCATCATCCGAAAGGGGCTCGAGATTCCGCTCGCCTACTGGATGGACCTCGTATGGTCCAAACGGCGCATGATCGAGGTCTATCTCAACATCGCCGAATGGGGCCCCGGAATCTATGGAGCCGAGGCGGCCTCGCAGCGCCATTTCAAGAAGTCCGCCTCGAAGCTCACGCGCAGAGAGGCGGCGCTCCTCGCAGCGGTCCTTCCCAATCCAATCAAGCGCAATGCCGGAAAGCCCTCGCGAGGCGTGGCGCGGATCGCCGAGCGCATCCAGAGGCGGATGGCCGGGATCGAGCCTTACCTGACTTGCCTCTAGGCATTCGCGCCGCTATAAGCCCGCGCAAGCCCGGGGCGCTCTGCTTGAGCGCCCTTTGATTCGCGGAGCGTGGCCATGGCCGTACCGAGAAAAAAGATGTCCCGCAGCCGCATCGGCATGCGCCGGTCGGGACACAAGATCAAGCAGGCGACCTGGATCGAGGACAAGAAGTCGGGCGAGCTCCGGAGGCCGCATCATATCGACCTCAAGTCCGGCATGTATCGCGGCCGCCAGATTCTCGAGCCCAAGACCGAGTTCTAGCCGTTTCCGCCGATGCGCGCCCTCATCGCGTTTCCGCTGACGGCGCTCGTCATCATCGCCTACAATGTGCTGGCGCTTCTCCCTGGCTTCGCGCCGGACGCCGAGGTCGCCGAGTTCACCATGAGCTCCGGCGCCGTGGTGGCGCTCACGACCGGCGACATCCTCATTATCGCAGGGCTCGTGACCCTCTTCTTCGAAATGCTGAAGTCGGCCCGCCCGCGTACCGGCGCGATCGTGGATCATATCCTCTCGGTCGGAGTATTCATCGTCGGCTTGGTCGAGTTCCTCCTCGTGCGATTCGCGGGCACGGCGAGCTTCCTCATCATCACCTTCATCTGCCTGATCGATGTCGTGGCCGGCTTTTCAGTGTCGATCGTCGCGGCGCGGCGGGATTTCACGGTCGATTCCGAACGCTGACCTAAGCGCCGCCGCTATTGGCCCTTCAGGACGGTGATCTTGCCGCTCGGCTCGAGCGTGATCTTGGCGGTGCGGCCTACCTCTTCGATCCCGGCCTGCCGCAAAGCCTCATTGAGGTCGGCTTCGGTCACCGCATTGCGAGTGGTCTTCGGGCGATCGATCTCGCCACCGCGGCCAAGCTCGATCGAGCGGCCCTCGAGAATCCGCGAAAGCGGGCGGTAATGCGCAGCGAGGCGAGCCAGCAGCCAATGAAGCCCAATCAGGACGGTGGTTGCCGCGATGGTGCCGAGGAGAGGCGCATTGCCGGTGAGCGCGCGGCTGAGGTTCGAGCCGACGATAATGGAGACGATGATATCGAGCGCCGACCACCTGCCGAAGATGCGGCGCCCTGCGAGCCGCAGGATGGCGAGGCCATAGGCGAGAATGAGAATGGCGCGCGCGCATTCTTGAAGAGCGGTGACATTGCCGGTTTCGCCAAAGAGGGCATTCATCAGATCCATGCAGCGAGCCTAAACCGAAATGACGTGAGCTTCGAGCGCTCCGACATCGTTGATGCTTCAGCAGGCACCGGCACGCGTTGGGAGACGGGCACCTGGAGGGCCGGCGTCCCGCCGCCCTGGTCGCGCGGCGACGCGCACCCCTCCGGGCATTGCGTTAACGATATCAAAGAGCGGGGGAAGTCCAGGCGCGCATCTTCCCTCGCCCCCTGTTGGGGGCGAGGGAAAATACCTACCATGTCAAAGAGCGGGAGAAGTTTGGGCGTGCGTCATCGGCTTTAGGCTCCGGTCACGCGCGGAACCTCGGGATACTTCCCCTCTCTTTCAGAAGAGAAGGGATGCGGGAGGCGTC
>JBJMRA010000008.1:0-5734 GCA_045802365.1 Hyphomicrobiales bacterium | reverse complement strand
GCAGGCGTCGGCCGCCGGAAACGCGATCGCCGAGCTTATCCTCTTTGGCGCGTATCGTACGATCGACCTGAAGCGCCTCGGCTATGAGCGGATAGAGGCCGGAAGACCGTTGTTCGAGCAGAATGTGATCTGAAGCCGATGACCGAGGTGGTTTCAGCGGTCGTGACAATCTCATCGCATGTCGCGGCGGGCCCGGTCGGTAACTCAATCATCGGGCCGGCGCTCGTGGCACTCGCCGTCGAACCCGTCGCCATCCCGACCGTGATTCTGTCCAATCATCCGGGGCACGGGAGCCCGGAAGGGATGGATGTGCCCGCGGATATCATAACCGCGATGCTGTCCCGTGCGGCGGAACTGGCTCTACTTCCTTCGCCGGCGGTGTTCCTGACCGGATACTTCAGACATCCTTCCCAGATCGAGGCGGTCGGGCGGTTCATCGCGAACGAGAAGCGGGCGGGCCGCTGCCGCTACTTCCTTTGCGATCCGGTGCTGGGCGACGAGCATACCGGTCTCTATGTGAAGCCCGGTATTGCCGAAGCCATACGCGACGTGCTCGTTCCCCTCGCCGACGGCATCACGCCAAATGCTTTCGAGCTCGGCTGGCTTACCAACACACCGGTTCGCGACAGCCAGTCGGCAAGCTTGGCGGCACGCCAACTACCGGGACACGACGTAGTGGTCACCTCAGTGCCAGACGGGGATGACCGCATTCTGACTCAGGCCTACCTCGAAGGCGTACCGGTGACCATTGCGAGGCCGCGCCTCTTTGCGGTTCCGCATGGCACGGGGGATCTCTTCGCCGGAGTTTTGGCGGCCGGCATCGCCAAGGGCATTCGCCCGGCCGCGGGGATCGGCTTCGCGGTAGCGGCCGTCGAGCAGGTCATATCGAGGAGCGCCGGGTCGGCCATACTCGATCTGGCGCATGGACTTTCGGGCATTGCCGATGTCGAACCGTGCGAGGTGCTGAGCAATGCAACAAGCTGACCTCGTGTGCGGTGTCGACGGGTGCCGCGGTGGCTGGATCGCGGTGCTGTGGCGGGGGCCGGGATCCAAGACGATCTCGATCCTCTGCGCGGATTTCTCGGCCATCCTCGCCCTGCCCGGGAAGGTGATCGCGGTCGACATGCCGATCGGCATTCCTGACCTCCACGGCCGCGAGGCCGACCGCCACGCCAGACAGCTGATCGGCCCGCGGAGATCGAGCGTCTTTCCCGTGCCAGCCCGACCGACCCTCGATGCTGCGAGCTATCAGGAAGCTTGCGCGATCAACCGACGCCATTCCGATCCGTCCCGAGCGATGAGCCGGGAGTGCTTCGCGCTCATCCCGAAGATGCGCGAGATCGATTCGGCCATGGGCCCCAAGCTCCAAGATCGGATATTCGAATCGCATCCGGAACTTGCCTTCCGAACCATGAACGGCGCCCCGTTGCCGGAAAACAAGCGGTCGCGGGCGGGAGCGGAGCTTCGGAAATCGCTCCTGCGCAAACAGGGATTGAAGGTGGAGGCCCTATTTGGCAGTGGTCATGCGAGGCGGGACTGCAAGGAGGACGATCTCCTCGATGCCGCTGCGTTGGCCTGGGTCGCCCGACGAATTCGCGACGGTGAAAACCAACGCTTCCCGTCTGACCCGCCCCGGGATGCCCGCGGACTGCGGATGGAGATCAACACGTGATCGAGATCTCTCGAAAATGCACCACCGCGGCGCGGCGGCCACTCGGCATAGCGCTGGACACCGTTTCGCAAAGGGTCGAAATGATCGACTAGTGCCCCATTCCCGTCGTCCCGTAGGTGGCCCGGGCTCCGATGTTCGTTCCCCTTCACGACGATACGCCTCTCCAGGTCATCCGGTTTCAGTACGTCACCGGCGCAGTCATCCTCATCAACGCGATCGTATTCCTTCTCACCGGCGCATTCACGAGCGAGCAGCATTTGGCGATGCTGGCGTCCGGCTACGGCGTGGTGCCGGCCGAGCTCACGCATAGCGTCGCCCCGATCGGCGGAGCCGACCCGATTCCCGAGCCCTTGACGCTCATCACCTACCAGTTCCTGCATGCGGGCTGGATGCACCTCATCTCCAACATGCTCTTCCTCTGGGTCTTCGCCGACAATGTGGAGGATGCCTTCGGTCACGGCGCGTTCCTGTTCTTCTACCTTCTGTCGGGGATCGCGGGCGGTATGCTGCACTCGATCATGATGCCGAGCTCTCCCGCGCCATTGATCGGCGCCTCGGGAGCGGTTTCGGGCGTGCTTGCCGCGTATCTCCTTCTCTATCCGCGAGCACGCATATGGATCCTCCTGTTCCTGCGGCTCCCCCTTCGTCTGCCGGCCATGTGGGTTCTGGGCGGCTGGGCGGTTCTGCAGCTCGTGAGCATGCTCGTCACGACCAGCGATGAGACGATCGACGTCGCCTGGTGGGCGCATATCGGCGGCTTCTGCGCCGGGCTCGTGATGACCCTCCTTTTGCGCTCGCGGCTCCTCGTCCGGCCCGTGCGGTGAAAGCATCGTTCGCGGCGCCTCTATGCCGGTCCCGAGAATTGACTCCCTTCTGGCCGGTCACTAGGGTCCGACCGGTTTTGTGCACCGCCGCAAAGCGGCGGACGGTCGAGGTCTCCAAATGAAGGTGTTGGTCGCGGTCAAACGCGTCGTCGATTACAACGTCAAGATCAGGGTCAAGGCCGACGGCTCCGGCGTCGAGCTTGCCAACGTCAAGATGTCGATGAACCCGTTCGACGAGATCGGAGTGGAAGAGGCGATCAGGCTTAAGGAATCGGGCAAAGCCACCGAAATCGTCGCGGTGTCGATTGGCCCCGCCCAGGCGCAGGAGACAATCCGTACCGCGCTCGCTATGGGCGCCGACCGCGGCATTCTCGTCAAGCACGACGGGTATGTCGAGCCGCTTACCGTCGCCAAGATACTGAAGGGCGTCGTCGAAGCGGAGAAGCCCGGCCTCGTCATATTGGGAAAGCAGGCGATCGACGATGACTGCAACCAGACCGGCCAGATGCTCGCAGCGCTTCTCGGCTGGCCGCAGGCGACCTTCGCCTCGAAGCTCGCGATCGAGGCCGACGGAGCGACCGTCACCCGCGAGATCGACGGCGGCCTTCAGACCATCAAGGTCAAGATGCCGCTCGTGATGACGACCGACCTTCGGCTCAATCAGCCGCGTTATGCCTCGCTGCCCAACATCATGAAGGCCAAGAAGAAGCCCCTCGAGGAGAAGACCCCCGCGGACTTCGGCGTCGACGCCACGCCACGCATGAAGATCGTCGCAACCGCCGAGCCGCCGAAACGGCAGTCCGGGGTGCGTGTCAAGTCCGTGGCCGAGCTCGTCTCCAAGCTCAAGAGCGAAGCGGGGGTGATCTGATGACGACGCTCCTGATCGCCGAGCACGACAACGCTCATCTCAAGGACGCCACCAATAAGGCGCTCACCGCCGCCCTCGCGATGGGCGGTGACGTTCACGTGCTCGTCGCCGGCAACAACTGCCGGACGGCGGCAGAAGAAGCCGCGAAGCTTCAGGGCGTCGCCAAGGTGCTCCACAGCGAGTCGCCCTCGCTCGAGCGCCCGCTCGCCGAGCCCATGGCGGCGCTCATCGTCTCCCTCGCCGGTCCTTATAGCCACATCGTTGCCGCCGCGACCACCAACGGCAAGAACTACATGCCGCGGGTAGCGGCGCTGCTCGATGTCATGCAGGTGTCGGATATCTCCGAGGTCAAATCTCCGGATACGTTCGTGCGCCTCATCTATGCCGGCAACGCGGTGCAGACCGTGCAGTCGCTCGATGAGAAGAAGGTGGTGACCGTCCGCACCGCTGCATTCCAGCCGACCGAAGAGGGAGGCAATGCGGCGATCGAAACCGTCGCTCCGCCAGCCGACCCCGGACTTTCCTCCTACGAAGGCGAGAACCTGTCGAAATCCGGGCGGCCGGAGCTGACCTCCGCGCGCATCATCATCTCCGGTGGACGCGGGATGCAGAATGGCGAGAATTTCAAGCTTCTCGACCGGGTTGCGGACAAGCTCGGCGCGGCAGTCGGGGCTTCTCGCGCCGCGGTCGATGCGGGTTACGTGCCCAACGACTATCAGGTCGGTCAGACCGGAAAGGTGGTGGCCCCCGAGCTCTACATCGCGGTCGGCATTTCCGGCGCGATCCAGCACCTCGCCGGCATGAAGGACTCGAAGGTCATCGTCGCCATCAACAAGGACGAGGAGGCGCCGATTTTCCAGGTCGCCGACTACGGTCTCGTGGCAGATCTTTTTCAGGCGGTCCCCGAGCTCGAGGCCGAGCTCGAGAAGGCGGGGCAGTAGAAAGATCGTTGCTTGCGCCTTGCCCTACCTCGGGGTTTCACTTGCGGCGCGAATTGCGGCAATATAGGCTCGCGAGCCCTTGGCAAGCAGGCTCTCTGAGAACATGCAGATCGATTCAGTCGGCGTGATCGGCGCCGGGCAGATGGGGAACGGCATCGCCCATGTCTGCGCGCTCGCGGGGCTGGAGGTGAGCCTCTACGACCTCTCTCGCGAACGCGTCGAAGCCGGGCTCGCAACGATCAACGGCAATCTCGCGCGTCAAGTCAAGTCGGGAAAGATAAGCGAGGCTGAGCGCGATGCGGCGCTCAAATTGATCAAGGTCGCGCTCGCCTACGAAGATTTTGCCGCTTGCGATCTCGTCATCGAATCGGCGCTCGAGGACGAGCAGGTCAAGCGCAGTATTTTCGTCGGGCTTTGTCCTCATCTTTCCGACCGGGCGTTGCTTGCGACCAATACGTCCTCGATCTCAATCACGAGGCTCGCCGCCTCGACCGACCGGCCCGAGAAGTTCATGGGCATCCATTTCATGAACCCGGTCCCGGTGATGGAACTCGTGGAGCTCATTCGCGGCATTGCAACCGATGAGCCGACCTTCACGGCCGTCAGGCACTTCGTCCAGCGGCTCGGCAAAATCCCGGCGGTCGCCGAGGACTTCCCCGCCTTCATCGTGAACCGCATCCTGCTGCCGATGATCAACGAGGCGGTCTATACGCTCTATGAAGGCGTCGGAACGGTCGAGGGGATCGACACCGCCATGAAGCTCGGCGCGCATCACCCTATGGGCCCCCTCGAGCTCGCCGACTTCATCGGCCTCGACACCTGTCTCTCGATCATGCAGGTCCTCTATGAGGGGCTCGCCGATTCCAAATATCGCCCCTGCCCGCTGCTCGTGAAATATGTGGAGGCCGGCTGGCTCGGCCGCAAATCGAACCGCGGGTTTTATGACTATCGCGGCGAGAAGCCGGTTCCGACCCGCTAGAGCCACAGGGACCCGATCGAATCGCCGTTTCTGTTATCCCGGCGCAAGCCGAAACCATCGACCCTTAAAAGTACTCGAAGGTCAAGTCATCCGCTTGATGAGCTTCACGGACGCCAGAAGCGGGCGAGTCCGCCGTCTTTGCCGAAGACGGGATCGGCGGAGGGGACGGGAACCTCGGGAATCGATCGGATGGCACGGGCGTGCTCTTCCGGCCTGCCGCGGCACAGGTCGTATCTACCCTCGGGGGGATAAGCCCCGACCACGAGAAGGTCATTGCTCCCTTCGATGAGTTGGTGGCCGGTGCCGGCCGGCAGAATGGCGACATCGCCCGCCTCGACCTCGACGGTCCGCCCCTTGTCGCCCCCGAATCTGACGCGCGCCCGTCCACGGGCGATGCCGAGGGCCTCGTGGATCTGCGAATGATAGTGGAGGAAATCGAAGATCCCGTTT
>JBJMRA010000042.1:0-12544 GCA_045802365.1 Hyphomicrobiales bacterium | reverse complement strand
GCCGCCATCCACGGTGAGCTCGACCGCCTCGCCGTTGCAGAGAGCAAGGAGCGTGTCGCAGGTGACCGTGCCTTCTTTCTTGGAGCCGCCGGTCAAGTGCCGGACCCCGCCCAGCGCGAGCATCTGCGAGCCGTATTCGGCGGTGGTAACGTGGCCCACCTGCTCGCCCTGTGCGCGGACGGCCGCCTGCTCGGGCCCGATATAGCGGTCGGTATCGATCTTCACCTTGGCGCCGCAATAGCTGAAGATGCCTTCGGTCACGACGGTCACCATATCGACGCCCTCGACGGCGCTCGAAACGATGAAGGGTGCCGGCTTGTAGTCGGGATAGGTGGTGCCGGCCCCGATGCCGGTCACGAAGACATCGCCGGGCGTAATGGGATTGCCGCTCCAATCTGCGCCCATGAACGGAACGGCCTGGCTCGCGCGCTGCAGCACGACGACCGGATCGGTCCTGACGAGATTCCCATCGAGGTTGGCGTACCGGTCGCAGGCCCCGCTGCGGCCGGGCCTGATCCGGCAGAGGACCGGACAGGCATCGCACCGCACGATGCCGTCGGCCTCGCGGGCTCCGAAAATCTCGGTGCGGTCGCTCATGGACGCACTCCATGCGCCTTGAGCGCGGAGAGAACCCGATCGGGAGTCGCGGGAAGGCGCGTGATACGAACGCCTGTCGCATTCTCGATCGCCGAGAGGATGGCGGGCGCGGTCGGAATGAGCGCCGGCTCACCGATACCCTTGGCGCCGAACGGTCCGAGCGGCTCGGAATCTTCGACCAGAATGATTTCGATCTCGGGCATGTCTCCGAATGTTGGAATGAGATAGTCGTGCAAATTCTCGGTACGGCCCGGGACATACTCCTCCATGAGCGCCATTCCGAGTCCCTGCGCGATCCCGCCATGGATCTGCCCCTCGACGAGGGTCGGATTGATGGCCTTGCCGACGTCATGGGCGGCGACCATCCGCCGAACCTTGACGAGCCCCAGCGCGACGTCGACGGTCACCTCGGCCAGCTGCGCGGCGAAGCCGTAGGTCGCATAGGGCGTGCCTTGGCCATTGTCGTCGAGCATCGTGGTGGGCGGGTCGAAGCGGCCAAGCCCCGAGAGTAGGTCTCCGCGCTCGTCCGTTTCGATAAGCGCTAGGTCGAGAACGTGCTCCCCGGCGCGATCGGTGACGAGCGCCCGCCCGTCCTCGAGCTGGATTCTTGCATCCTCACCGGCATTGCAGCGCTTCAGGATCTCTGCCCTGAGCGCCTGGGCCGCGCCTTGCGCCGCTCTGCCCGACACGAAAGTCTGCCGGGAGGCCGAGGTCTTGCCGGCATCTTCGGTAAGGTCGGTGTCGCCCATCACATAATCGAATCGGTCGGGGCTGACGCCCAGCGCATCTGCGGCGATCTGGATCATGATCGTGTTCGAGCCCTGGCCGATGTCGGCAGCGCCATTGTAGAGCATGATGCGTCCGTTCGGCCTGAGGCCGATCCGCATGGCGGAGGGGTTCGAGAGCGAGGTGTTTCCGATCCCGTACCACATGCAGCCGATCCCGGCTCCCCGCCGGAACGGCCCTGACGTCTCCCGTCTTGCAAGAGCATCGCGCCAGCGCGGCCGGAGCGCCTCGAGACAGGCGGCAAGACCGGCGCTCGCCCGGATCACCTGACCCGTTGCCGTGGCATCGCCCGCCCGGATCGCGTTCCAGAGCCTGAACTCGAGCCGATCCTGTCCAAGGCGGTCGGCCAGCATGTCCATGAGCGCTTCGTGCGCGATGGCCGCCTGCGGCACGCCGAAGCCCCGAAACGCGCCCGCCGGGGAGTCGTTGGTATAGATCGCCCGGGTGAGCGCTCTCACATGCGGCACGACATAGGGGCCGGTTGCGTGCACCGGCACACGGTTGGCGACGGTCGGGCCCCACGAGGCATAGGCGCCGGTGTTGAAGTCGCCGGAGAAATCGAGCGCGACGAGCTTTCCGTCGGGATCGGCGCCCATCCGCGCCTGGATGCTCGCCGGATGGCGCTTGGTGGTGGACGCCATCGATTCGGTGCGAGTGTAGACGCAAGCAACGGGCTCGCCGAGAATCCAGGCCGCGACCGCGATCAGCGGCTGAAGCGAAAGGTCGAGCTTGCCCCCGAAGCCGCCGCCCGTCGCCGTCGGAACGATCCCCACCTGCGCCGGAGAAATACCGAGCACGTGTGCGACTTCGTCGCGATCCATGACCGGTGTCTGCGTGCAGGCCACGATCTCGATCCGCTCGCCCACCCGGCGGGCGT
Source organism: Hyphomicrobiales bacterium (assembly GCA_045802365.1). GTDB lineage: Bacteria > Pseudomonadota > Alphaproteobacteria > Rhizobiales > Aestuariivirgaceae > JBJMRA01. Next base: position 10,284 of record JBJMRA010000042.1, on the reverse strand, counting down.
AGCCCGCCTCGGGCTCGATATACGCATGCTCGACGAACGAGGTTTCGGCGGCCACCTCCGCCACGACTGCAGCACCCGCGAGCGCCCGCTCGGCATCGCCCTTCACCACGCGTCCCCGGATGAGAACGTTGTCGGGATGGGGCTCGTGCAGCGCCGGCGCCCCTCCGCCCTTTGCCGCTGCGAACCCGACCGGGGAAAGCGCAGTCCACTGGACGGGCACATCACGGTCCGTGACGCTCTCGACGGCGGATTTGCGGCCAACGATCGCCAGGACCGCCTCTCCCCTGAAGCGCGCCATGCCCGCCGCAAGCACCGGCTGGTCCTTGATGGTGGGGTATATGCCGAAACCGTTGTTCGGCACGTGCTGGTGCGTGAGCACGAGATCGAATCCGTACCGCTCCCGAAACCCGTCGAGATCGCCAAGGTCGAAACGCGCCCGCGCATGGGGCGAGCGGATCACCCGCAACCACCGGCAATCAGATGGAATGCCGTCCGCTCCGAACTTCTCCGTGCCGGTGAGCTTCGGACGTCCGTCCACCCGCTTCAGGCGACTTCCGACGGACGTGTCCTCGTGCGCGACCCGGTCTTCCCCGCCGATGTCGAGGATCGCATCCACAATCTTCGCGTAGCCCGTGCAGCGGCAGAGGACACCGCCGAGCGCATCCTCGACCTCGGCTCGCGACGGCTCTGCCGTTTTCGCCAGGAGATCGCTCGCCGCCATCAACATGCCCGGGGTACAGATGCCGCACTGGGCCGCGCCGTGCCGGTGAAAGGCCACCTGCAGGTTCGAGAGCGTCTCGCCCGACGCCAACCCCTCGACGGTGACGACCGACCGCCCTTGGGCTTGCGCTACGGATATGAGGCAGGCGCAGACCTGATTGCCGTCGAGAAGGACGGTGCAGGCGCCGCAGTCGCCCGCGTTGCAGCCGATTTTCGTGCCGGTTAGCCCGAGGTCGTTCCGCAGCGCATCGGCGAGACGGGTGACCGGCGGACAATCGAGGCTCACCTGCTGCCCGTTCACCGTGAGTCCGATCACGTCATCGCGGCGCTTGAGCATCAGGCAAACTCCAGGAGGGCGCGTCTCGTCAACTGGAACGCCGCATCCTTGCGATACTCAGCCGTGCCGCGCACGTCATCGATGGGCGCCAGCGCGGAAAAGTGCTCCGGATAAACAATAGACGATAGTTCGTGGACCGATTTCCCAGAGAGCGCGCTTTCAAGCTCGCCGAGCCGCTGCGGGACCGCGCTGCACGATCCAACCGCTAAGCGGGCGGCATCAACCCGTCCGTCGGTCTCCTCGATGACGGCGGCTACCATGACGATGGAAATCACGAGATACCGGCGCGTACCGAGCTTCAGAAAGGTCGAGCGCGCAGCGGAGCGCGGTTTCGGCACGAGGATGGCGGTAACGATCTCGTCCTCCCTGCGTAGCGTCGCGCGATTCCCAACCACGAACTCTTCAACCGGAACCCGGCGCATTCCACGCCGGGTGGAAAGCTCGATGGAAGCCTCGAGGGCCACGAGGTTCGGCGTCCCATCCGCCGCGGGCGAGGCGTTGCACAGGTTTCCGGCGAGAGTGCCGGCATTCTGGATTTGGAGGCCGCCCACCTCGCGCGCGGCCTTCTTGTAACCATCGAAGCAAGGCGGCAGCTTCGTTCGAACGAGCTCGCTCCAGGTTACAAGCGAGCCGAGCCGCCAATGGTCGGTTTCCTCGCTGATCCCGCGGAGACCGTCGATGGCGGTCAGGTCGAGGACATCTTCGGTGATCGCCTGGTTGGCGCGCGCCGGGTAGAAGTCGGTGCCGCCGGCCAGGATCGTGTATCCGCCGCCGGCGATGATCTCGAGAGCGTCTTCAAGGTTGGGCGGGCGTTCGTAGCGACCCATCGGGGTATTTGAGGCCCCTTGCCCCTGCCCGTCAATCGCTAGGCGAAGCGGCGGTCGTATTCGAGAACCGCATTGAGCAGCACCTGCGAGCCCGCCGCGCATTCGTCGAACGAGGTCGACTCCTCTTCGTTGTGCGAGAGTCCGCCGGCGCAGGGCACGAAGATCATGGTCGTCGGCGCGACCCGTGCAATGTAGGCGGCATCGTGGCCCGCACCCGAGGCCATGTCGCGGGTCGAATAGCCCGCCTGCTCGGCGCCATGCCGGACGCAGCGGATGAGCTCCGCATCGAACTTGACGGCGGGCGACTTCCAGATGCGCTTCTCGTCGAGCTCGAGCTTGAGCTCTTCCGCGATCTTGGGCAGGGCCTCCCGATATTCGGCTTCCATCCGGTCGAGCACGCTTTCGTCCGGGTGCCTGAGGTCGACGGTGAAGAACACCTCTCCCGGCACGACATTGCGGCTGTTCGGCCGGTTCTCGAGCAGCCCCACACTCGCAACGCCCGGCAGATGGCGCATTCCTATCTCGTGAATCGCCTCGATCATGCGCGCCGCCCCGAGGAGAGCGTTCCGCCTGAGCAGCATCGGCGTCGCGCCGGTATGCGCCTCCTGGCCTTTCACCGTCACCTCGTACCACCGCATGCCCTGGACGCCGGTGACGACGCCGATCATCTTCGATTCTGCCTCGAGGATCGGCCCCTGTTCGATGTGGAGCTCGAACATGGCCTGAAACTTCTGCGAGCTGGGCGGCTCATCGCCGCGATAGCCGATCCGCTCGAGCTCGGCGCCGAAGGTCTTTCCTTCGCGATCTTCGCGGCTGTAAGCATAGTCGGGCGTGAAGACCCCCGCATAGACGCCGGAAGCGAGCATTGCGGGCGCGAAGCGGGACCCTTCCTCGTTGGTCCAGTTCACGATCATGACGGGGGCGTTGGTCTCATAACCGAGATCGACCATGCTCCGCATCGCCTCGAGCGCGCCGAGAACGCCGAGGACGCCGTCGAACTTGCCCCCGGTGGGCTGGGTGTCGAGATGCGAGCCCATGGCAATGGGTAAGAGCGACTTGTCGCGGCCCGGCCGGAGCGCAAACATGTTGCCGACCGCGTCGACGGTTACCGCGCAGCCGAGGCTTTCGCACTGGCCCTTGAACCAGTCGCGGACCTTCTTATCGTCATCGGAAAGGGTCAGCCGCTTGATGCCGCCCTTGGGCGTGGCCCCGAACTGGGCCGTTTCCATGATCTGGTCCCACAAACGCTGCGGGTTGATGGCGACGTTGGTCTTGACGGACATGGCTGTTACGCAATCTCGATGTCGGTGTGGATGAAATCCTCGCTCTTGAAGAGGAGCGGCACGTTCCGGATTTTCGCGCATGCATAGGCGAAGCAGTCCCCCATGTTCAATCCGGCCGGATGCCGGCCCTTTCCAAACCGGGAAAAAGCATGCAGAGCAGCCTCGCAATCGCGTTGAGTAACTTCGACGACAGTGATGGCTGCTTCCTCAGCAAACTCGATGACATCGCGCTCTGTCTCTTGAAGCGAAGAAGCTCGCTTTCGCGCCACAGCGATTACGGTTTCGAAAACCGCGATTGGAGAGGTGATCGTGTCCACAGCGTTGTCGAGCAGATCCAAGAACGTATCAGCCTCCTTTTCGCGAGTCAGCATGGCCACGAAGGCGGAGGCATCCACGAACATACATTAGTCCCCGCTGAGTTCGTCAAAGAAGGCCTTGTCGGCCTCGAGGCCTGTCTCCCGCCTCGCCGCGATTCGCTCCTGAATGTGTTTGACACGCTCTCGCAAGGGCCGTTTCTGTCGGAATCTTTCATGCTCGTTCTCCACCGCCTCGCGTATCGTCGCGGTGAGGGTCTTGCCTTTCAGCTTAGCGAGGCGGCGGACCGCCTCGTCAGTCGCCTTATCCTTCACATAGAAGCTCATGCTCATCCTTCGGTATATACAGAAATCCTAGCGCGGTATATACGGCCATGTCAAAGAGGGAGCTCGTGCCTAGATCCGAAAAGCACATGACCGCGCTGTTCCCGACCTTCGTCTACCGCGCGGAGGTGCAGGGCGCCGCCCGATTCAATGTTCAACTCGAAGAAGCCGCCGTGGCTTTGGCCGGGAAGGACAAGGCCGGACACCGCTGGTGTGCCAGGCACGGTTACCCCGGATACACGTCCTACGGCTCGATCGACAACCTCGCGGACCATGTTGCGACTTTTGCGCGACTGGCGAGACTGATAGACCGTCACGCGGGCCTTTTCGCCAAGGTGCTCCATTGGGACCTGCGCGGGGGCAAGCCACAATGTGACTCGATGTGGGTGAATGTCCTCGCCGAGGGCGGCGCCCATACTTCTCACATCCACGCCAATGCGGTTCTGAGCGGCGCCTATTACGTGCGTGTGCCCGCAGGCGCCGGACCGATTGTATTCGAGGACCCGCGGCACGCGATGATGATGGCGGCCCCACGCCGGAAGGCGAATGCTCCACGCGAGCTTCAGGCGACCATCAGCGAGATGCCGAAAGAGGGCACGCTTCTCTTGTGGGAAAGCTGGCTTCGCCACGAAGTGCCGCTGAACCGTGCCCACGGAGCGCGCATCAGCGTGAGCTTCAACTTCGTAATCGGCTGACCGGCTAAGGCGTGACCTCGATGCGCTTCACGCCCCGGGGTCGGGTCTTTCCCTTCCAAATCGAATAGGCGGCCTGCACCGGAGCATTGGGCTGGCGCGCGATGAAATCGCGGGGGCGGCATTCGGCTGCCCGCACGATCGGTTCCGCTGTCGACCTTCCGTGAGCAAGTGGCGCGCCGCCCACGCGTGCACAACGCAATCCAATTCCCCCGCCCGCCTTCCCGGATCTGCTCAACTGCCGGATTACCGGGGCGAAAAGTCACAAAGAGGTTGGGCCCGCTGTCTTTTCGGGTCGCGCGTATATCCGCTATCTTCACCACTGGTCTGCGAACTCGTTCTCGTACCTGACTGAGCCTTCGCATTTGCGCCCTTCTGCACTAAAGGATGCATTTGGTCAGTTGTTACTGATGGAATATACGATGGCGAGCTATTCGGTCGCTGAGGCGCAGTTCAAGCTCTCTGAACTCGTGGATGCGGCGAATGCTGGCGAGACGGTCACTCTGACTCGCCTCCGGGAACCCGGTAGCGATCTTGAAGGCGGCTAGCGAAGAACAGCGCCGCACGAGCCATAGCACGTTCGACCGGCTTGCGGCATTGCGGGCCAAATGGCACCCACTGAGCGAAGACTCGGTTTCTTCCCTAAGGGCGCTGCGCGATGAGATATCGTGAGTATCTATCTCGATACTAACGTACTCGCTGCACTGTTCCGGCCTGAACCGCAATCCAGCATGATCGAGGGGTGGCTTAGGCAGGCGGGCGACATCGCTATCAGCGACTTTGGGGCAGCGGAATTCTCGGCGATTGTTTCGCGCGACGTTCGGATGGGCAGTATCGATCAGCTGTGGGGCGCAACCGTTCTGGCCGAATTCGACCTATGGCGCGCGAACAATGTGCAGCAGATCGCGCTCGGAGCCAACCATCTCAGCCTCGCCGAGGCCATAGTGCGGAGGTTTGAGACCAAACTCGGTGTCCCAGACGCACTTCATCTTGCGATTGCCGCACGCGCTGATCTTCCGATTGTAAGTCTGGGCCGTCGGATGGTCGAAGCCGCCCGATTTCCGGGCCAGCCGCTCATACGGTCAAGGTGAGATCGGAACTCAAATCCGCCGTCTGCTCCGCCGCTCAGCTCAGCCCGAGCAATGTATGGCCAGCCGCTAAGGCGTGACCTCGACGCGCTTCACGCCCTGGGGTCGGGTCTTTCCCTTCCAGATCGAATAGGCGGCCTGCACCGGGGCATTGGGCTGGCGCGCGATGAAATCGCCATCGCCGGGCGCGGCCCGCATATCGCCCTCACTCCAGGCGATCCGGCCTCGCGACAGCACTATCCGCGGCACGCCCGTACATTGGAACCCCTCAAAGACGTTGTATTCGATGCGCGATACCTGCTTCTTGGCGGTGATCGTCTTGGTCGCCTTGGGGTCCCAGATGACGATGTCGGCGTCGGAGCCGGCCGCGACCGCGCCCTTTCTCGGATACATGTTGAGGATTCGCGCGATATTGGTCGAAGTCGCCGCCACGAATTCTTCCTTGGCGAGCCGGCCAGAATTTACTCCCGCCGTCCACAAGACCGGCATGCGATCCTCGAGTCCGCCGGTGCCGTTCGGGATCTTGGTGAAGTCCGTGGCGCCCATCCGCTTCTGTTTGACGGTGAAGGAGCAGTGGTCGGTGGCGACCACCGACAACGTTCCCGATTGCAAGCCTGCCCAAAGCGAATCCTGATGCCTTTTGTTCCGGAATGGCGGGGACATCACGCGGCCGGCCGCGTAATCCCAGTCCTTGTTCTGGTATTCGCCATCGTCGAGCACGAGATACTGGACAAGCGGCTCGCCCCATACCCGCTGGCCGGCCTGCTTGGCGCGTCGGATGGCCTCGTGCGTCTGCTCGCATGAGACGTGGACGATGTAGAGCGGACATCCCGCCATGTCGGCGATCATGATGGCGCGGTTCGCCGCCTCGCCTTCGATCTCGGGCGGGCGCGAATAGGAATGGCCCTCGGGGCCCGTGATGCCGCGCGCCAAGAGGTCCTGCTGCATGCGGGCGACGACATCGCCGTTTTCGGCATGTACGAGGGGCAAGGCGCCGAGCTCGGCGCAGCGGCGGAAGGAGTTGTAGAGCTCATCGTCGTTGACCATGAGCGCGCCCTTGTAGGCCATGAAGTGCTTGAAGGTGTTGATGCCGTAGGTCTTTACGACCGTCTCCATCTCGTCATGAACCTGCGGTGACCAGGACGTGACCGCCATGTGGAAGGAATAATCAGTGCACGCCTTTTCCGCCTTGTGGCGCCAAGCCTGGTAGGCCTTGAGCATGCTCTCGCCGGGCGCCGGGATGCAGAAGTCGACGATCATGGTCGTCCCGCCCGACAGCGCCGCCTTGGTCCCCCACTCGAAGTCGTCGGCCGACACCTGCCCCATGAAAAGAAGCTCCATGTGGGTGTGCGGGTCGATGCCGCCCGGCATGACGTAGCATCCGCCGGCGTCTATCACCTCCGCACCTCCAGGCCGTTCAAGCTTCTCTCCGACCGCAACGATCTTGCCGTCATCGATGAGCACATCGGCGCGCTTTGAGTGATCGTGGTTCACGACGGTGCCGCCACGGATCAGAATTGGCATTGGATGCTCCCGCACACATTCATTGTTTGTTGAGGATGTCTTGGAGAACGGCGGACAATGGCGATGCGAATGGATTCACGATGGTCACGTTTCGCCATCGAAATCCGTCCTGCATGTCCTCGGATAACAAAAGACGAGCCCCTCCGACTGAGGCCGCTGAGCAGATGATCGCATCCCACGACTGGAATGCGTGCCGGGCGATCAATTCGTACGCCCCCCTGATGACCCCGAGGTTCGTCTCTTGGGAGGGGTACTTCGCGATCCAGAGCGAAGATCGTTCGATCGCCTCCTCGCGAGAAACCCGCCCCTTCATAATCAGCCACCTGAGTGTCTCGCCAAGAGCCTGCAACGGGATCAGAAGATCACTTGCCCGAATCGCCTCGATCAAGTCCAACGCGAGCTGGCCGCGTCGATCGTCGCTCGCAGCCTCGGCATCGATCATCACGTTGCTGTCAAGAGCGATCCTCATGGATCGTCATCATAAAGCTCATCGCGAGTGCCTCTCGGAACTCCAAGCGCAGGCTGATTGCGTAAGCGCCCGAGATGGGCGCGCTTGAACGCCTCGGCCTCATCCTCGTCCTGCTTGACTGGATTAAGGGTCGCGACGATCTTGCCTCTCTTCGAGATGCCCACGGGGCCAGTTCGCACAACCTCGTCGAGGAGCTTTGAAAAATCCCGATTTGCATCGGTAGCGGAAATAACCTTCATGCTAAGTTGCCCAAAGTAGTGATATCACTACTTACGCTATCGAGGTGCGGTTGCAAGACAGGGAGAGCCAGGACCGGCTCTCCCTGATCGCTTTACATCCCCTTGGCGGCGTCGGTCACGGCGTGGGTAAACGCGCCCTGCGGCTGCTTGGTGATGACAGGATCGGAGCCGCCTTTCATCAAGGTCTCGACGGTGCGCTTGTAGGCGGCTTCATCGAGCGTTCCATCCGAGCCCTCGGTCAGCTTGTTGATCTCGCCCATCATCGTCGTCTGGTGGCCCTCGGTCTGCGATCCCGTCTGATCGTTGTCGAGCACGATCTTGACGGCCTCGTCGGGGTGCTCGCGCGCATAATCCCAGCCCTTCATCGAGGCCTTCACGAACTTCGCCATGGTCTGGACGAAGCCCGGATCTTTCAGTTTGTCCTCCATAACGTAAAGCCCGTCCTCGAGCGTCGCGACGCCCTGGTCTTCATACTTGAAGACGACGAGCTGTTCCGGCTTCATGCCGGCTTCGATGAGCTGCCAATACTCGTTATAGGTCATGGTCGAGATGCAGTCGGCCTGCTTCTGAAGCAGCGGATCGACGTTGAAGCCCTGCTTCAGCACGGTGATGCCCTCCGGACCACCGGTCGTCTTCATCCCGAGCTGGCTCATCCAGGACAGGAACGGATACTCATTGCCGAAAAACCACACGCCGAGCGTCTTGCCCTTGAAATCGGCGGGCGACTTGATGCCGGTCTCCGCGCGGCAAGTGAGCTCCATGCCGGAGCGCTTGAACGGCTGCGCGATGTTGACGAGCGGCACGCCCTTTTCCCGCGCGGCCAGCGCGGCCGGCATCCAGTCGACGATGACGTCGGCGCCGCCGCCGGCGATCACCTGCTCGGGCGCGATATCGGGACCGCCCGGCTTGATCGTCACGTCGAGCCCCGCAGCCTTGTAGAAGCCCTTGGCCTCGGCCACATAGTAACCCGCGAACTGGGCCTGCGTTACCCATTTGAGCTGCAGCGAGACGTTCTCGGCATAAGCCGCAGCCGATCCGGCCATGAGCGCCGCAAGTGCCGTCGCGCCGATCAGAAAGCTTTTCATATTCTCACTCTCCTTCTCTCCCCGTTCGTCCCCGGTCATCTCCGCGGCCGATAGGACGGATGCCAAAACGTGACGATCCTCTCGACGAGCGCGATGAGCCCGTAGAAAGCCGAGCCTGCGACCGCCGCAAGCGCGATCTCGGCCCACACCATGTCGAGCCTGAGCCGGCCGACTTCCGTCGATATGCGGAACCCCATGCCGACGATCGGCGTGCCGAAGAACTCCGCCACGATGGCCCCGATCAGCGCCAGAGTCGAGTTGATCTTGAGCGCATTGAAGACGAACGGCATGGCGAAGGGAAGCCTGAGTTTCACGAGCGTCGTCCAGTAACCGGCGCCATAGGAGCGCATCAGGTCGCGCTCGAGCTGGCCTGCGGCCCCGAGCCCCACGACCGCGTTCACCAGCATCGGGAAGAAGGTCATGATGACGACGACCGCCATCTTCGATTGCCAGTCGAAGCCGAACCACATGACCATGATAGGTGCAATGCCGACCATCGGCAGCGCCGCAACCAGGTTGCCGAGGGGGAGGAGCCCGCGCCGGAGGAACGGCAGGCGATCGCACACGATTGCCAGCAGGAATCCGGCGAGGGAGCCAACCGCCCATCCGGGGAGGACCGCTCGAATGAACGTCTGAACGAAATCCTGAGCAAGGATCGGACCCGACGACGACAGTCTTGTCCAGATGTCCGAAGGTGCAGGCAGAAGCACGAGTGGGATCTGAAATCCTTTGACGATCAGCTCCCACAAAAAGAGGAGCGTGATCCCGAAGACGGCCGGCACCGCGAGCCCCACGATACGGGCTTCAGTAGGTGAGCTGGGCGCGGACGCAAGCCAGCCATTGACGGTCCAGGCGATCGCCCACAGGACCAGTACGCCGATCCAGAACGCCGCCGAATTGGACGGTTCGCGCGCCATGAGGAAGAACAAGCCTCCGACCACCACCAAAGCGCCGATCAGGGGAGCAGGACCGAGCCGGCGAGCGGCCGCGTTCATGGAGGCGTTCCCATTGCCTTCAGCGTCAGCCGCTCGACGGCGCCGACGCCGTACACCAGCGAAGCCGCCATCACGGATGCCGCGACCAGCGCGGACCAGATCTGGATCGTCTGGCCGTAATACGAACCGTTCAACAGTCTCGCGCCGATTCCCGCCTGGGCGCCGGTCGGCAATTCCCCGACGATCGCCCCGATGAGCGCGATCGCGATCGCCACTTTCAGCGATGCGAAGAGGAACGGCACGGAGGCGGGCAACCGCAGCTTCCAAAGCACCTCAGCCGACGTCGCATTGTAGGTCCGCATGAGGTCTAGTTGCATCGGGTCGGGCGAGGTCAGGCCTTTGGCCATGCCGATGGTCACGGGGAAAAAGCACAGATACATCGATATG
>JBJMRA010000041.1:0-4740 GCA_045802365.1 Hyphomicrobiales bacterium | reverse complement strand
TGGCAGAGCGCGATGCTCGCCAAGATTCCTCTCCAGCGCTTCGGGAAACTCGACGACCTTGTGGGCGCGAGCGTATTTCTCGTTTCCGGCGCCGCCCTCTATATCACCGGGGTGTGCCTGCCTGTGGATGGCGGCGCGCTTGCCTCGCTCTGATCCCGATCCGAAAAATGAACCGAAAGATCAACATCCACGAGCTCGCCTCGATCTCCCCCGAGCAGCGGACCCGTCTTCTCACCCGAACCGAGGCGGACCTCTCGAGCTTCGAGGCCAAGGTTCGCCCGATCATCGATGCGGTGAGGACTGAGGGCGACCGGGCGATGGCGCGCTTCGCCCACGAGTTCGACAAAGCGCCCGTCGAGCCAGACGGGCTTGAGGCGACGCCCGCCGACTTCGATGCCGCCGAACGGAAGCTCGAGCCTAAGCTTCGAGAGGCGATGGCGTTCGCAGCCGAGTCGATCCGCAGGTTCCACGAAGATCAGAAGCCAGAGGAGATGTGGCTTCACGAGGTGCGTCCCGGAGCCTATGCTGGCGACCGCACGCGGCCCATTCCCTCAGTCGCCTGTTACGTGCCGCGCGGCAAGGGCGCTTTTCCGAGCGTGGCGCTGATGACCACGATTCCAGCCAGGGTGGCCGGCGTTCCCGATATCATCATCGTAACGCCGCCAGGGCCGGACGGCCGCATCGACGCCGCAACGCTCGTTGCTGCGCGCATGTCGGGCATCGATCGCGTGTACAAAGCGGGCGGCGCGCAGGCCGTTGCCGCCGCCGCCTACGGAACCGAGACTATCCCCAAATGCGCCAAGATCATCGGCCCCGGAAGCCCGTGGGTCGCTGCTGCCAAGCGCCTCGTCTCGCATGTGATCGACACCGGCACGCCGGCCGGTCCGAGTGAGCTCATCGTGCTCGCAGACGATACAGCGGATGGACGCATGGCCGGTCTCGACCTCCTGATCGAGTCCGAGCACGGGCCCGACAGCTCCGCCTACCTCGTGACCTGGAGCCGCCGCGTCGCTGAGGAGGCGCTTGCCGCCATTCCCGAATATTGGGCGAAGATGGGCGAGCAGCGCGTGAGCTTTTCGTCCGCGGTGCTGGGCGGCCCGGTCGGAGGGGTCGTTCTCGCCCGTGACGAAACGGAGGCGATCGCCTTCGTCAACGATTACGCGCCCGAGCATCTCGAGGTCCTCTCGAAGGAGCCCTTCCGGTATCTAGGCCAGCTCCATCACGCCGGCGAGATTCTCTTGGGCGAGCATACGCCGGTGACGCTCGGCAACTTTGTCGTCGGTCCCAACCACGTTCTGCCGACGAGCGGCTGGGCACGGACCGGCTCCGCCCTCTCGGTCCACGACTTCATGAAGCGCACCTCGATCGCCTACGTGACGTCCGCAGGTTATCCCGAGCTTGCCCGCCATGCCCACGCGCTCGCCACCTACGAAGGCTTCGAGGCCCACGCCAACGCCGTTTCGGCCATTCGCGACCCGCTCCTCAAACGATGAGCATGCCCAAGCTTCTCATCGCAATCGGAGTCGTGATCGTAGCAATCGGCTTGGCCTGGATGCTGGCAGAAAGGTTCGGGCTAGGTCGGTTGCCCGGCGACATCGTCGTCGAGCGGGACAATTTTCGGCTCTATCTTCCGATCACTACCTCGATCCTCGTCAGCGTCGTCGCAAGCCTCTTATTGTGGCTGCTGAGCCGCTGAGGGCGGCGGAACGCCGCCCCTCCGGAGGATGCGCGCCTCGCGCACCGAGGTCTTCGTTGCGCGGATGATTGCGCCGGGTCAGAATGGGCCTGAAAACGACGACAGGGAGACGAGCATGCTTTGGAAGCGACGGGATATCCTGAAAGCCGGGGCATGCGCCCTGGCTGCGGCCGGTGGGGCGAAATTGGCGTTCGCCGGAGACATTCCGGCCACGCCCGAAGCGGGCACGATCAAGATGGGTATCGAGCCCTGGCTCGGTTACGGCCAATGGCACATCGCAGCCAAGAAGGGTTTATTCAAGAAGGTGGGCCTCGACTCAGTCGAGATCGTCAACTTCACGACCGATGCCGATATCAACGCCGCCCTGGCGGCGGGCCAGCTCCAGTGTGGCAACATCGCGACCCACACCGCTATGAACTTCATGGCCGCCGGCCTGCCGATCAAGATCGTGGCGCTGCTCGATGTGTCGAAGACCGCCGACGCCATCGTTTCCGATGGCTCGGTCAGCGGCATCAAGGGCCTGAAGGGCAAGCAGGTCGCCTATGAGGAAGGAACGACGAGCGACATCCTCCTCAACTATGCGCTCGCTCAGAACGGCATGACGATCGCGGACATCGAGAAGGTGCCGATGCCCGCCGCCAACGCCGGCTCGGCGTTGATCGCGGGCAAGGTGCCGGTTGCGGTCACCTACGAGCCCTACCTGACGCTCGCCATGCAGCAGAACAAGGCCGTGAAGATGATCTACTCGGCGGGCGAAAACCCCGGGCTCATTTCCGACGTGTTCGTCGTCAGGGACGAGTTCCTGACCGAGAAGCCCGGGCAGATCGTGGCGCTTCTCAAGGCCTGGGACATGGCGCTTGCCGACTATCGGGCCGACGCTAACGGCGGTCGCGCGATCATCTCCGAGGCAGTCGGCGCCAAGCCCGAGGAGCTTGCGACCGCTTTCGAAGGCGTCGTTTTCTACTCGCTCGCCGAGAACAAGTCCGAGCTCGGGGGCAATTTCACGAGCAAGGTCATCCCCGAGGTGCATGCCGCCGCGCGCAAGGCGGGCATCCTCACCAAGGACGTCGATCTGAGCCGGGCCATCGACACTCGCTTCGTGGATGCCGCCACGCGGTAAGCCCAGAGCGCGCCGCTTCGCGCTCGGCGGCCGCATATCGGCGAGGCGGTATTTTGCGATCGCGGCCATCGTATTCGCCGCGGTCGCTCTCGCCTGGTGGGCGGTGACCGCCGCCGGGCTTGTGCTGCCGCTCTTCCTTCCCTCTCCCGCGCAGGTCGCCAGCCGCTTGTCCGAGCTCTGGGCCTCGGGCCAGCTCGCGGCGGACACCGGCATCAGCATCTATCGCATCACGATCGGGTTCCTCATCTCGACAGCATTCGCGCTCCCGATCGGCGTGCTCATCGGCAGCTATCGGGACTGGGAAGCGGCGATCGAGCCCTTCGTGGATTTCATCCGCTACATGCCGGTCGTTGCCTTCGTGCCGTTGACGATCCTCTGGGCGGGTCCGACCGATCTTCAGAAATTCCTGATCATCTGGATCGGCACCTTCTTCCAGCAGGTGCTGCTCGTCATGGACAACGTCAAATCCGTGCCGCGCGATTTCGTCAATCTCGGCCGCACGCTCGAGCTTTCCGAATGGCGCATCCTCGAGCGGATCGTGGTGCCCTCTGCCCTTCCCGCCATCTGGGACTCAATGCGAATCAGCCTCGGCTGGGCATGGACCTGGCTCGTCGTGGCCGAGCTCGTGGCCGCGACGTCGGGCCTCGGCTACCGCATCACCACCGCCCAGCGCTTCTTCCAGACCGATCTCATCTTCGGCTATCTGCTTCTCCTCGGCATGCTCGGGCTCGCGACCGACCAGGGCATGAAATACCTGGGCCGCCGCTTCTTCCGCTATCTCGAGACGCGCTGATGCTCGCGCCGAAGCTCGTGATCTCAGGTCTCGGGAAGACGTTTCGGAGCGAACGCGGCGAGGTGGTCGCGCTCGCGGGCGTCGATCTGAGCGTCGGGCAGAACGAGTTCGTGGCGCTCGTCGGCACTTCGGGCTGCGGAAAATCCACGCTCTTGTCGATCGCCGCCGGGCTCGAGCCTTACGACGAAGGCGCGATCACGATCGACGGCGAGCCGATCACCGCGCCGGGCCTCGATCGCGGCGTGGTCTTCCAGAGCTACACCCTTCTCCCGTGGCTGACCGCGCGCGGCAACGTCGAGTTCGCGCTGCGCGCCGCCGGCCATACCGTCCGACAGGCTCGCGAGGACGCGCAAGCGCATCTGGCGCTGGTCGGCCTCGAGGAGTTCGCCGATGCGTATCCGAGCGAACTTTCGGGAGGGATGAAGCAGAGGGTCGCGATCGCCCGTGCCCTCTCCTACCGTCCGAAGATGCTGCTCATGGACGAGCCCTTCGGCGCGCTCGACGCTTTGACCCGACATCACATGCAGGAGCTTTTGACCCGCATCTGGGAAAAGCATCGGCTGACCGTGCTGTTCATCACCCACGATGTCGAGGAGGCGGTCTATCTCTCCGATCGCGTGGCGGTGATGACCAACCGGCCCGGCCGCATCAAGCTCGAAGTCGACATTCCGCTGCCGCGGCCCAGGCGGTACGAGATGGTCGCGACCGTCGAGTTTCAGGCGCTCCACCGCGAGGTCCTGACCGCCATCCGCTCGGAATCGATCACCGCCGCCGGCCTTGTCCACTCCCTCGATTGAGTGCTGCTCTACCGCTTTGAATGTCCTCCGTGTGTCCTTGGTGTCCTTCGTGTTTTTGAATTTTAACACCAAGGGCACAAGGGGTTCACGAAGAGCACGAAGCGCCCCAGCGCGGGAGCGCTGCGGAGCCCCGCTAATCCGGAGCGCAGGGCCAGGTCTTGGGCGCGGTCAGTCCGGCTGGAAGCTTCGTGTTCTGGTCCCCGCAGGCGAGATCGAGCTGTGCCTGGGCGATATCCTTGGCGGCGCCGAGGTCGGCGCCTTCGAACCGCGCCCACGAAAGAAAGGCTCGCTTGAACGACGCTCCGGCAAGCCTCGCGCCCGTGAACACCGTGCG
>JBJMRA010000040.1:0-5991 GCA_045802365.1 Hyphomicrobiales bacterium | reverse complement strand
GCCGCTCGATGCGGCCAATGTCACCTCGATGATGGCGGCGGCGTTGGTCATGCAGTTCATGGGCGCGATAAAGAAGCGGCGGGACGGATCGCCCGAGAACTGATCCTTGACGTTGCGGGGACGGTTCAACGAGCATCTACACGTCGTATTACCCCTTCTCCCATGCGCATGCGTGGGAGAAGGTGGCGCGAAGCGCCGGATGAGGGCCCGAGTGCGGAGCGCGAGGGTCTCGCCAGCGGCACGACCGCTCGCTTCGCTCGCGGCCCTCATCCGCCCTTCGGGCACCTTCTCCCGCTGACGCGGGCGAAGGGGTTGGGGTGAGCGATCGGCTCGCGTCGTGCACGGCCACTTCACCCGAGGCCGGCAAGGCGGGTTCCGAACGCGTAGACGAACGCCACTTCCTTGAGCTTGTCGAAGCGGCCGGAAGCGCCGGCGTGACCCGCCCCCATATAGGTCTTGAGCAGAAGCAGGTTGGCGTCCGTCTTGTGCGCGCGAAGCTTGGCCACCCACTTGGCGGGCTCCCAATAGGTCACGCGCGGATCGGTCAGCCCGGCGACAGCGAGGACGTGCGGATAGGCTTGGGGCCTCACGTTGTCGTAGGGCGAATAGGAGGCGATGAGCTCGTAGTCTTCCTTGCTCGAGACCGGATTCCCCCATTCCTGCCACTCGGGCGGCGTCAAGGGCAGCGTGTCGTCGAGCATCGTCGCGAGCACATCGACGAAAGGCACCTCCGCGATGATGCCGCCGAAGAGCGATGGCGCCATGTTGGCGACGCCGCCCATGAGCATGCCCCCCGCGCTCCCGCCATGCGCGACGATGCGCCCGCGCGAGGTCGCGTTGATCTCGATCAGATGCTCCGCCGCCGCGATGAAATCGCGGAAGGTATTGGGCTTGTTCCGCCGTTTGCCTTCGCGGTACCAGCGGTATCCCTTGTCCTTCCCGCCCCGCACATGCGCGATCGCATAGACGAAGCCGCGATCGACGAGAGACAGGATGTTGGTGTTGAAGGCCGCGGGAATAGATATTCCGTAGGCGCCATATCCATAGAGCCAGAGCGGCGCCGAACCGTCGAGCGGCGTCTCCTTCCGATAAAGAAGCGTGATCGGGATGCTCTCGCCGTCGGGCGCGGGCGCGTGCGTGCGCCGCGTGACGTAGTTCGCGGGGTCGTGGCCGGAGGGCACTTCCTGCATTTTTCGCAGCACCCGCGCGCGGCTGCGCATGTCGTAGTCGAACACCTCGGCCGGCGTCGTCGGTGAGGAATAATTGAAGCGCAAGGTGTCGGTCGAAAATTCGAGCATGTCGCCGAAACCGAGCGCGTAGGCTTCCTCGACGAAGGCGATCACATGCTCTTCGCCATTCGCCATGTCGCGCACGATGATCCGCGGCAGCCCGTCCTCGCGCTCGAGGCGCACGAGCCAGTGGTCGAGCACGAGCGCACCGAGAATGAGGCAGCCGAGCCGATGAGCAACGAGGTCGCGCCAGTTCCCGGGCGAGGGATCGGCCAGCGGCGCAATCGCGATCTTGTAGTCTTCGGCTTGATCCGCATTGGTGCGGATGATGAGGCGGTCGTGCCAATCCTCGACGTCGTATTCTATTCCCTGCCGTCGCGCAGCAACGAGCCGCGGCGGCTTCTCGGGATCGGCGGCATCGATCAGACGCACTTCCGAAGTCTCGTGGTCGTGACTGTGGATGAGGATGAAGCGTTCCGATTGCGTCTTGCCGATCCCGACGAAGAAACCCTTGTCTTCCTCCTCGTAGACGACCGCGTCTTGCGCGGATGCTGTCCCGACGACGTGCCGGAGCACTTTCAGAGGTCGATGGTCGTCATCGAGGAGCGTATAGAAGAAGCTCTGGCCATCGGCCGCCCACGCCGCTCCGCCCGTCGTGTGGTTCACTTCATCCGGGAGATCGCGCCCGCTCTCGAGATTGCGGACGTGGATGCGGTAGAATTCCGATCCCTTGTCGTCGAACGACCAGGCGATCCGCCGATGATCGGGCGACTGCGAAAGCCCGCCGAGCCTGAAGAACGCCTTGCCGTCGGCCTCGCGGTTTCCGTCGATGAGGACCGTGCTTTCACCCTCGAGGTCGCGTGCCACGCGCCGGTAGACCGGGTATTGCGCGCCTGACGAGAAGCTCGTGAAATAAGCGTAGGGACCGTCGGGAGCGGGAACGCTCGAGTCGTCCTCCTTGATGCGGCCCTTCATCTCGCCGAAGATTTCCGCCTGGAGGGCCGAGGTGTCGGCGAGGATCGCGGCGGCGTAGGCGTTCTCGGCCTCGAGATAGGCGCGGATGTCGGCCGGAAGCGCTGCCGGGTCGCGCATGACTTCGCGCCAGTTGGGGGCCCTCAGCCAAGCGTAGTCGTCCTGTCGCTCGTGCCCATGCCAATGGGCGACTTCAGGCCGCCTCTCCGCGCGCGGCGGACCGATCTTCTCGTGCTTGGTCATTAGTCCTTCGGGGATACTCGGTTGAGGGCCGTGCCGTTCATGCAATAGCGAAGGCCGGTCGGCTGCGGACCGTCGTTGAACACGTGTCCGAGATGGGCGTCGCACTTGGCGCAGCGAACCTCGGTGCGTTTCATGAACAGCGACCCATCGCGGTGCTCGCCGACCGCATCCTCGCTGACCGGGGCATAAAAACTCGGCCAGCCGCTTCCGGAATCATACTTGGCGTCCGAGCTGAAGAGCTCCGCTCCGCAACTCACGCATGTATAGACGCCGGGCGTCTTGTCCTTGTTGTAGGGATGGGAAAACGGACGCTCGGTGCCGTGCTCGCGGGTGATGTGGTACTGCTCGGGGGTGAGCTCCCGGCGCCATTCGGCGTCGCTCTTGGCGACCTTGGTGTCTGACGACATTCGGCTGCTCCACTGCTTCGAGCCTGGAGATAGTCTGCCGCTGCCGCGAACTCAATCCAGACGCATCTTCTCAGGCCTTCACGATGCCGTCAGCCGAGCGTTAAGATGGGGGGTGAGAAGCGCGGGAGATGGAGTTGACGGACGACAAGAGCAAAATCGTCGAGCTGGCCGCCGCGATCGTGTCGGCCTACGTCTCGAACAATCCCGTCTCGCAGTCGGATCTTCCGAAGCTGATCCAGGACGTCTACCGGACGCTCGTGGGCGTCAGCGCAGGCGCCGCCGAAGCGTTCGAGCCCGTCGTATTGAAGCCGGCGGTGCCCGTCCGCAAATCGGTCCATCCCGACCATATCGTCTGTCTCGAGGACGGCAAGAAGTTCAAGTCGATCAAGCGGCACCTGCGCACGCATCACGACCTCTCGCCCGAGCGGTATCGGGAGAAGTGGGGCCTTGCGAACGACTACCCGATGGTGGCGCCCAACTACGCCGAGGCGCGATCGACTCTCGCCAAGAAGATCGGTCTCGGTCAAAAACGCGCTCGCCGTTGATCTGTCCACGTTTTGGACTCTTGCGTCCTCTTAAGGGTGGATTCATAAATGCGCGAGGGATCGAATCGAGGGGCTCTTCCGATATGGCGGGATCGACGCATGCGGCGTTTAGGACGCAGCTGATCATCCCCGAGCATCGGCAGCTTTACGATTACTGGATCGACAAGGCGGCGGGCCGGCGCATGCCCGAGCGCTGCGACATCAGCCCCGCGCACTTTCCTCGCCTGCTTCCGTTCGTGAGCCTGATCGAGATCGGCGCCGGCCGCTATCGCGTGAGGCTCGCCGGGACGAGGCTTCGCGAGATCTACGACTGCGAGACGACCGGCCTCTATCTCGACGAGCTCGATTGGGGCGACAAGCGCGATTATTGGCTCACCGCCTATCAGCGGATCGCGACCGAGGGAAAGCCCGCCCAAGGCGCCGTTCGGGGACCCCGGACGCAGAAGGAGCATCTGGTGCAGTTCTGGCTGAGGCTGCCGCTCGCCTCAGGAGAGGAGCGCGTCGGAATGATCCTCTGTCACGATGCCTTCATCCCCGCCGCCGAGGCCGCATCCGATCTCGACCGCGCTGCTGTCATATAGTGTCAGCATTGTATTCCTACCGGTATTGATTCCTATCTTGGTCTGGCGATACTGACCTTCCTATCGGGAGGTGAGCATGCCTGAGAACATCGTCGAAGCCGCGTTCCTGCGTCAATCCTCTGAGCTGACGCGCCGCTTGAGACTTGGGCGCGCCCATCTCCTTAAGGCCGCAGGCCGATCCGAGTGGGATTTATGGAGCCCGCGGAACGGGTTCGCGAAGCCCGTAGCGCGCGTCCCCGACGGGCTCGTCGGTGAAATGCGCAGGCGCGGCCTGCTCGACGACCGGCCGGGCGGCGGTCTCATGCTCGCTGCTGACCGGCGGTCACGTATCGAGGTCGGCATCATCGATCCGGACGGGAGAGCGGCCATGGCCGAGCGCAGGGAGGCCGAATGCGCGCTCGACTGGCTGCGCGGGCGGAAGGACGCCTCGGGAGCGCCGCTCTTCTCCGATGCACTCTTCGAAGCAGCCGACCGGCTCAGAGGCGATTACACCGCGGCCCACATGGAGCAGCGCGTGACCGTGGACCTGGAGGGGTGGGTCGCGTCGGGTTCGCGAGGCCGCGGGAGGGCTCCGCAGTTTTCGCCAAGCGAGCGGGCGCTTGCGGCCAAGGATCGTCTGAACGCGGCCCTCGCCCAGGTCGGGCCGGAGCTTTCGGGCATATTGCTCGAAGTTTGCTGCATGGCTTCGGGGCTCGAAAGCGCGGAGCGCGCGCTGGGACTCCCCCGCCGGTCCGGCCGGACGATCCTCGGAATGGCTTTGACCCGGCTCGCCCGCCACTACGGTCTGATCCCGCCGGAAGATCCCATCGCCCGCAGTCCCGTTCGCCACTGGGCGGCCTTTGGCTACCGCCCACGGATCGCTGGCAGGATCGATTGAAGATGAACCACTAAGGACACGAAGGAGCACAAAGGATGGGTCTTGTGTTCTTAGTTCCTGACCAGCTGGGCTTTCGCGTCGGATTTGATGCGGGCAACCATCGACGCGAAGCCGTTCGAGCGCTGCGGCGTCAGATGGTCCTTGAGGCCCAGGGAGCCGAAGACCTCCAAGGCGTCGATCGCTGAGATCTCGCGCGCCGTGCGGCCGGAGTAGAGCATGAGAAGGATGGCGATCAGGCCCTTGACGATGAGCGCGTCGCTGTCGCCGGAGAAGGTCATGACCGGCTCGCCGCCGACGTTGCGCACGCGGGTGGCGATCCACACCTGGCTCGCGCAGCCCTGAACCTTGTTGGCGGGCGTGCGCTCGCTCTCATCGAAGGGAGGAAGACTTCGGCCGAGCTCGATGATGTAGCGGTAGCGATCCTCCCAATCATCGAGAAGGGAAAAATCCTCTGCGAGCGAGGCGATCGCCGGCGGCGTTTCTAGTGCGGCATGATCCATGGCCGAGAAGTAATCTCGTCCATGGGCGAGAACAAGGCGCAAGGATCAGCTCTTCCGCGGCCTTCTCGGGTCGCGCCACTCGGGAATGAGGTCTTCCATGGTGAGTGTATTCTGAGGCCGCTCGGCCGCACTCGATGCAAGGAGCGGCGGGCTCGCGGTGGAGAGCCGCGCCTCGATCCGCTGGCCGGGCCCGCTTGTCCCCTCGGCCCATGCGTAAACGAGCCTGGCGCCGTACGTGGCCTTGGCCTCGAGCTTCGCGGCGATGAAACCCGCGGTTTCGCAAGCCATTGGCTGGCGCCCGCAAAACCCGCCGAGATCCGATGCCGTGCGGCTCGCAAAGGAAATGACCTCGGGCGCGGTAACCTCGCGCGCCGCTACCGCCGTCGTGTCATGATCCTCGGGCGGCGACGGCAGCAGCGCCGCCAAGGCGCCGAGCAAGAATATCGTCCGGAACAAGCGCATGTCGATCCCTCGTTGATCCGGCAGTTCCTTACCCAAAGGAACTTGCGGGCAAATGAAAGGGAGCGGCGCAAATCGTCGCGAATTCGTTTCAAATTTGAATGATGACACGGGGTTGCGCGGTGGCCTGCCGATGCTGCAAAGAGCTTGTTAAGCATCCCTGGTGCAATGTCGATCG
>JBJMRA010000007.1:0-25223 GCA_045802365.1 Hyphomicrobiales bacterium | reverse complement strand
TCTGGCTGGCCAGCTTCATGGACTATGACTTGGGATATTTCGACGATCAGACATGCAGACTGGAACCACTCCAAAACCCTTTCGGGCCCATGTCTCCGGTATAAACCGTAACCTATGTGTTCGGAACGGACCTGTGATATTTGGTGCCGGCTAAGGGACTCGAACCCCTGACCCCCTGATTACAAATCAGGTGCTCTACCTACTGAGCTAAGCCGGCCCGAAGCGAAACGTCCTAGGCGGAAGGGTTACCCGTGGCAAGCGGGCGGGATTGTCCGGGGCCGCAGACGAGGTGTCGTTTTTGGCGATGGCGGACTGCAAGTTCTTACGCGGCGGAGGACATTTCCAGGATAAGCAGGGCCTCGACTATTTCGCTGGGATCTCGGCGGAATCGGCCGGATCGAAGGCGCTCTGCATGCACCTTATGGTGCTACTGCCTGGCGCCGAAGCGCGGCCTCACTATCACGCTGCGCACGAGAGCGCCATGTTCGTTCTCGAGGGCGAGGCGGCCATGCGGCACGGCGCCAATCTCGAGCACTGCGATCACGTGAAGGCTGGAGACTTCATCTATATCCCGGCGGGGCGTCCCGCATCAGCCCTTCAATCCGTCGGGGCGGATCGTGCGGGCCCTCATCGCGCGCACCGATCCCAACGAGCAGGAAAGCGTGGTGCTCTGGCCGTGAACGGCCGGGAAACAGCCGTTTCCAGCCATCCACGATCCGATTGATCAAGTCGATCCTCTAAATGGCTGAATTACAACGATAATCCTCAAACGGCAAAATTTCTCAGTATCAGGATCATCGCATTGGCGCTCTGGACGAGAACAAAAAAGGAACATATAACGTCGTGGAAAACCACCGCCGCCCGTGCATCCGCAGGGATGTTTGTCTAAGCTGGCGGCTGAACTGAGGAGCGTCACATGGCCGGATCCGTGAACAAAGTCATTCTCGTCGGCAATCTTGGCCGCGACCCCGAAGTGCGCCACACCCAGGATGGGCGGTCGATCGTCAATCTGAGCGTCGCCACCTCCGAGAACTGGCGCGACAAGCAGACGGGCGAGCGAAAGGAAAAGACCGAGTGGCACCGGGTGGTTATCTTTAACGAAAACCTCGGGAAGGTCGCCGAGCAATACCTCAAGAAGGGCGCCAAGGTTTACGTCGAAGGCCAGCTGCAAACACGGAAATACACCGACAAGGACGGCGCTGAGAAATACTCGACCGAAGTCGTGCTCCAGAATTATCGCGGCGAACTCACCATGCTCGATGCCCGCGGCGGCGATGGCCCGGCGCTTGCCAATGGCGACGAATTCGGACAGACGAGCCCAATGGACCGCGCCCCGGCGCGCAAGCCGCAGAGCTTCGCGCGCGATCTCGATGACGAGGTGCCGTTCTGAGCAGCTACTAAGAACGTCACATTCTCCTCACATTGTTTGGCATAACGCGGGTTCGACGAAAGCATGCAGCGGCGGGAACGCGCTGCGGCGGCTTCTTCCAAGCCGCCCACCGGACAGGGACCAAACAAAGGAATGCGATCCATACTCGCGCTCGCCGCGGCGGGCATCATTAGCGCTTTGACGTTCACGCCCGCTTCGGCGGGAGATCAATTGAGCCAGGGAGAGCTGCGGAAGCTCTTTCCGGGCCGGTTCAACGCAGTTGTCTATGGGATCCTGCAGGTCCAGCTTATCGCTGGAGGCAACGGGGAGCTCGTGGGACTCTTCTCAGGGAAGCGGGATACCGGACGTTGGACCGTCAATAACGGGCGGCTTTGCATCATGCTCAACCGTTGGACCGACGGCAAGGCATCGTGCTCAGTGGTCGAGGCGAGCAACGGTTGGTACCGCGGCAACGGGGTGCGCTTCAAGAAGCTGTAAAGGGCGCCTTTTTTCGCCGTCATTTCAGTCGCTTGGCATTGAAATTCGGGCGCTCGGACGGTAGATTGGCGCTCTGCCCGAGGCGCTTGAACTTCAAGTCCCCGCGGGGATCGAGGGCAGGTCCGATACCTCCCCGCCCCACCCAGGTTTTCCGTGGCCGACGACGACGATAATCCGAACGAGTCGCCACCCGGCTCGCCCGAACGGCCTCCGGCGAATCCGGGGGACATTTCCCCCGTCTCGATCGAAGAGGAGATGAAGAAGAGCTACCTCGATTACGCGATGAGCGTGATCGTGGCGCGCGCTCTTCCCGACGTGCGCGACGGGCTCAAGCCCGTCCATCGCCGCATCCTCTATACGATGCACGAGAACGGTTTCACGCCGGACAAGCCCTACAAGAAGTCGGCCCGCGTCGTCGGCGACGTCATGGGCAAGTACCACCCGCACGGCAATCTCGCGATTTACGATGCGCTCGTGCGCATGGCGCAGGACTTCTCGCTCAGGCTGCCGCTCATCGAGGGGCAGGGCAACTTCGGCTCGATCGACGGCGATCCCCCGGCGGCTGACCGTTACACGGAAGCGCGGCTCGCCAAGGCGGCGATGCCGCTGCTCGACGATCTCGACAAGAACACGGTCGATTTCCAGCTCAACTATTCGAACGAGTTCCGCGAGCCGACGGTCTTACCCGCAAAATTCCCTAACCTGCTCGTCAACGGCTCGGGCGGTATCGCCGTGGGCATGGCCACCAACATGGCGCCGCACAATCTGGGTGAGGTGATCGATGCGGCGATCGCGCTCATCGATAATCCCGGCCTGACCACTGACGAACTGATCGCGATCGTGCCGGGACCCGACTTTCCGACGGGCGGCATCATCCTCGGCCGCGCTGGGATCAAGTCGGCGATGCATACGGGCAGGGGCTCGCTCGTCATCCGCAGCCGCGTCCACCACGAGGAGATCCGCAAGGATCGCGATGCGCTGATCGTCACCGAGGTGCCCTACCAGACCAACAAGGGGCTGATGATCGAGCGCATCGCCGAGATGGTGCGCGAGAAGAAGCTCGAAGGGATCGCCGATATTCGCGACGAGAGCGACCGCCACGGCATGCGCATCGTCATCGAACTCAAGCGAGACGCGATGCCGGACGTGGTGCTCAACCAGCTCTTCCGGTTCTCGCCGCTCCAATCCACCTTCGGCGTCAACAACGTCGCGCTGACCGGCGGACGGCCCGAGGTCCTGAACGTCAAGGATCTGCTCCACGCGTTTCTCGCCTTCCGCGAAGAGGTGGTGACGCGGCGGACCAAGTACCTTCTCGCCAAGACTCGCGAGCGCGCCCACATCCTCGTCGGGCTCGCGATGGCCGTCGCCAACATCGACGAGGTCATCGCCCTCATCCGGCGGTCGCGCGATGCCGCTGAGGCGCGCGAAGGCCTCATGTCGCGCGCATGGCCCGCAAGGGACATGGAGCCGTTGATCGCGCTGATCGCCGATCCGCGGCATCGCATCGCCGAAGACGGGACCTACCGGCTCTCCGAGGAGCAGGCGCGCGCCATCCTCGAGCTGAGGCTCCAGAGGCTGACTGCGCTCGGGCGCGACGAGATCGGCGCCGAGCTCACCAAGCTCGCAGGGGAGATCACCGATTATCTCGACATCCTGCGCTCGCGGGCGCGTGTCCAGGGCATCATCAAGAGCGAGCTCGAGGCGATCAAGGCGGAATTCGCGACCCCGCGCCGCACCGAGATCGTCGATAACGAGGGCGAGGTCGAGGACGAGGACCTGATCCAGCGCGAGGACATGGTCGTGACCGTCAGCCATGCGGGTTATGTCAAGCGCGTGCCGCTCTCCGCCTATCGGGCACAGCGGCGCGGCGGCAAGGGCCGTGCCGGGATGCAGACGCGCGAAGAGGATTTCGTCACCAAGCTCTTCGTCGCCAACACCCACACGCCGATCCTGTTCTTCTCCTCGACCGGCATGGTCTACCGCATGAAAGTGTGGCGCCTGCCGGTCGGCAATCCGCAGTCGCGCGGCAAGGCGATGATCAATCTCCTGCCGCTCGAGCCCGATGAGCGGATCACGACTATCCTTCCGATGCCCGAGGACGAAGCGAGCTGGGGCGAGCTCCAGATCATGTTCGCGACCAGACAGGGCAATGTTCGCCGCAACCAGCTCTCGGATTTCGAGAGCATCAACCGGAACGGCAAGATCGCCATGAAGCTCGACGAAGGCGACCAGATCGCCGGCGTCGACGTCTGCAGTCCGGCGAATGACGTTCTGCTCACGACGGCCGAAGGGCAATGCATTCGTTTCTCCGTCGGGGACGTGCGTCTGTTCAAGGGACGCGACTCGAGCGGCGTGCGCGGCATCAGGCTCGAGGAAGGTGACAGCGTGATCTCGATGGCCATCCTGCGCCACGTCGAGGCGAGCTCGGAGGAGCGCGCCGCCTACCTCAAGATGGCGCGAGCGGTGGCGGGCGAGGACGAGCTCAACGGCAACGGGAACGGAAACGGCGAGGAAGAGCCCGTTGCAGCCCTGCCGCTCTCGCAGCAGCGTTATGCCGAGCTCGGCGCCGCGGAAGAGTTCATCCTTACCGTATCCGCCAATGGCTACGGCAAGCGGACCTCGAGCTACGAATACCGGATCACCGGGCGAGGCGGAAAAGGCATCGTGGCAATGGCGGTCAACAGCCGCAACGGACCGCTCGTCGCGTCCTTCCCGGTCGAGGATTCGGACCAGATCATGCTCGTCACCGACGGCGGGCAGCTCATCCGCTGCCCCGTGCGCGACATCCGCAAGGCCGGACGGCCGACGCAAGGCGTCATCATCATCAACACCGCCGAGGATGAGCACGTCGTCTCGGTCGAGCGCATCGGCGAAGAGGGCGAGAACGGCTCCGAGCAGGCGTAGTAATGTCACCCCCGCACGGCGCCGCTGCGGAGGCCCTGAACGAAATATCTCTGCAGGAACGCGAAGAGGGCGACACTCGGGACACTGAGGAGTGTCACCCCGGCCATCGCGAGCGCGAAGCCTTCGAGCTGTGTCCGCGTGCCGGTGACCGGGGTGAAGGCGGCGATGCCCACCGGGAGGGTCTTCATCGATTCATCGAAGGTCACGAGCAACGGCCACAAGAAATTGTTCCAGTTGAGGGTGAAGACGATCACCGTCGCCGCGATCAGCGGGGCGCGCGCCAAGGGTAGCGCAATTTTCCAGAAGATCAGCCCATGCCCGGCCCCGTCGATGCGCGCGGCGTCCTCCAGATCGGATGGGAAGTTCAGGAAGAACTGGCGGAAGATGAAGACGCTGAACACGTTGCCAACGGTCGGCAGAATCAACGCTTGGTACGTGTTGGCCCAGCCGATCTTGATGATCCCGAGGAGCAGGGGGACGACGTAGACTTCGATCGGCACCATCAGGGCGGAGACGTAGAGCAAAAAAAGAAGATTGCGGCCCGGGAACCTGAGGCGAGCCAATGCATATCCGGCCATCGCCCCCGACAACACGCACAATGCGGTACTGATCGTGACAACGATCACGCTGTTGAGCATCCAGCGAAGCACGGGATAGTTCGCGAACATCTTCACGTAGTTGTCGAGAGTCGCGCGCCGGGGCAGCCACTCGATGTCGACCGACATCACGTCTGAAGGGTATTTGAGCGACGTCGAAACCATCCACACGAACGGCAGGACCCACATCGTCGCGAAGGCCAGCCCGAACAACCAGACAGGTAACTCTTCCACTCTCAGTGACCACGGGCGGAGCCGCCGATTGAGCCTTGCGAGCGCCGCCTGCATTCATCTCTCGCGGATGAGGCGGCGCTGGATGAGCGTGACCGCGAGAATAACGGCGAACAGCATCATCGACACAGCGGCGGCATAGCCGAACATGCCGCGCCTGATCGCCATCGTGTAGACGTAGTAAATAACAGAAGACGATGATGACGCGGGGCCGCCGTCCGTCATCACATAGACCTGGCTGAAGATGCGGAGTGTGCCGATGAGCTGCAGTGTGATGACCATGCTGATGACGGGGCGCATCTGGGGAATGGTCACGAGCCTGAGCTTCTGCCAGGCGCTCGCGCCGTCGACATCGGCGGCATCGTAGAGATCGCGCGGCAGGTCCTGGAGCGCCGCAAGGAACAGGATGAAGGCGAGCCCCAAGTCCCACCAGATCGAGGCGATGCTGACGCCGACCAGCGACCACTGGGTGCTCGTTAGCCATGGGATATTCGGTATTCCGAGATGGCCCAGATAGTGGTTGATGAGTCCGAACTGAGTATCGAAAAGCCACACCCAGACGAGCCCGATCACCGTCGCCGATACGACATAGGGGGAGAAGAAGCAAACGCGCGCGAGCGAAGAAAGCGGCCAGCGCCGGTTCACGTAGAGGGCGCAGGCGAATCCAAAGACCGCCACCCCAGGCACGATGATCAAGCTGTAGAACAGGACATTGCGGAAGGCGATGCGAACGAACTCATCGTGAAATGCATCGTAGTAGTTCTTAAGCCCGATGAATTTCGGCGCGCCGAACACGCCCCATTTCGTAAACGACAGATAGATGCCGAATAGGATCGGCAGGATGTTGAAGAGCAGGAACGGAATCGTGAAGAGCGCAACGAAGGCGTAGGCGACCCAGTCGATCCTTTCGCCAGGGCGGGGCCGCCATATCGAAGATGATCGAGACCTCGTTCCGGGAATCCCCCGCCCTTTCACGGGACGGCCGGTCCCGACCCGCACATCAGCCGGCATCAAGATCGCTTTGCCACTGGGTCTTGAGCTCGTTCATCGCCTGATCAATGGATTTTTGCCCGGCCCATACGCCCTCGAGAGTCTTGGCGAGGAAGTTGTTGCCCGAGTAGATCGTAAAGTTCGGGCCGGCGAGGACCGGAATTTCGCCCGCCGTCGCAAACGACATTCCCTCGACGAAGGCGCCGCGGACGCTCCAGGGATGACCGGCGGTCTTGTAGTCGGGCTGGTTCAGGATCGACTTCCTCGGCGAAGCCCCGCGGCCCTTGGTCGTCCAGAGCTTGCTGTTGTCGGAGAGCCATTTCACGGCGTCCATCGTCGCCTGATAGCGGCTCGTGTCGCTCTGAACGTAGAACTCCATGCCGCCCATCTCGAAATAAGTGATCCGCTTCTCGCCGATCTTCGGGAAGAGATAGGTGCGGAAATTCAAGCCTTGCTGGACGTAGCCATTGAGCGTCCATGGCCCGGTCCAGAAGATGCTGCCCTGGCCGGTGCCGAAGGCTTTGTAACGGTCGGTCACATCGCGGGTCGAAACCTTGTGCTTGTCGAAGAGGTCGAGGACCCACTGCATGGCGGCCTTTCCGGCATCCGGATTGACGCAGGCCGTCTTGAGGTCGTCGCTCGCCCGCTGGAATCCCATCTGAGCGGAGACGATGCCCCAGGTCACCGTCGGCTGAACGCCGGAGCCCGTCATCATGATGCCGGAGCGGGTGACTTTGTCGCCGTCGCGCTTGGTCATTGCCTTCGCCCAGTCGAGGAGCGTCGCGCCGTCTTCGGGGAACTTCTCGGGATCGAGTCCCGCTTCCTTGACGTGATCGAGATTGACCTCGGGCTGCAGGCTCATGAGGTCCATCGGGATCATGAACAGCTTGTTTTCGTATTTCGGATAGCGGGCCGACTGGACCGAGAATTCGGAGAAATCGGCGATGTCTAGTCCTGCTTTGGCGGCGAGATCGTCGAGCGGGATGATCACGCCGTCGCTCGCCCATTGGGCGCGCTGGCCGGCGGTGCCCCAGCCGAAGTCGGGCGCTTGGCCACTCGCGGCGGCGGCAAGGATCTTGGTGTTGTACTGGTCCTCAGGGACGACCTCCATCTTGATCTGCACGCCCTTGTCCTTGTGGGCGTCGTTGAAGGACTGGATCATCTGTGCCCAGACTTCACCGTCGGAAGCGGCAAGCCAGCTCCAGTGAACGAGCTCGGCCGCGGCCGAAGCAGTCCTTACGAACGGCATAGGGAACGACGAGGCCAGCGCCGCAGCGCCTGCCGCCTTCGCGAATGCCCGCCTGGATAGATACAATCGTGACATCAGCGCTCTCCCATGAATTTGACATTCTTGGCGCGGATCGGGGTGGTCGGATGCGCTCGACGCCTTCCCGCGTGAAGGAATGATGGCCCAGACGGTCGAAGCGCGGTTAGCAGTGCGGGACACGAAGTTGATAATTCACGACAGCGTCGGCATGCGTCTTTGCCGATCGTTCCAGGTGTGACATAGATTCGGCGCTCATACTCCCGGTGCTTCGAATGTCTGCGATCGCGATCGGTAACGTTCAAAAGTCATTCGGCCCGGTCCGTGTGCTCCAGGACATCGCGATCGAGATCGCGAGCGGCGAATTCCTGGTGCTGGTGGGGCCGTCAGGCTGCGGGAAGTCGACGTTGCTCAGAGTGATCGCGGGGCTCGACTATGCCGACGAAGGCGCGGTGATGATCGGGGGCCGGGATGTGACCGATCTTCCGGCCAAGTCGCGCGACGTCGCTATGGTCTTCCAGAGCTACGCGCTCTATCCGCACATGACGGTCGCGGAGAACATGGGCTTTTCCCTCCGTGTACGGAAAGCAGACGCACGGGTCGTCGCCGAGCGGGTCAGCGAGGCGGCTCGCACGCTCAACCTCACCGAATACCTCGACCGCAAGCCCTCGGAACTGTCGGGAGGCCAGCGCCAGCGCGTTGCGATGGGACGAGCGATCGTAC
The DNA here is from genome assembly GCA_045802365.1 of Hyphomicrobiales bacterium. Classification (GTDB taxonomy): domain Bacteria; phylum Pseudomonadota; class Alphaproteobacteria; order Rhizobiales; family Aestuariivirgaceae; genus JBJMRA01. The sequence continues at coordinate 16,648 of JBJMRA010000007.1, read as the reverse complement.
GCGATCCCAAGGTGTTCCTGTTTGATGAGCCGCTCTCCAATCTCGATGCCAAGCTCCGCGTCAGCATGCGGAACGAGATCAAGGCGCTGCACAATCGGCTCGGCACGACGACGATCTACGTCACCCACGACCAGATCGAGGCTTTGACCATGGCGGACAGGATCGTCGTGCTTCGCAGCGGCCGTATCGAGCAGATCGGATCGCCGCTCGAACTCTACGACGCCCCGGCCAACACATTCGTCGCGGAGTTCATCGGTTCGCCCGCCATGAACCTCGTTCCGGGACATCTCGAACGAGCAGGCGCGCAAATCATGGTACGACTCAGCGATGGAGTCAGTCTCCCCCTGCCTGCGTCGACCATCGGGCAGGGCGAGCGGAGTGTCACTGTCGGAATCAGACCGGAGCATCTTCGGCTTGCCGAACCAGGAATGGGTCTCCCGGGTCGCATCAGCCTGGTGGAGCCCACGGGCGCGCAGGTCCAGATCGTCGTCGACACGGCGAGCGGGCTGATGACGGCTCTCTCGAGCGAGCGGGTGATGCCGAAGGTCGGCACTGCCATCGGTCTCTGCCCGATTGCCGAATGGGTGCATGTCTTCGACGGAAAGACCGGAAACCGGCTCGCACTCGGCTGACTGGTTTCGTCAAGTTGCTGTCCGCGTGAATCAAGGCCACTATTGCGCGGCCGCCTCATGATCCTCGGGCCACAACGAGGAATGAAACCGTGTCGTCGCAACCCCGAAACGTCGAACATGTGGTGATCTACAAGCATCCGCAGCACTGCGTGAACCAGATCGCGATGCGCGTGCTAAGCAATGGCGACCTCTTCGCGGTCTTCAACGAAGAGCGCTTTCCGTTTCACCACGACAGCGGCCAGACGCTGATGATCCGCTCGCGCGACGGCGGCCGCACATGGGACCAGCAGAGCGTCAAGCCCGTCATGCCCTGGAGCGCCACGCAAGGGAACTGGGATTGCGGCATTTGCGAAGCGAGCGACGGCACGCTCATCGTCAACTTCACCGTTACCGGTTTCTTCAAGCGCGGCATCAAGCCGGAGCAGCCCTCGTGGTCCACCCGGCCGTTCACGCGCGAATGGGGCGATTGGACCTGGGCCTATAAGACACAAGGCTGGCTCGGCACCTATGTCGTCAAATCGACGGACGGCGGCGAGACGTGGTCGGACCTCATCCCCGTCAACGTGCGGCCGCTGAAGCACGGGGGTTGCCGGCTCGGCTGCTGGCAGCTTCCGGAGGGTCCCTTGCTCATGGGCCTCTATGGCCGAATCCGGGGCTATGGCGAGGAAGGCGAGAACGAATCGACGCGCTCGGCGCTCATGCGCTCCGACGACGGCGGCGACAATTGGGAGTACTACTCGACGCTTGCTTACGATCCCGCGAGCATCATCGACTATGAGGAGCCCGCACTCCTCCGCCTCAGGGACGGCCGTCTCGTGTGCTTCCTCAGAACGCATGTCAATCCGAGCGGGGATGCCAAGAACATGGTCATGGTCACTTCCGAGGATCAGGGCTTCACGTGGTCGAGCCCCAAGTGGCTCAACATCTGGGGCTATCCCGCCGAAGCGATACCGCTCAAGGACGGGCGCTATCTCATGGTCTATGGCTACCGGCGCCCTCCATACGGTACTCGGGGCTGCATCTCGGATGACGGGCTCACCTGGGACGTAAAGAACGAATTCGTGATCCGGGAGGGCGGCGTGCCCGGGAAGGCGGCCGGCATGACGCCCGGATCGAGCCGAATGCCGCCCGAGGAGGGCAAGGCAGACGCCGGTCAGATCGACTGGAACAACCCGGGTGTTTTCCAGCACATCGGCTATCCGACGGTCCAGCAACTGCCGGGTGGGACTGTGGTTGCGGCTTACCACGAATGGAGCGACAATCCGAAACCGCTCCAGTACTGCCTCGCCACCCACTTCGAAGTCTAGCAGTCTGCTCCGCGGCGATTGACAGCGATGGCGAAACGAACAGAATCGCCTGAGTGGTGAGTGGGAGCGCCCATGAAGCGCGGCTGTGCCGGAGTGGATGGCGACGCGGACCCCGACGTGGTCCGCTACGGCTTTCTCCTGCTACCCGAGTTTCCGCTCTACGCGCTTATTCCGGCGATCGAGGCCTTGCGCATCGCCAACCAGAACAGCGCAAAGCGTCTCTTCAGCTGGCACATGTTCTCCGCCGACGGCAGCCCCGTCAAGGCGAGCAACGGCATGACCATGCCGGTCGAGGCCGCGATCATCGGCGTGAAGTGGTTTCCGACAGTCTTCGTATGCGCCGGCAACCATCCCATGGAGCATGCCCGCAAGAGCGTGCTCAACTGGCTTCGGCGCCTTGACCGGCACGGCGCAACTTTGGGCGGGATCGATACCGGCCCGCTGATTCTGGCGGCTGCCGGTCTTCTCGAGGGGTACAGAGTTACCCTCCACTGGGAGGCTCTCAACATGTTCCGCGATCAGTTTCCCGATATTTCCGTGAGCGAGCAACTCTTCGTTCACGATCGCGAGCGGATCACCTGCGCCGGCGGATCGGCGGCGCTTGACCTCATGCTTCATCTGATCGCTCGCCGGCACGGATCGGGTCTGGCGCAGATCGTCGCGAATGCGTTCATCGCGCAGCGGCCTCGCTCCGAGTCGGAGCCTCAGCGCGTTCCTGCGACCCAAATCTCGGGCGATCGGAACTCACCGCTCACCCGCATCCTCGAGGAGGTCGAACACAATCTCGAGGCGCCGGTGTCGGCCGGTGAGCTCGCCGCCAAGGCGCGGCTGTCGGTGCGGGCAATGGGGCGCATCCTTCGGGACCGCGTGGGCGAGTCGCCGATGCGCTATTATCTCAAGATGCGGCTTCAGGCGGCGCGCAACGCCCTCTTCTACAGCGACGTCCCCATCCATGACATCGCCGCGAGGTACGGGTTCTCCTGCCCGGAGGTATTCTCGCGCTCGTTCAAGGCCCATTTCGGCGTGACGCCGCGCAGCTTCCGCCAGCAATTCACGGCCGAGCGCTTGCGCCTGTTCCGGCCCGAGCTCGAACAGCAGATCGGATTCCACGATCACGGGTGACATTGGGACTTGCCGGAAGGACCGCTTCGTGGCTTCAGTCACCGGCCCCGAGGTGCTCCCATGTCGATCGAAGCCTATCTTGCGTTTTGCCTTGCCGCGTTCGTCATCATCATCGTTCCCGGCCCGACGGTCACCGTCGTGATCGCCAACAGCTTGCGCTACGGTTCGCGCGCTGGGCTCCTGAACGTCGCCGGCACGCAGGCGGGCCTGCTCGTCTGGATGACGGTCGCGGTGTTCGGGCTTGCTTCGGCGATCAAGCTCATGGGCTGGTGGTTCGACGTGCTTCGGCTCGTTGGCGCGGGCTACCTCGTTTATCTGGGCATCAAGCTTCTTCGCGCCAAAGGAGAGCTCCTCATGGCAACGAAAGAAGCGCCGAAAGGCGGGTTCTTTCTCCAGGGTTTCGTCGTTATCCTGTCCAATCCCAAGGTCCTTTTGGTATTCGGGGCGCTCATTCCGCAGTTCATCGACCCCTCTCGCGATTTCGTTCACCAGCTCGTCTTTCTCGGCGCGACATTCATGATCATCGCAACCGTCTTCGATGGCCTTTACGCGCTTCTCGCGGGCCGTGCCGGGAACTGGCTTTCAAGGAGGCGCGTGAGGTTCGTGGAGGTGGCGAGCGGGTTGAGTCTCATCGGCGGCGGAGTGTGGCTCGCTCTACGGGGCCGCTAGACCCAGGTGCTGTTGCGGGGCAGGGGCGGACCGTCTATGGCAGGGCCATGCCCCGGACAGGCTTCTATCCCGGCAGTTTCGATCCCGTCACCTACGGGCATCTGGACATCATCGCGAGAGCGGCCCGGATCGTGGACCGGCTCGTGCTGGGCGTCGGTACGCATCACGGCAAACAGCCGCTGATCGACACCGAAACCCGCGTGCGTCTGCTCGAGGACGTGACCAAACCCATCTCCGATCATACCGGGATCCAGATCTCGGTCGCGACTTTCGGAGACTTGGCCGTCGATGCCGCGCGGCGTGCCAATGCGGGTCTCCTCATCCGGGGCTTACGCGATGCGACCGATTTCGACTACGAGGTCCAGATGAGCCAGATGAACGGCGCCATGGCGCCCGACATCGAGACGGTGTTTCTGGCTGCGAGCCCCGCGAACCGAATGATCGCCTCATCGCTTGTGAGGCAGATCGCGCAAATGGGCGGCGACGTGACCCTTTTTATCCCGAAGGAGTCTCTCGCTGCCATGAAAGCGGCGCTGAAGATCTGAACTTTCCCCAATCAGGAGACAATGAATGACAACCCATACCGGCAAAGCACTTCTGCTGGCATTGGCGATCGGCTTCCTCGGACTGCCCGCCGCCGCGCAGAGCCTCGATCCCGAAAACACGATCGTGCTCAAGACCAGCGGTCAATGCGACGTCACGATCAAGCTGAGGCCCGATCTGGCGCCCAAGCATGTCGCCCAGATCAAAAAGCTCACGCGACAGGGCTTTTACGACGGCATCATCTTCCATCGCGTAATCGAAGGCTTCATGGCGCAGACGGGCGATCCGACCGGAACGGGGATGGGCGGCTCTAAGGAGCCCGACATCGCGGCCGAATTCTCGAGTGCGCACTTCGGCAGGGGCGCCGTCGGCATGGCGAGGGCGCAGGACCCCAATTCGGCGAACAGCCAATTCTTCATCATGTTCGCCGACGGGGGCTTCCTCGACGGCCAGTACACGGTGTGGGGCGAGGTCGTGAAAGGCATGGAGTGCGTCGACAAGATCGCGCGCGGCGAGCCGCCGGCCCAGCCGGACAAGATCGTGTCCATGAAGGTCATGAAGGACATCAAGTGATGGCAGCCGATCTCGAAAACACCCTCTACATCGATCTGAAGGGCGGGCGGGTGACGATCGCACTCAGGCCTGATCTCGCTCCGGGGCACGTCCAGCGCATCAAGGAGCTCGCACGCGAAGGCTTCTATGACGGGACGCCGTTCCATCGCGTGATCGAAGGCTTCATGGCGCAGGGCGGCGATCCCACGGGAACCGGCACCGGCGGTTCGCGCAAGGCGAACCTCAAGGCCGAGTTCTCCCGTGAGCCGCACGTTCGCGGCGTCTGCTCGATGGCGCGCAGCAACGATCCGAACTCCGCCAATAGCCAGTTCTTCATCTGCTTCGACGACGCCCATTTCCTCGATGGGAAGTACACCGTGTGGGGCAAGGTGACCTCCGGCATGGAGCTCGTCGATGCGATCAAGCGCGGCGAGCCGGTGCGCGACCCCGATCGCATCGTCAAGATGCAGGTCGCTGCCGACGCGCAGTAATTCTTTGCGCCTTTCAGTCTTCGATTTCGATCTCCCGCCTGAACGGGTCGCTCTGAGGCCGGCGAGACCTCGCGACAGCGCGAGGCTGCTCGTGGTGCGGCCGGATCGGGACGAGGACCAGGTCGTGCGGGAGCTACCGGACCTGCTCCGTCCCGGCGATATTCTCGTCTTCAACGATACCAAGGTCATCCCGGCGGCATTGAGCGGCCGACGGCTGGGGCGCGGGGAAGCCGAACCTCAGATCAACGTGCTGCTCCATTCGCGAGTGGACGAGTCTCGTTGGAAAGCATTCGCTAAACCGGGCAAGCGGTTGACCCCCGGCGACCGGCTTCGGTTCGGAGCGGAAGGGCGGGTGTGTCTGCTGGGTACGCTCGACGCGACGGTCGAGGCGAAGGGGGAGGGAGGCGAGATTACCCTCGCCTTCGATTTCCACGGCGCATTCCTGGATGAAGCGATCGCGGCGCTCGGCGACATGCCGCTGCCGCCCTATATCGCCGGAAAGCGAGCGGTGGATGAAGAGGACCGTGCCGACTACCAGACCATTTACGCTCGCGAGGAAGGCGCCGTCGCCGCGCCGACCGCCGGCCTCCACTTCACGCACGAGCTGTTTACGGAGCTGTCCGACCGCGGCATCGACCGTGTTTTTGTCACGCTCCATGTCGCGGCGGGCACCTTTCTCCCGGTGAAGATCGAAGACACGCGCGATCACCGGATGCACGCGGAGTGGGGCGAGGTGAGCGGTGATACGGCCTCAAAACTGAATGCAGCGCGCGAGCGCGGTGGACGCATCGTCGCGGTCGGCACGACCTCACTGCGGCTGCTCGAAAGCGCTGCCCCAGACGGGCGCATCGACCCGTTCCGGGGGGCGACGGACATCTTCATCACTCCCGGTCATCGTTTCAGAGCCGTGGATATCCTCTTCACCAACTTCCATCTGCCGCGCTCGACTCTGTTCATGCTCGTAGCGGCGTTCGCCGGTCTCGATCGGATGAAGCAGGCCTACGCCCATGCGATTGCGCACGGCTACCGGTTCTATTCCTACGGGGATGCGAGCTTGCTATTCCCGGCGGCATGACGGCAGAGTTCGGGTTCACTCTCGAGAGGACCGACGGCTCGGCCAGGCTCGGGCGCATTACGTGTCTTCACGGGGAGGTCAGAACCCCGGCATTCATGCCCGTTGGGACCGCGGGAACGGTCAAGGGGCTCTATGCCGATCAGGTTCAATCGACCGGAACTGACATCATCCTCGGCAATGTCTATCATCTGATGCTCCGGCCGGGTGCGGAGAGAGTGGCGCGGCTTGGCGGTCTCCATCGCTTCATGGGATGGGATGGCCCGATCCTTACCGACTCCGGCGGCTTCCAGATCATGTCGCTTTCGAAGCTGCGGCGCATCACGGAAGAGGGGGCGGTGTTCCAATCGCATCTCGACGGCCGTCAGCACGAGCTGACACCCGAACGCTCCATGGAGATCCAGGCGCTGCTCGGCTCCGACATCCAGATGCAGCTCGACGAATGTCTGCCCTATCCTCATAGCGAAGATGATGCCGCGCGCGCCATGCGGCTATCGCTCCGCTGGGCGGAACGCTCACGCCGGGCCTTCGGCCATAAGCCCGGGCGCGGCAATTTCGGAATCGTGCAGGGCGGCGTTGTTCCGGCATTGAGACGGGAATCGGCGCAAGAGCTGACCCGGATCGGCTTCGAGGGCTACGCCATTGGCGGTCTCGCGGTCGGCGAGGGGCAGCGGCTCATGCTCGACACCATAGGGCATACAGTGCCTTTCCTACCCGAGGCGAAGCCGCGCTACCTGATGGGCGTGGGCACGCCCGAGGACATCTTCAAGTCGGTCGCCCAAGGGATCGACATGTTCGACTGCGTGATGCCGACGCGCTCGGGCCGTCACGGGCAGGCATTCACGCGGCTGGGCAAGATAAATTTGCGCAACGCCAAGCACGCGGACGATCCCTCGCCGCTCGATGCCGAGAGCGCATGTCCCGCCGCCTCGCAATATTCGCGCGCTTATCTGCACCATCTCGTCAAATCGGGCGAACTGCTGGGGATGATGCTCGTGTCCTGGGCCAACATCGCGTACTATCAGGACCTCATGCGCGGCATCCGAGAGGCGATCGCGGCCCAGTCATTCGAGGACTTTCGTTTATCGACCGGGGAAGAATGGGCCCGCGGGAACGAGCGATCGGAGGATGTCCCATGAAGATGAGCGGCGAAGAGGTGATCCCGGCGGCACGGGAAGCGGTCTGGACGGCTCTGAATGATCCCGACGTTCTGAAAAAGGCCATTCCGGGCTGCCAGGAGATTCACAAGACCTCAGATACGGATTTTGACGCCAAAGTGGTGGTCAAGATCGGGCCGGTGAAGGCGACTTTCACAGGCCTGGTCCATTTGTCGGACCTCAATCCGCCCGCGAGCTACCGCATATCAGGCGAGGGCAAAGGGGGGGTCGCCGGATTTGCCTCAGGCGGCGCGTCTGTGCGCCTCGACGAAGTGTCCGAAGGAACCAAGCTCAGCTACGATGTCGACGCCCAGGTCGGCGGCAAGCTCGCGAGCCTGGGCTCCCGCTTGATCGACTCGACGGCACGTTCGCTCGCCACTCAGTTCTTCGAGCGGTTCGCGGCGATCGCGAGCGGAGGGCCAAGCGCGCCGGAACCTGTACCCTCGGGCGAGACCCCCGCCAAAAAGTCGATTCTCGGTCTCTTCAAGCGGAGTTGAAGACGAAGCCTGGGAACGGACCTATTTTCCACCTCCCGTCGCATGCTCGCCCTCACGCGTTAGATAGTAGGCCGCGAGAATCGGAAGCAAGGTGACCGCAATCACCAGGATCGCCACGACGTTGGTGACCGGGCGTTGCCGCGGCCGGATCAGCTCGGAGAGCATCCAGATCGGCAGCGTCGACTGCTGGCCCGCGGTGAACGTGGTGACGATGACCTCGTCGAACGACAGCGCGAAGGCGAGCATACCGCCGGCGAGGAGCGCGGTGGCGATCTGCGGCAGGACCACGTGGATGAAGGTCTGGAACCCGTCCGCTCCCAAGTCCATCGAAGCTTCGATCATGCTCTGCGACGTGCGCCTAAAGCGCGCGACGGCGTTGTTGTAGACAACCACGATGCAGAACGTCGCGTGACCGAGAATGATCGTCCATGTCGAGAACGGGATGTTCATGATGTCGAAGGCCGACCGCAGCGCGATCCCGGTGATGATTCCCGGGAGCGCGATCGGCAGCACGAACAGGAGCGAGATCGACTCTCGCCCGAAGAAGCGGGCACGGGACAGCGCCGCTCCCGCGAGCGTTCCGAAGACGAGCGCCAGCAGCGTCGCGATGAGCGCGACTTTGAGGGACAGCCAGAGCGGCGGCCAAATATCGGGGCGGTCGTACCAGGCCGCATGGAACCAGCGCGTCGTGAATCCTGGTGGCGGAAACTGAAAGCTCTTCTCCTCGGTCGTGAAGGCATAAAGGATAATGAACGCGAGAGGCACGTGTAAGAAGAGAAGGCCCCCGGCGGCCGCGAGCTTGAGAGAGAGTGACGCATGACCCGTCTCAGAGCGCATCGAAAGCTCCGAGCCGCTGAGCGACCGCCAGATAGAGGCCCATGATCACCATCGGGACTACGGTGAATGCCGCCGCGAGCGGGATATTTCCGGAATTGCCCTGAAGCCCGTAGACCGCCATGCCGATGAACGGGCGCGAGTTGCCGACGATCTGGGGAATGATGTAGTCGCCGAGAGTGAGTGAGAACGTGAAAATCGATCCGGCGATGAGGCCCGGCAAAGCGAGTGGCAAGATCACGGTCCGGAACGTCTGCGCGGGATGGGCGCCGAGATCCGCGGCGGCCTCGATGTAGCTCTTTGGCACACGCTCGAGCGCCGCTTGCGTCGGCAGGATCATGTACGGGAGCCACGCGTAGACGAACACCAGGAACGTGCCGATGTAGCTGAAGGAGAGCGATGGACCGCCGATCGTGCCCAGGGAGAGGATATAATCGAGGACGAAACCTAGGCCGACCTGGTTGGCTACCCAGTTGATGACGCCTTCCTTGGCGAGGATGAGCTTCCAGGCGTAGACCTTGACGAGATAGCTCGACCAGAGCGGCATCATGACCGCGATGTAGAAGAAGGCCTTGGCGGATCCCTGCGCGTAGCGGGCTGCGTAGTAGGCGATCGGGAACGCAATCAGTGCACTGGCGAGCGTGACCAGAGCCGACATGGTCACGGTGCGCAGGATGATCTCGAAATTGGCACGCTCGAAGAGCTGCGCGTAAGTCGAGAGCGTGAACTCGTGCACGATCGTGCCGGAGAAATCATCAAGCGAATAGAAGCTCTGCAGAAGCAGCGCAAAGAGCGAGCCGACATAGACGACGCCGATCCACAGAAGCGGGGGCAGAAGGAGGGTGAGGGTCAGAAGCGCCGGCCGCCGGAAAAAGAAGTCGGAAACGCCGGTGAGTGCGCTACCGCCCGCGGTCATGGTCTAGGGCTGCTCCATAGGAACGAGACTTTCGCTCGCCCAGCTGAAACGAGCCCGATCGCCCACCGCAAATCGTGCGGCTCCGGACGGTAGGACCGCCGCGAGTCTCGTACCCTTGGAAACCAGGCCAATCCGGGTGACGGCGCCCTGATATTGGATTGACGTCACCTCTCCCTCTACGCTCATCAGGCCCGGAAAACGATCCAGCTCCAGGACCTCAACCGTGATCTTCTCCGGTCTGAGGCTCGTCCACGCCTGGGGGCCGCCGTGGGCCGCGCTGAACTCAGGGCTGAGCACGTTCGAAGAGCCGACGAAGTCTGCGACGAAGCGCGACTGCGGCCGCTCGTAAACTTCAGCCGGCGTCCCCGCCTGCATGATCCGGCCGTCGTTGAAGATGGCGATCCGGTCCGCCATCGCGAGCGCTTCGCCTTGGTCGTGGGTGACGAAGACGAAGGTGATCCCGAGCTGTTGCTGGAGTTGTTTCAGCTCCTCTTGCATCTGCTCGCGCAGCTTGAGATCGAGCGCGCCCAAGGGCTCGTCGAGCAGCAGCACCTTGGGCTCATTCACGAGAGCCCGGGCAAGTGCGACGCGCTGACGTTGTCCTCCCGAGAGCTGGCTCGGACGCCTATGCTCGTACCCCGACAGTTTCACGAGCGCGAGCGCTTGCCTGGCACGCGCCTCGCGCGTCGGACGGTCGATGCCACGGATCATCAGTCCGTAGGCGACGTTCCGACCGACGCTCATGTGGGGAAAGAGCGCGTAGTCCTGGAAAACGGTGTTGACGTCTCGCTTGTAAGGGGGGAGTCCCTCGGCCGTCCGGCCGAAAATCTCGATATGACCCGCCGTCGGCTGCTCGAAGCCGGCGATCAACCTGAGGCAGGTCGTCTTGCCCGACCCCGATGGGCCGAGCAGCGCGAAGAATTCGCCTTCGGCAATGTCGAGGGAAACGTCATCGACGGCCCGCACGGCGCCGAAGTGACGGGAGACTTTTTGAAGGCTGACCGCCGCCGCCATGCCGCTCGAGCTTGGGAGCGGGCTCCAGCGAGGCCGGAACCCGCCTGGATTTAAGCTACTGGCCCTGAACTTCGCGGTAGCTCTTGTCCCACTGCGAGTAGGGGACGCAACGGCCCTCCTGTTCGCATTTTGCGGTGGGCGTGCGCCAGAACCAGATCTTGTCGAAATTGGCGAAGCCGTTCGTCTCGCAGCCCGTGTCGGTCAAGAGCGCGTTTCCCTTGCACGCGGCGGGAACCGCGGGGACCGAGCCGAACCAGGCCGCGACGTCTCCTTGAAGCTTGGGCTCGAGCGAATGATTGAGCCACAGGTAGGCGCAATTGGGGTGAGCGGCCGCAACATGCATCATGGTCGTGTCCGACCATCCGGTCGCGCCCTCCTCAGGGATCACGGACGCGATCGGCTTCTTATCGAGCTGGAGGAGGTTTACCTGGTATGGCCAGGAGGAAGAGGCGACGACGCCCTCGTTCTTGAAGTCGTCGACCTGGACCATTGCGTCGCCCCAGTATCGGCCGATCAGCTTGCGCTGCTGCTTGAGCAGATCGACCGCTGCTGCAAACTGAGCCTCATTCAGCTCATATGGATTCTTGATCCCGAGCTCGGGCTTGGTCTTCATGAGGTAGAGCCCGGCATCGGCGATGTATATCGCGCCATAGTAGGCCTGCACCCGGCCCTTGTTGGATTTTCCGTCTGGAAGGGTCTGCTCTTCGAACACGACCGACCAGCTCTTCGGCGCTTCCTTGAACACCTCAGTGTTGTAGGCGAGCACGTTTGGGCCCCACTGATAAGGCGTTCCGTAATGGACGCCCTCGACGGTATTCCACGGCGCATTCTGCAGCCGCTCATCCACATTCTTCCAGTTGGGGATAAGGTCGATATTGATCGGCTGGACTTTCTTGCCGGCTACGAGCCTGAGCGAGGCATCTCCCGAGGCCGTCACGAGATCGAAGCCTCCTTGGTTCATGAGCGTCACCATTTCGTCCGAGGTGGCGGCGGTCTTGACGCTCACCTTGCACCCGGTCTCCTTCTCGAAACCGGTGACCCAGTCGTAGCTCTTGTCCGACTCGCCGCGCTCGATATACCCCGGCCACGCCACGATATCGACGGCCCCTTCGCCCTTGCCGGCTTCCGCTTTCATGTCGGCCAAAGCCGCCCCGCCAGCCAACGCGGCAGTGAGCAGCGTGACACCTATGATCCTCAGCGAGTTCATGATCGACGGCCTCCCCAGGGCTAATTTCGTTACTTGAGCCGCGGTCGAGCGGCGCATCCGGTTCGTGCCGGAGCCGACACGCAAGGTAGCGAGTCCGCGAATGGAAGGAAAGCAGGGCGTTGACCGCCTAAATCGCTCTGATTAAATTCCCGCGACGATGAGGGTGAACGACTTGGCAAGGGCTAGAACGGACGGCGAGCCCGCGGTGGTCGTCGAGAATCTGCACAAAAGCTTCGGACAGCTCGAGGTCTTGAAAGGCGTTTCGCTCGTCGCTCACCAAGGCGACGTGGTCTCGATGATCGGCGCTTCGGGATCCGGCAAGAGCACCTTTCTCAGGTGCATCAACTTCCTCGAGATACCGACGAGCGGTAGCATCACGGTGACCGGCGAGCATGTTAAAGTGAGGCCGGGAAAGGACGGCGATCTCGTCCCGGTCGATCGCCGGCAGGTGGAGCGCATTCGAACCCGCCTGGGGATGGTGTTCCAAAGCTTCAATCTTTGGCAGCATATGACCGTGATTCAGAACGTCATCGAGGCGCCGGTTCATGTGCTCAAGCTTCCCCGCGCCGAAGCGATCGAGCGCGCCGAGGCGTTGCTCAACAAGGTTGGACTCTTCGATAAACGCGATCAATACCCGGCTTTCCTGTCGGGCGGACAGCAGCAACGCGCGGCCATCGCCCGGGCGCTCGCGATGGAACCGGAGGTCATGCTGTTCGACGAGCCGACGTCGGCGCTCGACCCCGAGCTCGTCGGCGAGGTGCTGAGAGTGATTCGAGACCTCGCGGAAGAGGGGCGGACGATGCTACTCGTGACCCACGAGATGAAATTCGCCAGAGACGTTTCGACTCACGTTATCTATCTGCACAAAGGGCTGATCGAAGAGGAGGGGCCGCCCAGCCGAGTCTTCGGATCGCCCAGGAGCGATCGCTGCAAGCAGTTCGTGTCGACGGTTCACTAGGGTCGTAATGGGTGATAAACTCCATGTTTGGGAACGACCGGGTTTCTTGAAGGGCCCGGCTTGCTAGGGAGAAGAAGATGAAGCTTTCGCGTCGTTTGCTGTTAACTGCCGCTGCGGCTGTAGCGCTTGGGTTCGCGGCCCAAGCCAAGGCCGATCTCAAGTTCGGCGTGGCCGCCGAGCCCTATCCGCCGTTCAGCTCGAAGGACGCGTCGGGCAAATGGGTCGGGTGGGAAATCGACCTCATGAACGCGGTCTGCGCCAAGATGAACGAGAAATGCGAGCTCGTGGAAGTCGCCTGGGACGGCATCATTCCGGCGCTCACCTCCAAGCAGATCGATGTGATCTGGTCGTCGATGTCCATCACGGCGGAGCGCAAGAAGACGATCGACTTCACCAACATGTACTACAACACTCCGTCGGTAATCATCGGCCAGAAGGATGGCGACAAGGACATCTCGCCGGAGCACCTGGCGGGTAAGACCATCGGCGTCCAGGTGTCCACTACGCACCAGAACTATGCGAAGAAGTATTTCGCCGCAAAGTCCACGATCAAGGCGTATCAGACCCAAGACGAGGCCAATCAGGATTTGGCAGCGGGCCGGCTCGACTATGTGCAAGCCGATTCGATGGCACTCGGTGATTTCTTGAATACCGATCAGGGGAAAGCCTGTTGCGAGCTTAAGGCTCAGGCCCCTGAGGACCTTGAGATTTTCGGCCCGGGCGCTGGGGGCGGAGTTCGCAAGGAAGACACTGCGTTGAAGGAGAAGCTGAACAAAGCCATTTCCGAAGTCGCGAAGTCGGGCGAGATAGACAAGATCACGCAAAAGTACCCGCAACTCGTCGGCAAGATGACCACTCCGACCTCCTGAGAGAAGAGGGACCGCGACCCCGCTAAACGGGGTTCATCGAGCAACAACAGGCAAATATGCCTCAGCCGGCGAGCTGGATCGACCTTCTGGCGCTTCAGCCCCCCGGCTGGGGAGGCAATCTTTTGCTGGGAGCGATCAGCACTCTCAAGATCTCGTTTTTTGCGTATGCGCTGGGCTTGGCGCTCGGATTGGGCGGCGCGATCGGCAAGCTCAGCGGCGGCAAGATCACGAGGGCCATTCTCGACGGCTACACGACGGTGGTGCGCTCGGTCCCGGAGCTCTTGATGATCGTGATGCTCTACTATCTGGGCACCGACACGCTCAACCGCGTGCTCGCGAGTCTCGGGTTCGAAGCCGTTCGCATCAGCGGGTTCAGCGCAGCGGTCGCCGTACTTGGGTTCGTGCAAGGAGCTTATTCCACGGAAGTCCTGCGCGGCGCCATACAAGCGATACCGATTGGCCAGATCGAGGCCGCCAAAGCGTTCGGAATGAGCCCATTTCTGCGATTCCGCCGCGCGGTGCTTCCAGCCATGCTGCCGAACGCCATTCCCGGCCTCTCTAATCTATGGCTCAACGCAACGAAGGATTCGGCCCTCGTTGCGGTCGTCGGGTACAGCGAGCTCGCGCTGCAGACGCGCCAAGCCGCGGGCGGCACCAAGCACTATTTCCTGTTCTTCTTCGTCGCGGCGCTCATCTATCTCGCAATCTCGCTCGTGTCGCTCTGGGGATTCGGTGCGCTCGACCGGTATGTCCGCCGCGGCCAGCCCAAACTGGCCTGAGCATGGATTGGTCGTGGTTTCCCGAATACCTGCCGCTCATCCTCTATGGCCTGTGGCTCACGATCATTCTGCTCGTTGTCTCCTGCGCCATCGGAATGCTGTTCGCCGTCCCGATCGGCCTCGTTCAGGTCACCGGGCCGAAGCCGCTCGCCTGGCTCGCCGCCGGGTTCTGCACCGCCATCCGCGGCACGCCGCTCCTCATCCAGCTCTGGCTCCTCTACTACGGTCTTGGATCCCTGTTCCCTCAAATCCCCTGGATCCGGCACAGCTTTCTGTGGCCGGTGCTGCGAGAAGGCGTCTTCTACGCCGCGCTCTCGTTCACCTTGAGCTTCGCAGGCTACGAGGGGGCGGTCATGAAGGGGGCGTTCCTCAGCGTTCCCAAAGGCGAGCTCGAAGCAGCACGGGCCTTCGGAATGTCACCCTGGACGGCGCTTCGCCGCATCTGGTTTCCGCGCGCCGTGCGTATCGTGCTGCCGACTCTTGGCGGCGAAGTCATCACCCAGCTCAAGTCGACGCCCCTCGCGGCAACGGTTACCGTGATCGAGCTCTACGGCGCTTCCTATCAAATCCGCCAGGACACGTATCGCGTCTATGAGCCGCTGCTCATGGTCGCCGTCGTGTATTTCTGCCTGACCTATGTCATAACCCGGGTCTTTTATTTCGTCGAACGGCAAATCCCGCAGAAAAGATGAACATCGATATCATCGCCCGCCACGCCGATGAGCTCACCGCCATCAGGCGCGATCTCCACATGCATCCAGAGCTTCTGTTCGAAGAGGTCCGCACGAGCGAGATCGTCGCACGCGAGCTCACGAAACTGGGTTATTCCGTTACGAGAGGCCTTGCGGGGACGGGGGTCGTCGGAACCCTGAGCAACGGTACATCGCGCCGCAGCATCGGGCTTCGAGCCGACATGGATGCGCTTCCCCTAACGGAGACAACGGGACTGCCCTATGCCTCCCGAACTCCGGGTAAGATGCATGCCTGCGGCCACGACGGACATACGACGACACTGCTCGGAGCCGCGCGCCATCTGGCGGAGAGCCGCAACTTCGACGGCACCGTCCATCTGATCTTCCAGCCGGCGGAGGAGGACGTCAGCGGCGCCAAGCGGATGATCGAAGACGGACTTTTTGAGCGCTTCCCCTGCGATGCCGTCTTCGCCTTCCACAACTGGCCGGGAGCTCCCGTTGGCCAAGTGCAGCTCAAGCCCGGCGCGATAATGGCGTCCGTCGACCTCGCGAGAGTCGCGATCAAAGGCATAGGAGGGCATGGGGCGGTCCCGCATCGCGCCGTCGATCCGGTCATCGCCGGGGCTGCGGTGGTCATGGCGCTCCAGACCATCGTTTCACGCAACATCGATCCGGGCGAAGCCGCTGTCATCACCGTTGGCGCCTTCAATGCCGGCAATTCCTCGACGATCATTCCGCAAACCGCTCACCTCGATGTTGGGATACGCAGCTGCTCGAAGGCCGTGCGCGATGAGCTTGCACGCCGCATCCCCGCATTAATCGAAAACCAGTGCGCAGCTTTCGGCTGCACGGCCGATGTCGATTACGAGTTCAGCTATCCGCCGACGATCAACTCGGCTGCCGAAACCGAGTTCACACGGAACGTCGCTGCAAGCATGGAGCCCGGGGTCGTCGATCTCGACAAGCCCTTCATGGTCTCGGAGGACTTCGCCTATATGCTCGAGAAGGCGCCCGGGTGCTACTTCATAGTCGGCAACGGCGATGAGCCCGGACGCAAGATGCTGCATGACCCGGGCTACGACTTCAACGACGAGTTGCTGATCAAAGGGGCCGCCCTTTGGGGGGCTCTCGTCGAGCAGTACCTAGCGTAAGCGCCCCGCCCTCACCTTATTTTGGGTTGGAGGAGAATCGGGAACGGTCCTTCGAGGCCGAGCCTTAGGCAGGCATCGAAACAACCGAAAGGGACTCCAACATGAGACTCAAAACGATCGCATTGGCGACCGTCGTCGCTTTCGCGAGCACGGCCGCACTGGCACAGACCGGCGGTGGTGCCGCGG
>JBJMRA010000039.1:0-8422 GCA_045802365.1 Hyphomicrobiales bacterium | reverse complement strand
CACAACGCCCATACCGTTGCGGCCGTGTCGGTTATGGCGGGGAACGACAGGCGGTTCGAGTTCCAGCGTCTTCACGGCATGGGCGAGGCGCTCTACGAGGAGATCATCGGGCGGGACAAGATGCACCAGCCCTGCCGCATCTACGCCCCGGTCGGCAGTCACGAGGATCTCCTGGCTTATCTGGTGCGGAGGCTCCTCGAGAACGGCGCTAACACGTCTTTCGTCAATCGGCTGGCCGATGATGAGGCGCCGATCGCCGAGATCATCGCCCATCCGGTCGAGGACATTGCAAGACTCGAGTCGATTCCGCACCCGCGCATTCCGCTGCCCCGTGACTTGTTCGCGCCACGGATCAACTCTGCCGGATTGCCGCTGTGGGACGAGGGAACCCAAACAAGGCTCGCGGCCGAGCTGACCGAGGCCTCCCGCCAAAGACCGACTGCGGTGCCGATCGTTGCGGGGCGAGAGCTCCGGAACGGTCAACCCCAGCCCGTAAGGGCCCCGCATGACCGGCGGATGGTCGTCGGCGAAGTCGTCGAGGCAAGCGAGAAGATCGCAAACGAGGCCATGTCGGTCGCGAGCAAAGCGCAGCGGGAGTGGGACCGCCGGGGCGGCGAGGAGCGGGCTCGCCTTCTCGAAAGTGCGGCGGATTTGTACGAAGCCAATCGCGTCCGCCTCATGTCGCTCCTCGTGCGCGAGGCCGGCAAGACTCTCGACAATGCGCTTGCCGACCTTCGCGAAGCCGTGGATTTCCTGCGCTACTATGCAGAGCTCGCGCGGCGCCAGTTCACAGCGCCGCTCGCCCTCCCGGGACCGACCGGCGAGCGCAACGAACTCTTTCTTCAAGGCAGGGGCGTCTTCGCCTGCATCAGCCCTTGGAACTTTCCGCTGGCGATCTTCACGGGACAGGTCGCTGCGGCTCTGGCGGCCGGCAATGCGGTCGTGGCGAAGCCCGCCGAGCAGACCCCGCTCGTCGCATTCGAGGCGGTCAAGCTTCTTCATGCGGCCGGGATACCGGGCCACGTACTGCATCTCCTCCCCGGCGAGGGCGCGAGGCTCGGCAAGGTGATCCTTTCTCATCGAGCCCTGTCCGGCATCGCTTTCACCGGCTCGAACGAGAGCGCTGCCGTTATCAACCGCGTGCTCGCCGCAAGGAGCGGGCCGATCCTGCCCTTCATCGCCGAGACTGGCGGCATGAACGCAATGATCGTCGATTCTTCGGCCCTTCCCGAGCAGGCTGTTCGCGACGTGATCTCGTCCGCCTTCGACAGCGCCGGCCAGCGCTGCTCGGCGGCCCGGATCCTCTTCGTTCAGGAGGACATCGCCCATCGCCTCGTCCCGATGCTCGCCGGTGCCATGGAGGAGCTCCGGATCGGCGACCCGATGGAATACGCAACCGACCTCGGTCCGGTCATCGATGCAGAAGCGCGCGAGGTCCTTCTCAAGCACAAGCAACGAATGGCCCGTGAGGCCAAGACGATCGTCGATCTGCCGCTGCCCGAAGCGGCCCGGGAGGGCACGTTCGTTTCCCCAGCAGCTTACGAGCTGCAGTCCATCGACGTGCTCGAGCGGGAAGTCTTCGGCCCTATCCTCCATGTCACGCGTTTCGCTGGCGACCGCCTCGGCGAGGTCTGCAATGCCATCAACGCAACGGGCTACGGGCTGACGCTCGGCCTCCATACCCGGATCGAGAGCACGGTAGAGGAGGTGCGCTCGCGCATCCGCGTCGGGAACATGTACGTCAACCGCAATCAGATCGGCGCCGTCGTTGCGGCCCAGCCTTTCGGCGGGGAGGGGCTATCGGGCACCGGACCCAAGGCCGGCGGCCCGCATTACCTCCTCCGCTTCGGAGTGGAGCGTGTGTCGTCGGTCGACGTAACGGCATCCGGAGGTAACCCAGCACTCATGTCGCTCGGCGCGGATACCGGACCCGCATGACGATCAAAGACGTCGTAATCATCGGCGCGGGCCTCGCTGGCGCGGCGGCGGCTTGCACCTGTGCTGGCGCAGGCCTGAAATCGATCATCTTGGAAGCCCGCGACCGGGTGGGGGGCCGCGCCTACACGCGCCCATTCGGATCAGGGGGCGACCTCCTCGAATTCGGCGGCAGCTGGATCACGCCATGGCAGAACCGCATCCGCTATTACGCCGGACTGACCGGTGTGAGCTGGCGGCCCCGGCATCCCGTCATCGAGCATCGGTTTCACGACGGCCGGACGCTCCGGACGGGAGAGCCGTGCGCCGCAGAGGAGAGGGCAGAGTTCGGTCGCGCGATGGCGAGGCTGAGAGCCGACGTAAAACGCTACCAGCAGAACCAGGCGTGCGATGTCGCCGAGGTGTCGCTCGATGCGTACCTCGCGGCAATCGACGCAAGCCCGCCCGCGCGGACGCAGATCATGGCGTGGTGGACGATCTCCGGCAACGGCGACCCCGATCGAATCTCGGCGGCCGAGTTCCTGTCGAGCTGCGCCTATGGCGGACGGACGCCTGAAGGCATGATGGGCGCCCTGGCCCACACGCTCGAGCCCGGCGCCAGCATCCTCTGCGAACGGATGATCGCGCTCTCCGATGCAGACCTCAGACCGAATGCTCCAGTGGTCCGGGTACGGCACGAGTCTGATCGGATTGTCGCAACGACCAGCAGTGGAACTGAGATCGCTGCTCGCTCTGCTATCGTCGCCCTGCCGCTGAATGCGATAGGGACGATCACGTTCACGCCTGCACTGAGGGGACGCAAGGCAGAGGCCGCGGCGCTCGGGCATGGCGGACGTTCGATCAAGATATGGATCGAGGCGAGAGGGGTTCCCGTCGGAGTGCTCGCAACGGGCGGTGCGGGCGGCATCCGATGGATGTTCGCAGAACGTGAGGGAGGAAACGGCACGACCCTGATCGTTGGTTTTGGCCTGCCCGATTTCGACCCCGCGAAGCGGGATGACATCGCCAGCAGTCTTTCCCGTTTCTTTCCCGAGGCCGAGATAATCGCCTGGGGTTATCACGATTGGGTGAGCGATCCGTGGGCGAGGGGGACGTGGGTCGCCCTCCCGGCCGATGCCCTCTGGATTGCCGACAGTTCCGTTTGGAAGCCGGAAGGCCGCCTCGCTTTCGCCTCTTCGGACTATTCCCCGCAGTCGCCGGGGTGGTTCGAGGCGGCGATCGTCGCGGGCGAGTCGGCGGCTCGCGCGACTGTCGAGCAGGAAGCGCTACTCTCTTGACCGACCGCGCTTCTTTTCGTGCTACAATTTCCTATCTCAGGCTGGGTGTAAGGGCGTGAGATGGCCGGCGAGTCCAAAAACCAGGTTCGGGCGGGAAGCTCCAGCGAGTTATCCTCGCCGGAGGACGTCTCGAGCTTCCTCGCCAAGCTTCATGCAGTCCCTCCGGCCCGGTCCGAGCCGGGAAAGCGTGGCAGGCTCGTTTTCGCCATGGATGCCACCATGAGCCGCCAGCCCACATGGGACCGAGCGCTCCATATCCAGAGTGAGATGTTCACCGTGACGGAGGCGATCGGCGGCCTCGATGTCCAGCTCGTCTATTTCCGCGGTTTCCATGAGTGCCGGGCTTCGAAATGGGCGAGCACGCCCTCCGCCCTTGCGCGGCTCATGACCGGAATCGAATGCCGGGGCGGAAGCACGCAGATTTCGCGGGTGCTCTCCCACATCAAACGGGAAGCGAACGCCAACAAAGTGTCGGCGGTCGTGTATGTAGGCGATGCAATGGAGGAGAACATCGACGAACTCTGCAGCAAGGCCGGCGACATCGGTCTCCTCGGCGTTCCGATGTTCATGTTTCAGGAGGGCCGCAGTCTCACGGCCGAGCGGGCTTTTCGCGAAATCGCCCGGTTGACGCGGGGCGCCTACTTCCGCCTGGGCAGCGATTCGGCGCGTCTCTTGCGGGAATTGCTGGCCGCTGTCGCGGTCTACGCGGCGGGCGGCAGGATGGCGCTTCAAGACCATTCGGCGGGTGCCAGCGCCTCCGGGCGTCTCCTCCTCGAGCAGCTCGGCTGATGGGCATCTTCAATCTCGTGATCGCTCTGGCGGTCGTCATGGGGGCCTATTGGGCGCTCCGCACGCTCGCCTACACGCCGCCCGCCCAGATCTCCGGGATAATCCGAAAGATCGGCGGAGCGGCGCTGATCGGCGTCGCCGGATTGCTCGCGGTGCGCGGAGCGATCGTTGTGGCGGTTCCGCTGTTCGCGGTCGGGTTGGGTCTGATGGGCTATTCAGGAGCACTGGGCGGAGGATTTCCGTGGCAGCAGAAGCAGCGCGGCCAAGCATCGCGGGTGAAAACCCAGTACTTCGCAATGGAGCTCGACCATGACACGGGATCAATGGACGGGGAGGTCCTTGCGGGTCCGTTCGCCGGCCGCCGGCTGTCGTCACTGAGCGAAGGAGACCTTCGCCAGCTTTACGCCCAATGCGGTGGCGCAACCGATCAGAGCCGGCAATTGCTTGAAGCATGGCTCGATCGCACGCGGAACGGATGGCGCGAGCGCTGGGAGGCTCCGCGGGCGGGTGGTAGGCCTCGCCCTTCGACCGCAATGAACGCCGAGGAAGCTCTGGCGGTGCTTGGGCTGAGGAAGGGGGCGAGCGCGAACGATATTCGATCGGCGCACCGCCGCCTGATGAAGGAACTTCATCCCGACCGTGGCGGGTCGGATTACCTCGCCGCCAAGGTCAACCAGGCCAAGGACGTCCTGCTTCAGGATTGAGGCTGCATCGGCACGCAGCCGAAGCCCTGCTTGGCGATCGTGCGGCAGGCCGAGCGCGCCGTCTGCTCGGTGAACCCCGAAAAGCGCGCCCGGTAAAGCATAGTGCTGCCGATCTGCACCTCGACGGTAAGCGCTTCCTTGTCATTGAGGAGGTCGAGGCCCAGTCCGCGAAGCCTCCGGAGAACCGACTGCGCAGCCTTCTTGTTCGGATAGGCACCGATTTGGATATGCCAGGTGACATCGGCAGCGGGAGTGACCACAATCCCGCCGGCGTCATCGCTCGGCTGCTTGACCGCGAACGGCAAAGGAGTGCCGTCGGGAGTTGTCTTGCTGAGAACCGTCTCGGCCGTCGCACTGTTCCCAATCGAGGGTATCGCGTCGGCTTTGGCGAAGGTGGGGGTCGCCTGGGTCTCGGGGCGAGGCTCCTCGGCCGTTGGGGACTTGACCTCCGCGATCGCGTCGGCGGCCGAGCTAGAATTGAGGTCCGGAAGCGCGGCGATGTCGACGTTGAGCTTCGCCGGCGTGGTCTCCGCGATCCCATCCGTCTCCTCTTCCGCGGAAGAGGTTTGCTCGGGTGGCATCTCAGGTTCAGCGGCTTTCGCCAGCTTGAGTCTTGGCTTTTTCTTCGGCTTAGGCGGCGGAACTGTGGCGCTCGCGGCGTCCTCCGCGTCTGCCACTTGCTTTTCGGGCTCAGGCTCGACTGTCTTTGGAGACACGCCTTCGATGGCGCTCGCGAGCATCGTACCGTCCTTGCAATCGGGGAATGCGGCGTCGAGCATCCGCGTCATGTAGGCATTGCGCGATCCGGTCGACGCTGCCCCCATCACCACCCCGATAACGCGCTTATCGCCGCGCCGAGCTGAGCTCGCCAGGTTAAAGCCGGACGCCGCGACGTACCCCGTCTTGATGCCGTCGAGGCCGGGATAACGCCCGAGCATGCGGTTATGGGTTCGGATGACCTTCCCGTTGTAGACAAAGGAGGTGAGGCGGAAATACGGATAATACTCGGGAAAATCACGCTGGATGCGAAGGCTCAAGGTCGCGATGTCTCGCGCCGTCGTCACCTGGGCCGGGTCGGGAAGTCCGGACGCGTTTCGGAAGACCGTGCGCGACATTCCGAGCGAGAGCGCAGTCCTCGTCATGCGGGCGGCAAAGTCGCGCTCGCTTGACGCAAGATTTTCGGCAACAACCGCCGCCGCGTCGTTTGCGGACCGGGTGACCAGGCCCTTTATGGCATCTTCGACCCTGATGGTCTGTCCGGGTTTCAAGCCGAGCTTCGAAGGAGCCTTCGCCGAAGCAGCGCGCGACACGCTGAACTGGGTATCGAGCTTTACCCGCCCCGCTTTGAGCTCGCTGAACAGAATGTAGAGCGTCATGACCTTGGTGAGCGAGGCAGGGTGGGTGATGCCGTCGGGATCTTTGGAAAACAGGACGGCTCCGGTCCTCGCGTCGACGGCAATTGCCGAGAAGCGAGGCTTCGCAATGACCTCCAAAGCTCCGAACAGGAGGATCGCACATGATAGAAGGGACACCCATGCTCCCCTCCTGGAACTCGACGCCATCCCCCCGAGCCGCCGCCGGCCCTGTCCCGCTTCACCCATTACCAAAGCTCCGCCGCTCCGCCCTGAGCGAACACCCATCAACACGAAAGCCGCCCTCAACTCGCGTTGGCGACCTTTAGCACCGATCATCGTGTATGGAAACTTACCAAACCCTGAATTCCCGATGCATCAGCGGCTATTGTGCACTGCAAGAACTTGTTGACAGGTTTTTGTGCAGTGCATATATTTCTGGCACATGACAATCTGTCATACCCCAGGAGAACCGAGATGATGAAGTCGTTCGAAGATTTTCAAACTTATGGGAAAGAGGGCATGGACGCCTATGTGGCTTCGGCTGCGGCGGTCACCAAAGGCTTTCAGACGATGACGGCGGAAGCGGTGGAATACGCCCGCCGGACCTTCGAGAAGGGATCGGAAGCCTTCGAGCAGGCCGCCGCCGCGAAGTCTTTCGACAAGGCGCTCGAGGTCCAGCAGGGCTATGCGAAGGATACCTACGAGTCGCTCTTCTCGCAGCTCAACAAGTTCGGCGAACTCTACCTCGCCACTGCGAAGGAAGCCTACCGGCCGTTCGAAGCGAAGTTCAGTTCTTTCGCACCGAAGGTCGCGAAGTAAACCTTACCTTCTCATTCCGCAATCTGAGCCCGGAACGTTCTTCCGGGCTTTTTGTTTTTGAG
The DNA here is from genome assembly GCA_045802365.1 of Hyphomicrobiales bacterium. GTDB lineage: Bacteria > Pseudomonadota > Alphaproteobacteria > Rhizobiales > Aestuariivirgaceae > JBJMRA01. Next base: position 1,481 of record JBJMRA010000039.1, on the reverse strand, counting down.
TGGACGAAAAAACGCCGCGATTGCACCCTCCCATTTTCGGGTCACCGCAATATATTGAGCAAGATGCGAGACCGGGACTCAAATCGAGACAATGGGCAGACGGGTGTCATCACCAAAACGAAGCCCAAGACCAAGAAGCCGTCGCTCTACAAGGTCCTCCTCCTCAACGACGACTACACCCCGATGGAGTTCGTCGTTCACGTTCTCGAGCGCTTCTTCAACAAGGGGCGCGAGGAGGCGACGCGAATCATGCTGCACGTCCATCAGAAGGGGGTGGGTGTCTGCGGCGTCTATACGTTCGAAGTCGCTGAAACCAAAGTTACTCAGGTCATGGACTTTGCGCGCAAGCATCAGCATCCGCTACAGTGCACCCTGGAAAAAGAATAGGAGCGCCCCTTGCCCACTTTCTCACGCAGTCTCGAAAAGGCGCTTCATCGTGCCCTCGCTATAGCCAATGAGCGCAGCCACGAATACGCGACCTTGGAGCACCTGCTCTTGGCCTTGGTCGACGACAAGGACGCCGCGGCGGTCATGCGCGCCTGCAGCGTCGATCTCGAGATCCTTAGGCGCAATCTCGAGAGCTACATCGACAACGAGCTCTCGAACCTGATCACCGACGACGGGAAGGATTCGAAGCCGACCGCCGGCTTCCAGCGCGTCATCCAGCGTGCCGTGATCCACGTCCAGTCTTCGGGTCGCGACGAGGTGACGGGGGCCAATGTTCTGGTCGCCATCTTTGCCGAGCGGGAGAGCCACGCCGCCTATTTCCTGCAAGAACAGGACATGACGCGATACGATGCCGTGAACTACATCTCTCACGGGATCGCGAAGCGGCCGGGCCTCAACGAGCCACGGGTGGCCCGGGGCGTCGACCAGGATCAGCAGAACGAAGGCGAGCAGAGCGACAGCAAGAAGAAGTCCGATGGCGACGCGCTCGAGGCCTACTGCATAAACCTCAACCGAAAGGCCGAAGCGGGCCGCATCGACCCGCTGATTGGCCGGGTGAACGAAGTCCAGCGCACGATCCAGATCCTCTGCCGTCGCCAGAAGAACAATCCTTTGTTCGTCGGCGACCCGGGCGTCGGCAAGACGGCAATCGCCGAGGGCCTCGCCCGTCGGATCGTCAACGGCGAGGTGCCGGACGTGCTTCGCGGTTGTACGATCTTTCAGCTCGACATGGGGGCGCTCCTCGCCGGGACTAGGTACCGCGGCGATTTCGAGGAGCGCTTGAAGGCGGTCATCAAGGAGATCGAGCGCCTGCCCGGCGCCATCATGTTCATCGACGAGATTCACACGGTGATCGGGGCCGGGGCGACGAGCGGCGGGGCGATGGACGCCTCGAACCTGTTGAAACCGGCTCTTGCCGGCGGAAGTCTCAGGTGCATCGGCTCGACCACGTACAAAGAGTACCGCCAGCACTTCGAGAAGGACCGGGCGCTTGTCCGCCGCTTCCAGAAGATCGATGTCAACGAGCCCTCGAT
>JBJMRA010000006.1:0-9985 GCA_045802365.1 Hyphomicrobiales bacterium | reverse complement strand
GTGCGGGACCGCATCACAGCGGCGCCTACCATCCTATCTGGGCGCATGTGCCAGGCCTCGTTGTCGCCGTGCCATCGAACCCCGCCGACGCCAAAGGGCTGATGAAGACCGCCCTTCGCGCCTGCGACCCGGTGGCCGGCACCTACCGGACGCAGGCTGAGATCGACGCCTGGGCGAACCGCGACCCGATCAAGAGTTTCCGTGAACTGCTGATCGACGCCTCCATCTCATCGTCCGAGCTCGATGCGATCGACGCTGTGATCGAGAAGCAGGTCGGAGAAGCGCTCGCCTTTGCCCGCGAGGCGCCCGAGCCCGATCCGGCGACGGTGCACCAGTTCGTCTTTGCAGATCCGCTCAATCCGCCTGAGGCGCTCGCTGGTCCACGATCCGCGAAGAGGGTCATGACCGGCTGGCTCGATGCGGTTCGCGACGGGGTAGCGGAGGAAATGCGCCGCGATCCGCACATCCTCTATTTCGGCGAAGGGACGGGCGAGCGGGGCGGGAGCTTCGCGCACACCAAGGGGCTCTGGCACGAGTTCGGACCCAACCGCATGGTCGACACGCCCATTTCCGAACAAGGCTTCACGGCTGCCGCGATCGGAGCGTCGGCGACGGGCGCACGCACGATCGCGGACCTGATGTTTGCCGACTTCATGTTCGAGGCGGCCGGGCAGATCATCCTTCAGGCGGCACGGCTGCGCTACATGTCCAACGGCCAGATGAGCGCTCCCCTCGTGGTAAGAGCGGGTGCGGGCGCGGTGCGGAGTGCGGGACCGCATCACAGCGGCGCCTACCATCCGATCTGGGCGCATGTGCCAGGCCTCGTTGTCGCCGTGCCTTCGAACCCCGCCGACGCCAAAGGGCTGATGAAGACCGCCCTTCGCGCCTGCGACCCGGTGATCATGCTCGAGAGCAAGGCGCTCTTCGCCTCGAAAGGCGAGGTCCCCGAAGGCGAGCATCTTGTTCCGTTCGGGGTTGCCGGTCTCGCACGCCAGGGCCGCGACCTGACGATCGTCTCGGCGGGGCAGCTGCTCATCCGTTCGCTCGAAGCGGCCGAGACGCTCGCGGGCGAGGGAATCGAGTGTGAGGTGATCGACCTCAGGACGATCATGCCGCTCGACGTGAATACGGTCGCCGCGAGCGTGAGGAAGACGCATCGCCTGCTGATCGTCGATGAGGGCTATGCCATGTGCGGGGTCGGGGCCGAGCTCGCGCAGGCGATGAACGAGCTTGCCTTCGATGAGCTCGACGCGCCGGTCGGGCGGCTCCACACCGAGGCCGTTCCTCATCCGCTCGCTCCGGCGCTCGAGCGCGCAATGGTCATCGATGCGCGGAAGATCGCGGCCGCGGCGAAAAACGTGATTGCGGGCGTTCCGCCCGTTCCCCGGCATTGGCGCAACGCGGCAAGCATTGCCCCCGCTCTCCCGGCTTCCGTTTCAGTCGCACCGGTGTTGGAGACGCCGCGCCGGATCGAAGCCCTGGACGGAGAGCCGATCATCATGCCTTTCGGCGACCTGACGGTCAGCGAAGGCAAGATCTTGCGCTGGGCGAAAAGCGTGGGAGACAAGGTGGAGAGAGGCGAGCTCGTCGCCGAGATCGAGACCGACAAGGCGGTGATCGAGATCGAAGCTCCGGTCGCCGGCGTGCTTACGCGCATATTGGAGCCGGCCGGCGCCGTCGTTCCCATGGGTGGACAGATCGGGCTCGTGCGCAAGGATCGTTTCGCTCCCGTCATCCCGGCGCAAGCCCCTGAGGGGTAACCCGAGGACGCTTTTCGAAAATTCATCGCCCGGAGAGACCATCTCGAGCGGTTCCGCGCGCCACCCTCGCTCGGTTTGAACGTTCGAGCGGAAAGGCCCGCGTCCCATATCTACGATGTCAAAGAGCGGGAGAAGTTCAGGCGCGCATCTTCCCTCGCCCCTTTTGGGGGAGAGGGTTAGGGTGAGGGGTCTCTCCGCGTGACCGGTTTCGGATATTGAGTCGAGAAGCGTCCGGGTTTGCGGAATAACGCTGCTGATCTCGCTTGGGGAAGCACCCCCTCACCCTGCCCTCTCCCCCGAAAGGGGTGTACGGGCCGGAGACATAGGTAACACCGTTCGGGGACATGGGTGACAGATGAAGGAGTCCACTTCCATCATTACTCATGGATCTGTTGTTGTTGTTGATTGACTGTGGATAACCTGTGGAGGACTGGCGAATTGTCCATGGCCGCCGCCGATGTGGATGGCGCCGCCGTTGAGATCGAGGCTGCCGATCTGATGCGCGCCGTAGTGAACGGTCAGGACGCCGTCGGCATTGGTCGGTCGCAGTGCGACCCGCTCGCCACAGAACCCTTTGCCGATACGCCAGGCTTGATTTCTGAAGCTGATCTTGCCGGTGCAGTCGGTCTTGCGCACGATGTCGCTCGCTGCGTAGTCGATCTCGGGCAGTGCTTCGGGATAGGGGCTTTGGCTCATGCGATAGCGATCGGCCGGAACGGCGAAGCCGAGCGCCTCGTGCGGCCGCTCGGTGTTGTAGACCGGCCGCCAGCGGTCGAAGACCTGCTGGCAATGAGCAAGATCGGCGAAGCTTCTGCCTGCCAGCACCTCGGCCTTGAGCGAGCGATGGAAGCGCTCGTCCTTGCCCTGGGTCTGCGGGTGATAGGGTTTCCCGTGGCTCACCTTGATGCCAAGCCGCATCAGCCAGACAGTGAAGCGGGTGTGATGCTCCCCGCCGGAATCTCCCCATGGCGAGCCGTTGTCCATGAGCATCGCGAGCGGCAGGCCGTAGCGGCGGAAGACCGCCACCAGCGCTTGCCGGGCGGTGGCCTCCTGCTGATTGCCGCACGCCGCCAGGCCCAAGGCGTAGCGCGAGTGGTCGTCGAGGATGGTGAGCGCATGGCAGCGGCCATTGGCGATCGCGAAATCGCCCTTGAAGTCCATCTGCCAGAGCTCGTTGGGCTGCGCGCGCTCGAAGCGCCGGTAGGGACCGGGATGCTCGGGGCTGCGCTCCGCAAGCTTGCCGTTGCGCCTGAGGATGGCAGTGATCGTGCTCGCCGAAGGCACGCTCTCGGCTTTGTTGCGCAGCACCCGAGCGATCTTGCGCCCGCCCCAAGCGCCGTTGCTTTCGGCGCGAATGGCCAGCACACGATCCTCAACCACAGCCGCCGTCCGCTTCGGGCTGAGCTTCGGGCGGCGCGAGCGGTCACAAAGACCCCCAGCCCCTTCCGCGCGATAGCGGCCAAGCCACTTGTAGCCCTTGCTGCGGCTGATCCCAAAGCGCCGGCAAAGCTCGCTCACATTCGCCCCAGCTGCCAACGCCAATCGCACAAACTCTTCCCGTTGCGCCATCCTCGACAGCTCCTGCCATGGCATTGTGAATATCCCCCTCCTCCGCGCGACTCCTCCGCAAAGGAGAGGTGTCACCCATGTCCCCGAACGGTGTCACCTATGTCCCCGGTCTATACACCCATCGGGGGAGAGGGAAGGGTGAGGGGGCGCCTCCGCACGCGATCTCTCCCACAGTTGTCGCGAAACAAGATGCTCCTCAACCAATTTTGGAAACCGTCGCGCGGAGAGACCCCCTCACCCTAGCCCTCTCCCCCAAAAGGGGGCGAGGGAAGATGCGCGCCTGGACTTTTCAGCTCTTTGACATCGTTGATTTCCCCCTCGCCCCTTGCGGGAGAGGCCGGCGAGCGAAAGCGAGCGGGTGAGGGTCGTCACGCGATGGGCGGAAGTGGGCCTTATAGCGACCTACTCGACTCCTGATCCTCTGAACTGAACCCAACAAAATTCGGAACTTTAAGCATGGCTTGTGGAAAGGCCGCGCCAACGGTCGAGCGCGTGCGCGAATTCCTGAACTAGAACCCGGAAAGGGGCCCTTCCAGTGGAAAAAGAGTCCTGCTCAAAGCATAAGCCCCCGCGATATTGCTGGGCATGATGACGGTCAGGGCTATCGCAAGATCACGCTTGATGGGCACCACTTTCGCGCTCATCACTTGAGTACGAGTTGGCACCGCTCGCGCAGACAGCCTGATCCCGCCTCCCTCGCCAAAATGTAGTGCCAACTTTTCGGCTAACCCCCTGATTTGTCTATTCCAGGGTATGATTCTGCGCAAGTTGGGCTAGCTCGACGCGCGGGCATGTTCGCGGCCCCGGCCGAAGAGGCGGCATGGTCCCGGGAGAACACCAATCGTCAGGGTACAATCTCGAACACGGTGCCGACGAGACCCTGGCCCCCGGAATAGGCGACCCCATAGAGGTGTCCGGCCGAATCGGGGACGAGCTCTCCGACCGGCGTATCTCCGCTCGTCGAAATATCGAACTGGTGAAGCACCGTTTGGCGCCACCGGGTCTCGCCGGGGAGCGGCGGGGTCAGCCTGAAGGCCAGGCCGTCGCCATATTGGCCCCCGCCCGACGCCGTACCGTAAATATTGCCCGCGGCATCCTTGATCACTCCGCCTTGCGGAAATGCCCCGTCAGGCCCTTGGAAGCTGTGGAGGACGGTCTCCTTCCACGCCGTCTGGCCCGGCTGAGGCGGGGTCAATTTGAATACCATACCGCAGCCGATGACCATCGCCGGTATGCCGCCTGTGCACTTGCCCGTTCCACCTTGTATAGTCGCCCCGTAGAGGGCGCCCGATGAATCGAGGAGAAGCGCACCGCGCGGCGATCCTCCATCGGTGCCGCCGGTGAAACGGCGCAGCGTTGTTTTCTTCCACGCTTTATATCCGGGAGCCGGCGGGGTGAGCTTGAAGATCGTCCCGCAGCCCACGACGACCTCGAAGTCGTCGGTGCAGGTGCCCCGGCCGCCATAAAGCGTGGTGCCGTAGAGGGCGCCGGTGCTGTCGGCGACGAGCGTGGAGGCGGGGTTCTCGCCGTCCGAGCCTCCGGCGAACCGATAGAGCACGGTCTCTGTCCATGTCGTTTGTCCGGGGCCCGGCGGCGTCAGCTTGAAGACGGTGCCGAAGCCCACACCCGAGGCATTGGGATTGCCTCCAACGAGCGTGGTGCCGTAGAGCGCGCCCGATCCGTCCATGAGAAGCCCGGCTCCTGGGCCGTCACCATCGCGGTCCCCGGTCGCAAAATTGTGGTGGAAGGCATGGAGCACAGTCTCGGTCCATTTCGTGCCTCCAGGTGGCGGCGGTGTCAGCTTATAGACCACTCCCTCGAGATCCCGCCCGTCGAACTCGGTAGTGCCGTAGAGGGCGCCGCTTGCGTCCATCACGAGATTGGCCTGAGGCCAGCTGCCGTCGTTTCCGCCGGTGAAGGTGTGGAGGCGCGAGATCGTCCAGCGCGTCTCTCCCGCACTTGGGGGTTTCAGCCTGAACACTGTGCCGCCGTTATAGCCGCCGCAAAGCATCGTCGCGCCGTAGAGCGCGCCTGTCGCGTCGCGAAGGAGAGTGCCGTCCGGATAGCAGCCTGCCGCTCCGTTCGAGGGAAAGGCGTAGAGCGTCCCCTCTGTCGCCGCTCTGGCGAGCCCAGGCATGGAGAGTGGGATGGCGGCGAGCGCGGTAAGCGCGACGAGCCGGCGCAATGGTGAAAGCATGCGCATCCTGTCCTCCCTTGATTGCAATCACGTCTCCATGACAGAAGATCGTTGCGATAGTGGTTCAAAGCGGAAAGGAAATGATTTCGATCGTTTCAGCGGATCAGAGCTCGATACATCTGGTCACCTTGTCGAACCGATCGGCAATCGGATTGTAACCCGGGTTCGGCCAACGCACCGCGGAGCGAAGATCTAGCATTACAGACGCATAGAGCGCGATTGTTACTGTAAGCGTCGCCCGAACATTCAAGCTGCATTGCGACCAGATCCGCTGTATTCCGTCCGTAGCGGGCCTCAATCTCGTGCAGAGTCTGCTCCAGCACTTCTGCTGGTCTGCTATCCCAATGGCCGGAAGCCGCTGCTCCGCCGGCCAGCAAGGGGAGAAGAGATGCTCCACGCCGTGCCGTGGGCGAGCGGGGCGATCGCGAGATGGCGCGCGATCGTCTGCCCGATGTCGGCGAAGCTGCGCCTGCCGATCGGTCCGGATGACCGTCGGCCGCTATAGGCGAGGATCGGGACGCATTCGCGCGTGTGGTCGGTGCCCTTCCATGTCGGGTCGCAGCCGTGATCGGCGGTGATGACGAGGAGGTCGCCGGGGGCCACCAATTGCAGCGCTTGCGGAAGGCGCGCGTCAAAGGCTTCGTGCGCTGCGGCATAGCCCTCGACGTCGCGGCGGTGGCCGTAGACCATGTCGAAGTCGACGAAGTTGGTCATCACCAGCCCGCCGTCGCTGAGCGCCTTGATCGCCGCAAGACTCGCATCGAAGAGCGCCATGTTGCCGTTCGCCTTGACTTCGCGCCCGGTGCCCGAATGCGCATAGATGTCGCCGATCTTGCCGACGCTGATCACGTCGCGCCCCTCGGCCGACAGTCTGTCGAGCAGCGTCGGCTCGGGCGGCAGGACGGAATAGTCCTTGCGGTTCCCGGTGCGCGTGAAATCGCGCGAGCTCGCGCCGATGAACGGCCGGGCGATGACGCGCCCGATGTTGAGAGGCAGCGACAACTCCCTTGCCGTCTTGCAAACCTCATAGAGCCGCTCGAGCCCGAAGCTCTCTTCATGAGCCGCGATCTGGATGACGGAATCGGCGGAGGTATAGATGATGGGCTTGCCCGATCGGCAGTGTTCTTCGCCGAGCTCGGCGATGATCTCGGTCCCGGAGGCATGCTTCTGGCCAAGCAGCCCCGGCAGCCCGCAGCGGGATAGGAGCGCGTCGGTCAGCTCCTTCGGAAACGCCGGGACCGTGTGCGGGAAATAGCCCCAGTCGAACATGACCGGCACGCCGGCGATCTCCCAATGGCCGGACGGCGTGTCCTTCCCCTTCGACTGCTCGACGCCATAACCCCATTGCGCCTCCGCGTTGCGTTCGGGAGGCGCGAGGCCCCTGACGGCGGCCGCGGCATGGAAAAGGCCGAGCCGTGCCAGGTTCGGCAGTTGGAGCGGCCTTCCGAGGGCGTCCATGATGTGCCCGAGCGTGTCGGCGCCGTCATCGCCGAAGCGCGCGGCATCGGGCGCTCCGCCGATCCCGAAAGAGTCGAGCACGAACAGAAACGCGCGCGTCATGTCTCTCGATGGCCGACACCGGTCTTGACCGGCAGGCTTGGCTCCGGACTTTCGCCGATCATATAGGCCTGGCGCACGATGTTCGCCGCCTCTTCGACGGAAGCCTCGTCCCGGCCATGAATGATTGCAAGCGGCCGTTCGCTCCCGCTCTCGCTTCCTTTTCCGGCAAGCTCCGCAAGCCCGACCGCATGGTCGATCGGTTCATGGTGGCGCGACCGGCCCCCGCCAAGCACGATGACCGCGAGGCCGAGCACGCGCCCGTCGATCCGCGCCACATATCCGGGCGCGCCGTGAACCGCTTTGGTGATCGGCGCTCGCTTCAGATGCGTTTCCGGCCTGTCGATAAGGTCGGCGGGGCCCCCCAAGGCGGCAACCATCGCCTGAAACCGCTCCGCCGCCCGTCCCGAATCGAGCGCCTCCAGGAGCTTTTCGCGTGCCTCATCCGGCGAGCTCGCGAGCTCCGCAAGCCTCAGCAGTTCCGCCCCGAGGGCCATCGTCACCTCATGCAGGCGTATGTCGCGCCTCGCTCCGGTGAGATATCGAACGGCGTTCAGAACCTCGACCGCATTGCCGGCCGCCGAGGCGAGAGGCTCGTCCATGTCGGTGATGAGAGCGCTCGTCCTCAGTCCAGCGCCATTGGCGACCGAGACGAGGCTGCGGGCCAGCTCCAAGGCGTCCTCGTCCCTGGTCATGAAGGCGCCCGAGCCCGCTTTCACGTCGAGAACGAGGCAGCCGAGCCCCGCGGCGAGCTTCTTCGACAGGATGGAAGCCGTGATGAGCGGGATCGACTCAACCGTCGCTGTCACGTCGCGAATGGCGTAGAGGCGCTTGTCGGCGGGCGCGAGATCGCCCGTCTGCCCGATGATTGCACAGCCGGCTTGCGCGACGGTTTTCCGGAACAGGCCGATATCCGGCTGCGACCGATAGCCTGGGATCGAGTCGAGCTTGTCGAGCGTGCCCCCGGTGTGCCCGAGGCCGCGGCCGGAGATCATCGGCACGTAGGCGCCGCAGGCGGCGAGCATCGGGGCGAGTATCAGCGAGACGTTGTCGCCGACGCCACCCGTCGAATGCTTGTCGACGACCGGTCCATCGAGGCCGCTCCAGTCGAGCACCGTCCCGGAATCGCGCATGGCCAAGGTGAGCGCGACCGCTTCCTCGCGCTCCATTCCGCGGAAGAAGATGGCCATCGCGAGCGCCGCCGCCTGGCCTTCGGTGATGTCGCCGGATGTCAGTCCACGGATGAAGAAGTCGACCTCTTCGCGGCTGAGCGCCGCGCCGTCCCGTTTCCTTCGGATGATCTCCTGTGGAAGCATCAGGCTTGAGCAAAGAAGCCGCGGAGAAGCCGCATCATGTCGGCCGAGGCCTTTTCCCCTTCGCGCTTGGTTTCTTCATGGCTCGGCGATGCGCCTTCGAGGCCGGCGGCAAGATTGGTGATGACCGACAAGGCGGCGACCCTGAGCCCGAACCGCCGTGCGAGGATGACCTCGGGAACCGTGGACATTCCGACCGCACGGGCGCGGGCCATGCGGGCCAAACGCACTTCGGCCGGAGTCTCGAAGCTCGGGCCGGAGAACCACATGTAGACGCCTTCGGCAAGCGCGATCCCGCCGGCGCGGGCGGCCGCGCGGAACTTCTCCGCAAGCCCGGCGTCGTAGGCATCGGTCATCGGCACGAAGCCCTGGTCGCCGATTTCGCCGATCAGCGGGTTCATGCCGGAGAAATTGATGTGATCGCTGACGAGCATAATCCGGCCGGGCCGCATCCTTGGGTCGAGCGACCCCGCCGCATTGGTAAGGATGAGCGCGCGAGTCCCGAGCTCCGCCAATGTTTCGATGACCGGCCGCATCACGGCTGGATCGCCGCTCTCGTAGGGATGCGCTCGCCCGCGGAGGATGAGCACGTTGGCGGGGCCAACCCGGCCCGACGCAACCTTGCCCGCGTGCCCGGACACTTTAGGCGCCGGAAAACCCGGGAGCTCGGAATAGTCGAGCGTGCGCGGGTGCTCGAGAATGGCGGAAACGGGATCGAGGCTCGAGCCCAAAATGATCGCCGCATCGGGAGGCCCATCGATGAGGCGGGCACGGATGACGTCGGCAGCGCTCGTCATCGCACGAGGTTCTCGGGCCCGAACGAGAATGGCAAAAGCTCCTCGAGCGTGAAGCTCCGGCGAAGCGATCCATCCTCGCCGCAGACATGGATGGGTAGGTCGCCGTCCGCGAATTCCCTAAGCTTTTGGCGGCAGCCGCCGCATGGCGTCACGAGACCGTCTCCGCCTCCCGCGACAGCAATCTCGCTGATCCGCCGTTCGCCGGCGAGGATCATCGCGGCGATCGCTCCCGCTTCGGCGCAGGTCCCTTGCGGGTAGGCGGCATTCTCGACGTTGCAGCCCGCATGGATGCGCCCGTTCTCGTCCTTGACCGCGGCGCCGACGAGGAAGCCGGAATAGGGCGCATAGGCCTTCGCGCGCGCGGCGAGCGCTGCGGCGATGAGCGCCGGATCGGGCATCACTTCTCCTTCACATAGGCGATGCCGCCGGCCTTGGGCGGCACGGCGCGGCCGATGAAGCCGGCGAGGAGGACGACAGTCAGCATATAGGGCGCCGCTTGCATGAGTTGCACCGGTACGGGTCCGATGCCGGCGACCGGCACTCCTTGCAGACGGATCGCCACCGCCTCGAGGGCGCCGAAGAGCAGGCATGTCCACATCGCTTGGATGGGCCGCCACTTCGCGAAAATGAGCGCCGCGAGAGCGATATAGCCCTTGCCGGCGGTCATGCTCTCGACGAAGCCGGCGCTCTGCGCAATCGAAAGATAGGCGCCCGCGAACCCGCAGAGAGCGCCGCAGCAGATGACCGCGCTGTAGCGCATTCCCTCGACCGAAATGCCGGCGGTGTCGACCG
>JBJMRA010000038.1:0-6885 GCA_045802365.1 Hyphomicrobiales bacterium | reverse complement strand
GCAGCATAACCTTAGGAGCGGACCAGCAGTTCACGCCGCGGGGACACGCTCGGCCTCAAGAATTTCGGCGAGGAAGGTATTTATCGAACCGCTGGATCGGATCAGCGCCTCGGCCCCGCCCGTGCCGAGATCGTCGAGCGGACCGAGATGCCACCCTTCGCTCGAGACCGTGAGCGGAACGCCGCAGACGCCGGTGACGCCGGCGATCTCGCCGGCGAGCCTCACTTGACCATGGACCGCGCGGCGGTCGCCGGCGAGACGTGCGGCAATGATCTGAAGCGTCGCATTGGCCGTCGCGTTCGGGGTCGAATGCATCGCCTGAACGGTGATGAACGGCTCGACGAAAATACGCGCATCCGGCAAGGCCTGCCGGGTCGCGTGATAGGCCTCGGCGATAGCTCCGTTCTGCAAGAGAAGGTCGACGCCGTTCCTCAATTCCGCGACCCGCTCGTCGAGCGAAGCCTCACGGGCGCGCGCGCGAAGATCGCCAAACGCCTGTTTCTGCCCGTGCGCACGCCCGAGCAGCTCGACGCTGTCCCAGAGCGGCACCATCGCTTTCCCATGCTCGCCCAAAACCGTTGCCCGGACATCATGACGGCTCACGCCGAGATCGGTCGCGATCGCGCGGGCGAAGCGCAATGAGTCCTGCTGGGCGCCCATGCCGATGACTCGGCGGGGATCCACGTGCTCCCCGAGCACATGGACGGCAAGCTCGACGGGGTTGCTTACCACCACGAACAGAGCATCGGGCGAACGCTCGGCGCAAGCCGCAGCGGCGCTTCTGAAGATCGGCAGATTGAGCGCTGCAAGATCGCGCCGGGTTGGATGATCGGGCGACGTTGTCTCACCCGCCGCGAGCACGATGATATCCGCCTCGACGTCCTTGGGATCTGCCACGAGCTCGATCGCGACGCGTTCATCGTCGAAGGCGTCGAGCAGATCGATGCGTAGCGAGAGGAGCTTGTGCTGGAGCGAGGATTCGCCATGGCCGACGAGCAGCAAGGAGTCCTGCGCCTCGAGCAGACCGCTCTTGAGCAGATGCAGCGCAAGCGCGCTCCCGACCGATCCCGATGCTCCGAGTATGGCGATCCTAGTCATGCCGAAGCTCCTCTTTTTGGATAGGCCCCTTCGACCGGCTTTTTTCATACCGCGATGATCGGTTCAAGCGAGACTTGATCCTGCCGTGTTGAACGGATTCGAATTTCCCGAGCACCGTTGCAGCGGAGACTAACCGTGGTAGTCTCGCCGGGAAAGGCGGTCGCGCATGGCCCTGACCGATGAGATCAGAGAGTACATTGCGAGATTCGGCACGCCCAAGACCGAGATCACGGGGAAACATTCCGTTGCGATTGCCGGCGAGACCCACAAGCCGATCTTCAACGACGCAGCGGAAATTCGGGCGGCCGCTTCGGTCAGGCTTCTCCTCGAGCTGCTGCGCGATCAGCGCTACCGCTACTTCGGCAACGAGTCGTTTCTCAATGCAGGCGCTGTAAGGCTGGGCGTGAGAGCGTACTGGCGCGCGGCCACCCTGCCGCCTCCGCTCGATCCCGCCGACGCCACCCGGGACTTGAGCGCAGCGCAGACGGAGGAGATTGGGCGCCGCGCGTTCGTGCGGCGATTCCAGCCCGTGCTCGATTTCCTGCGCGCCAATCCGCGATACGTGCTGAGCATCGGGTCGCGCAGCAGCGGGCCGATCCGGCACCGCCGACTCGCTCAGCATTTCTTCGAGGAGGTTGCCGATCGGCGCATAACACCCTCAATACGCGGCGTGCTCTTGTTGGGGGCGGCGCATGCTTCAGCAGTCCCAGACGCCGACGGCGCAACGACGCGGATGCTGATCGAGAAAGGCGGTTATGCTTGCGTATCCGTTCGCATCGTGACGGATTTCGTTTCGCAGCAGGGACTGGCAGATGACGCGGTCGTGCCCATAAAGGACGCAGCCCAGATCACCACCGTCGACCAGGTCGTGCAAGCCGGCATCCGGCTCACGCATTTGAGCGCTGGAATCCCGGTGTCGGTTCCGACGGATCAAACCCTCGGGAATCAAGCGAGTCCATTCAGGCGGGTCGCGTTTGCGGGTTCGGATCGGCCGGTCGCGGAGCAGTTCGAGCACGTCGTGCTGCAGCGAGCATAGCTTTGCGCGACCCGCCTCCGGCAACCCGGAACCGACGACGGACCTGTGCGTTCACGATCCCTTGAGGAGTCTGTTGGATGAACAGTTCGCGGTTTGCAGCGGCGATCGGCGCAGCTTTGGTCGTGTTGCTCGCCGTCATCGCCGGCGAGCTCGCGCTCGACCGCACCCTGTGGGCGCCGCCCCCAGTCCCGCGTCCGGTCGAGCCCCGCGGCCGGCTTGCCGATGTCGAGCGCTCGACGATCGAGATTTTCGAACGCGTCTCGCCCTCGGTCTTGCAGGTGGTCGCGCGCGGCGCCTCCAATCCGTTCATGGACGACGAGAGCCGGGCCGCGACGGGCAGCGGCTTCGTGTGGGACGATCAGGGCCATATCGTCACCAATAATCATGTGGTTCAGAACGCCGGCCAAGTAGCCGTGCGTTTCGCCTCGGGCGAGGCCGCCGAGGCCGACGTCGTCGGCCTTGCTCCCAACTACGATGTTGCCGTCCTGAGGCTGCGAAGCGCAAGGCGGCACTCGCCACCAGTCATGCTCGGCAGTTCGGCCGATCTCAAGGTTGGCCAGGCGGCTTATGCGATCGGCAACCCGTTCGGCCTCGACCAGTCGCTGACGACCGGCATCATCAGCGCGCTCAAACGCCGGCTGCCGGCGAGCGGCGGACGCGAGATCGCCAACGTGATCCAGACCGACGCCGCCATCAATCCCGGGAACTCGGGCGGGCCTCTCCTCGACTCCGCGGGCCGGGTCATCGGCGTAACGACGGCCATCCTCTCGCCCTCGGGGACGAATGCGGGCATCGGGTTCGCAATACCAATCGATGTCGTCAACCGCATCGTCCCCGAGCTCATTAGCAACGGCAGGGTGCCGACCCCGGGTATCGGCATCGTCGCTGCGGATGAAACCGTGGCAACCAGGATGGGCGTCGAAGGGGTGATCGTGGTTCGAACCACACCGGGCTCTCCCGCCGAACAGGCCGGGCTTCAGGGCGTCGACACCTCATCAGGCACGCTCGGCGACGTCATCGTCGAGGCAAACGGCAAGGAAGTCCGGCGGCTGTCCGATTTGACGGACGAACTCGAAAAGACTGGTGTTGGCAACAGGGTGAAGCTCGAGGTGAAGCGAGGCACGGAAACACGCGTCGTCGAGTCTCAGGTCATCGACATCAGCCGCTCCTGACCTCGGCGATCCACCCTTCATCGCCGCGCAATGTGGCGCTGGTGCTTCCTTCCGGGTGCGTGGACAAGAGGATCCGTGAGATCTCTGGACCGGACGTGCGCGGTTCCGAGCGGCTCGTCATGTTGAGCGCGATGAGGAGCCGCCGATTTCCACACCGGCGCTCGTACATCAGCAATGCATCGGTGCTCGCGACCTCGGTATAGTCCCCCATCGACAAGGCCTCCTCGGCGCCTCTCAAGCTCAGAAGGGCACGATAGAGCGACAGCATCGAGGCCGGATCGCGTGCTTGCGTCTCGATGCTGAATTTCGCGTAATTAGGCGATAGGGGCAACCACGGCACCCCGGCCGTGAAGCCGGCGCCAAGCCCTGCGGACCACGCCATAGGCGTGCGGACCGGATCGCGGCCAAGCCCCAGTCCAGGCGCATTCCTCTCCCAGGGATCATGGATCGCTTCCGGAGGAATGGAAACGTTCTCCAGGCCGAGTTCCTCGCCCTGATAGATCGTGGGCGTGCCTCGCAAGGTGAGGAGCAGCATGGCGGCGACGCGCGCCTGCGCCGGCCCGATCCGACTCGCGACCCGCGGCCGGTCGTGATTGCCGAGCACCCAATTGGGCCACGCGCCTTTCGGAAGCGCGGCTTCATAGGCGCGGATGAGAAGCCCGACGGCGATGGGCTGCCATGGCGTCGAAATCAGGTGAAAATTGAATGGCAGATGAAAACCCGTGAGGTCCGCTCCGTAGTAGGCCATGAGACGGTCGATCGGCAGATAGGCCTCGCCGATCATCACGGCCCCATACCGGTCGGCCACCGAACGCATGGCGGCGATCGCATCGTGAACCTCAGGCTGATCGATCGTATGGGTCCGCAGCAGCCGCCGGGCCGGCGACATGCCGGGCCGCCAGTCCGGGTTCGGCGGATTGTCGCGCAACGCCACATCCTCGATCAGCTGATGGATCGCGTCGACCCGGAAACCGTCAACGCCCCGCTCGAACCAGAAGCGGAGGATGTCGAGCATGGCGGCCCTGACCTCCGCATTACGCCAGTTGAGATCGGGCTGCTCCTTCAGGAACGCGTGGTAGTAGTACTGACCGGTCGACGCATCGAAGGTCCAGGCCGGTCCGGCGAACTCGCTCACCCAGTTGTTGGGCGGGGAGCCATTGGGCTTCGGATCGCGCCAGACATACCAGTCGCGCTTGGGGCTCGAGCGCGACGAGCGGCTCTCGATGAACCACGGGTGCCGATCGGACGTGTGGTTCGGAACGAAATCGAGAATGACCTTGAGTCCGCGGGCATGCGCCGCTTCGAGCAGGCGGTCGAAGTCCGCGAGCGTGCCGAAGATCGGATCGATGGCGCGGAAGTCGGAAACGTCGTAACCGAAGTCGGCCATGGGCGAGGCGAAGATCGGCGAGATCCAGATCGCATGGATGCCGAGCTCGACAAGATAACCGAGCCGCGAGGCGATGCCCGGAAGATCGCCGATTCCGTCCGCGTCCGAATCCTGAAAGGATCGCGGATAGATCTGATAGACGACCCCCTCCTTCCACCACTCCCGACTCGCGTGACCGCGCGGCATCTCCTGGTCCTGCAGCAAGCTTCAGAACTCGTCCAGGTTCGATCAGGACTTCGGACGCGTGGTTGGTTTGGAAGGCTTGGAACCGTCGGATCGGCAGGATCGGGGGGCGAGCTCCTCGGCTCGCCGCTCGTAGAACTGAGCCGCTTTGATGATGCGGTCATGAAGATCGCCCTGCCCGAATGTTCCTGCGAGCCGTCTCAATGTGCTTGCCTGACGGCGGGCTTTCTCGACCGGATCAGGTGAGTTGGAGGGCATGGGCCTCGGGCACGGCCGGGATGTTCGCCCGGCTGGAATTGGCAATCATCAAGCCCAATGTGCGGGCGAGAACTTCGTTCCGGTACTTTGAAGCTTTGCCATCACCTCTCGTCGATGACGCAGAAGCAGCCGGTGGCCAAGGTTGCGCGGCTCTTCCGCCCCTTTACGCTCCAGCGAACAGCAGGAAGCCCCTTGAAGGTGAATTTCCGCAGGTCATAGGCTATTCCCTCACGTCTGCAGTCGCCCGCAGCGGCGAGGAACTGATGGCGGGGATTCTCGCCGCAGAAGAAGTTGACGCGCTTCGCGACGTAATCGGGATGGGGGGGACAGTCCCGATCGGTGATCGCATCGAACACCTTGCAGCCCCAGGCATTCGCAGGGCCCGCCGCTCCAATGCACATGATCAACCCCAAGAAGATAAGCGGCAGCGATTTCATGGGCGACTCCGATGCGGAAGCCTCCCGAGTCTGCCAGCTTTGCGGGCGCTCGCCAACAGTACTGACAGCGCAGGGTGCGTTGCGCCGACCCCGTATGCCCTGATAGATGGGAACGAGCGACCCCGTAGCTCAACGGATAGAGCGTCGCGCTTCGAACGCGAAGGGTGCGGGTTCAAGTCCTGCCGGGGTCGCCAGCAAGACCTCTTACCTTGCAGCCTCGTGATCGCCGTGCTTGCGGCGCTCGACCGTGTCTCGGCCGACGATTTTGCTGAACATGCCGTTGGGATCGTAGAGAAGCGCCAGATTCCTCTCCTCGAACTCACGGAAAAACTCGTCCCAGGAGATTTCGACGAGCGCTTCATGTTCGGATTTCGGCGCTTCCGGAAACATGATCCGAATGATGCCGACGTCCTCGCCCTTGTGCGTCCGTCCGACGGCGGCGGGCTTGCCCTTGTGCTTGTCTGCCCACTTCCGGATGGTTTTGTGATCAGTCGTCGTTTCGGCCATGGTCTTGCCTCTGAGATGCTCAATCGCGCTTGCCGCCCTTGAGGGAGGGAGCGTGGGTGTGATGGGAGTCTTGCTCTCCGCCCCCGCCCGAAACCTTGGAATGGCGATCCGTTCTGACGGAGCCTTCTTCTGAGCGGCGGGCGGCGGCATGCTTCTTAGGCTCGCCCGCGCCACCGGCTGTCTTTTTCGCGTCCTTGCTGGGCATGATCGGCCCTCCTCTGTCCCATCGGCAATGCCCTGAGCAGGCTTGCGGTTCCTGTGGTGCGGCCGCTTGCCTGCGCTAAGGGGACGGCCTTGCCCGCCTGGCGGGCGCCCCAGGTCAGGAGCGCGGGAAACCGCTCAAAAATCGGAGCGCCAAGCTCGCGCGTCCAGCTGTGCGTGGCGAGACGGGCGAACGCCGAAGCAGCCCTCACTCTGAACCCGAACGAGGCTCGCCACGCGTTCTGATACGCTTCTGAGACCTCGCAATACCTCGAGGCCGGCCTACCGTTCGCGACGAGAAGGCGAGCCAGCATCACGGATGACTGAATGGCCATGCTGATCCCCTCAGCGACAATCGGATGCGCTTCCCCCGCGAGATTGCCGGTGAAAAACACTTGAGCGTGAGGCCGGCGTATCCCGGGCCGGATCGGACCGGCGGCGAGCCACGGGCCGTCAGCCCGGGCATATTGCAGCACCTGCCTCGCTCCCTTGGTGGATTTGAGCAGGTGTGTGAGCACGGCCTCTCCGGCCCGGCTGGTTCCCTGCTCCGCCCGGCAGGCCCGCAGCGCGTCGCGACGGATGCATAGAGAAAGGCTGACCCGGCCG
>JBJMRA010000037.1:0-4487 GCA_045802365.1 Hyphomicrobiales bacterium | reverse complement strand
GTGCCGGTGATGCATCTCGAGAATCTCGATATCGAAGTCGGGCCCGAGCGTG
The DNA here is from genome assembly GCA_045802365.1 of Hyphomicrobiales bacterium. GTDB lineage: Bacteria > Pseudomonadota > Alphaproteobacteria > Rhizobiales > Aestuariivirgaceae > JBJMRA01. Next base: position 4,435 of record JBJMRA010000037.1, on the reverse strand, counting down.
GCCGCGACCTTCCTGACGAGCGCCGCCAGCAGGTTCACGCCGAGGCTCATGTTGCCGGACTTGACGATCCGCGCATGCTGGGATGCGGCCTTGATGCGCGCCTCGCCCGCGGCATCGATGCCGGTCGTGCCGATGACGTGCACGATGCGGGCCTGAGCCGCGAGCTCGGCGATCTCGAATGTGGCTTTGGGAACCGTGAAGTCCAGCACGCCTTCGATGAATGTGAAGAGCGGTAGCGGATCATCAGTGACCTTGATCCCGATCGGTCCGATGCCCGCGAGCACGCCCGCGTCGGAGCCGATGTGTGCCGATCCTCGCGCTTCGAACGCACCGGCGATCTCGCAGCCATCAGAGTCGTGCACGATGCGCGTGAGGACGCGGCCCATCCGTCCGCCCGCTCCGGCGATCGCGAGCTTCATCGCCACCTACACGCCCTCGACGATGACGATCTCGGCCATTCCGGCCGCAGCGCGTTTGGCTTTCGCGGCCTGATATTCGGGCGAGTTGTAGCAGTTGACGGCGTCGTCGAAGGACGGGAACTCGATCACCACATTGCGAGGGCGGCCCTCGCCTTCGAGTTGGCTCGCCCGCCCACCGCGCGCGAGAAATGTCGCGCCGTACTTCTTGAATGCGACGGGTGCGGCTTCTGCGTAGAGCTTGTATTGCTCGGGATCGGAAACGGTGACGCGCGCAATCCAGTAGGCTTTCGCCATGCTCCCCTCCATCGGCTGGAGCGGAGACATACGGCGATAAGGGTCGCCTGAACAAGCCCGGTGCAATCGCCGCGAACGATTCTGAGTCGGACCGCGCAACCTTATGCGCCAGACCCGCATTGGCGCGGCGAGGGCGTGCGTGAGCCCGCTTGGCGCTGATCACCCATCCTGGGCCGGACGCAAAGGAACGAAGACATGAACGCCAATGACGTACCTCCGATCTCGCGTACGGCCCGGCCGGCGAGCCTAGAGGACCCTCGAAGCAAGTATCCCAAGCCCCCGTTCAGACGTCAGGAGCAGCCATGGCCTGGCCTCGCCCGGGACATGGACCCGCAGCCGGACCACGGAGAGAAGAGCTATCGCGGCTCCGGCCGGCTCTCCGGCCGAAAGGCGCTGATCACCGGCGGCGATTCCGGTATGGGTCGCGCCGCCGCCATCGCCTACGCGCGAGAAGGCGCCGATGTCGCCATAAACTATCTCCCGACCGAGGAGCCCGATGCCCAAGAGGTGATCGCCCTGATCAGACAGGCCGGACGGACAGGCCTCGCATTTCCGGGCGATCTGCGCGAGGAGACATTCTGCCGGCGCCTCATCGAGGAGGCCGCATCGAGCCTCGGTGGACTCGACATCCTGGTCTGCAATGCGGCGCGGCAACAAGCCCGCGCGTCCATCCTCGACGTTTCGAGCGAGGACTTCGACGCCACCATGAAGACGAACATCTACGCCCCATTCTGGATCATCAAGGCCGCGTTGCCGCACCTGAAGCCGGGCTCCGTCATCATCGGGACCACTTCCGAACAGGCGATCGATCCGTCCCCCGACCTCTACGATTACGCCCAGACCAAGGCCGCGACCACGAACTACGTCCGATCGCTCGCAAAGCAACTCGCGCCCAGGGGCATTCGCGTCAATGGAGTGGCGCCAGGCCCGATCTGGACGCCGCTGCAGGTGAGCGGGGGCGCAACGCAGGAGAAGCTCGAAAAGTTCGGTGGAATGACGCCGATGGGCCGACCCGGGCAACCTGCGGAACTCGCCTCGATCTACGTCCAGCTTGCGGCGGAGGACGCGAGCTACGCAACGGGGCAGGTTTATGGCGCCGCCGGAGGCAGCGGGCATCCGTGAACTAGCTGCCGAAGCCTTCCCAGAAGGCGCGGGCCTTCGCGAAGAAGCCTTCCGATTCTGGCGAATTGTCGCGCGCTTCCTTCTCGAACTCGCGCAGGAGCTCGCGCTGTCGGCGGGTGAGATTGACGGGCGTCTCGACCGTCACCTGGATGTACAGGTCGCCCCACTGATGCGAACGCAACACCGGCATGCCCTTGCCTTTCAGGCGGAACTGTTTGCCGGGCTGCGTTCCTTCGGGGACCTGGACGCGCGCCTTCTTGCCGTCGATCGTCGGCACCTCGATCTCGCCGCCGAGTGCCGCCGTCATCATCGAGATCGGCACCTTACAGAAAAGATCGGCGCCGTCGCGCTGGAAGAACTCGTGCGGCCTGACCGAGAGAAAGATGTAGAGATCGCCCGTCGCCCCGCCGCGCACGCCCGCCTCGCCTTCGCCGCTGAGCCTGATCCGGGTGCCGTCTTCGACGCCCGCCGGAATATTGACTGACAACGTACGCTCGCGCGTCACGCGGCCGGCCCCGCCGCAGGCCGTGCAGGGATCGGAGATGGTCTGGCCGCGGCCCTGGCAGGTGGGGCAGGTCCGCTCGACCGTAAAGAAGCCCTGGCTCGAGCGGACGGCGCCCATGCCGCCGCAGGTCGGGCAAGTCTTGGGCTGACTTCCGGCCTTCCCGCCCGAGCCTTTGCACGCCTCGCAAGTGACAGCCGTCGGCACACGGATTTGAGCGGTCTTGCCGGTGAACGCCTCGGTGAGGCTGATCTCCATGTTGTAGCGGAGATCGGAGCCCCTCGACTGGCCGCCGCTCCTGCCGCCGCGCCCGCCTCGGCCGCCGCCGCGTCCGCCCTGCATGAAATCCCCGAAGAGGTCTTCGAAGATGTCGGACATAGAGGAGGTAAATTCGGGCCCGAAGCCATGCGCGCCGGCCCGGCCTCCGCCCGCCCCGATTCCCGACTCGAAGGCCGCATGACCGAAGCGGTCGTAAGCCGCCCGCTTCTGCGGGTCCTTCAAGACGTCGTAGGCCTCGTTGATTTCCTTGAACCGGTGCTCGGCGGTCTTGTCGCTGGGCTTCGCATCCGGATGATGCTGCTTGGCGAGCTTGCGGAAGGCGCTCTTCAGCTCCTTCTCGTCAGCGCTGCGCTCCACCCCAAGAACTTCGTAATAATCGCGTTTGGCCATGGCGCCGTCGTCATATCATGGCTCGCCTGAAACCCGCGCTCGCTGCGGGCCACGGCGAAACATGCGGGATCTCGAATGAAAGAGCCCCCATCCAAAGGACCACCGAGCGGAACCCGGAGCTCGGATGGGGGCCATGGGTTTCCTCAGGCCGATTTCTTGTTCTCGTCGTCCTTGACTTCGGTAAAGTCGGCGTCGACCACATCGTCGTTGCCCGCCTGCTGGCCCGAACCATTGGCGCCCGCGGGACCCGCTCCGTCGCCGCCGGCGCCCGCTTGTTGCGACTTGTACATCGCCTCGCCGAGTTTCATGGCCGACTGCGCAAGCGCGTTGGTCTTCGACTTTATCGCTTCAACGTCCGATCCCTCCATCGCCGATTTGAGATCGGCAATCGCCGATTCGATGGTCGACCGGTCAGAGGCTCCGACCTTGTCGCCGAGCTCGCTCAAGGACCTCTGCGTCTGATGAATCGTGCTCTCGGCATGGTTCTTGGCTTCGACCAGCTCCTTGCGCTTCTTGTCGTCGGCCGCATGCACCTCGGCGTCCTTGACCATCTTCTCGATCTCGCTGTCCGAGAGACCGCCCGAAGCTTGGATGCGGATCTGCTGCTCCTTGTTGGTCGCCTTGTCCTTGGCCGATACGTTGACGATGCCGTTGGCGTCGATATCGAATGTCACCTCGATCTGGGGCACTCCGCGTGGAGCCGCCGGAATGCCGACGAGATCGAACTGGCCGAGAAGCTTGTTGTCGGCCGCCATCTCGCGCTCGCCCTGGAAGACCCGGATCGTCACCGCCGTCTGACTGTCGTCGGCGGTTGAGAAGACCTGAGACTTCTTGGTCGGAATCGTGGTGTTGCGATCGATCAGTCTCGTGAAGACGCCGCCCAAGGTCTCGATGCCGAGCGAGAGTGGGGTCACGTCGAGGAGCAGCACGTCCTTGACTTCGCCCTGGAGGACGCCCGCCTGTATGGCGGCGCCGATCGCCACGACCTCGTCGGGGTTGACCCCCTTATGGGGCTCCTTGCCGAAGAACTGGCGCACTACCTCGATGACCTTGGGCATGCGGGTCATGCCGCCGACGAGGACGACCTCCTCGATCTGGCCCGCGGTGACACCCGCATCCTTGAGGGCCGACCGGCAGGGCTCGACGGTTTTCTGGATCAGGTCGTCGACCAAAGCTTCGAGCTTCGCCCGCGTGAGTTTCAGGGTCAGATGCTTCGGACCCGTCTGATCGGCGGTGATGAAGGGCAGGTTGATCTCGGTCTGGGTCGAAGACGACAGCTCGATCTTGGCCTTCTCGGCGGCCTCCTTGAGGCGCTGAAGGGCGAGCTTGTCCTTGGTCAGGTCGATGCCCTGATCACGCTTTAACTCCGCCGCGAGGTACTCGACCACGCGGTTGTCGAAATCCTCTCCGCCCAGGAAGGTGTCGCCGT
>JBJMRA010000036.1:0-11327 GCA_045802365.1 Hyphomicrobiales bacterium | reverse complement strand
CGCAGAAGGTGCAGCTGTAAGGACAGCCGCGCGAGGCTTCGACCTCCGCCCCAGGCCCAAGCGGGGGAGCTTCGAACCGGTGATGATGATGGTCGTGCTTTGCGATGACTTCGTTTTCCCACTCGAGCGACGGCAGATCGATGAAACGCGTGGCCACCGGGCCGCCGGTCACGCGGATCTCGCGACCCTCCCGGTAGCAAAGACCGGACACGCCGTCGCGCTCGCCGGATGCGATCCGAAGCAGGAGCTCCTCGCATTCCCCCATCACTGCGATATCGGCGCCGAGCTTCCTCAGCGCCGCTCTGGGTGTGGTCGACCCGTGCGGGCCCACGACGACCAGGAGCGGGGAATGCTCGCGGAGTGCGCCGCACACCTCCTGGGGAACCCGGAGCTCGGGGGGCGCACACCGCCAGAAGAGATAACTCGGGGCGGTTGTGACGACGACCATTTCGGCCGCGAACGAGCGAATCTCATCCTCGATCTCGGGGAGCGACAAACCGAACAGATGCCCATCGGTCACATGCACCTCGTGACCGGCGTCCTCGAGCATGCGGCGGGAATAGCCGTATTCGAGCGGCAAGTGGGGTGCGCGGCAGCCGAAATAGATGCTGCCGTCGAATGTCCAATTGGGATTGACGAGCGCGACTCTCATGCGCGCGCCTCCTCGTAGGCTGCCGGTTTCGCCGCGTTGCCGAAGCGGGCGGCAAGCCAGCGGTGGAGATCGCGCATCCCATCCGCGACGGGGATCCTCGGTGTCCAGCCCGAGCCGAACGAGATCGTACGAATATCGGAGACATACCAGGGCTGATCGCCCGGTCGCCAGCCATCGAATGTCAGTCGAGGGCGCTCGCCGACGATGTCGGAAATGGCCTCGATCGCCTCGAGCAGGCTCACCGTATTCTCAGGTCCGCCGCCGAGATTGAAAACGGAGCCCGTGACTTCATCGATGTGGTCGAGCGTGGAAAGCCATGCTTTGACTGCGTCGGACACGTGCAGGATGTCGCGTACCTGGCATCCATCCCCGTAGATCGTGATCGGATTGCCCTGAATGGCCTGTATCATGAAGTGGGCGACCCAGCCCTGGTCTTCGTTCCCGAACTGGCGCGGCCCATAGATGCAGCTCATGCGAAGCACGGCCGTCCGCAGTCCGTAGATGCGGGCGTAGTCGCGGACATACTGGTCCGCCGCCCCTTTCGAGCACCCATAGGGACTGTAGAAATCGAGCCGGGCGCGTTCGCTTACGCCGGTCTCGAGACTGTCATCGAGGGGGACATAACGATCGCCTTTGCGGGTCACTTCCGCGCTGCCGAGGAGTTTGCCGTAGACCTTGTTGGTGGAGGCGAAGATGAGGGGCGCCTCGGGGTTCGACCGGCGGACGCATTCGAGGATGTTGAGGGTGCCCGCCATGTTCACCGCGAAATCGTCCAACGGGTTCTCGACGCTGGTCGTAACCGCGACTTGCGCAGCGAGGTGGATGACGCCGGAAGCTTGCGCCACCGCCGGCTCGATCTTGTCTGGATCGCGGATGTCCGCCCGGATGATTTCGACGCGTTCGCCGTGCCGGACTTTGAGCCAATGCGCGTTCTCTTCCGACCCGGGCCTCGCGAAACTGTCGTAGGCTATGACGCTGTCGCCGCGCGAGGCCAGCGCATCGGCAATGTTGCAGCCGATGAAGCCGCAGCCGCCGGTCACGAGCACAGGGCGGTTTCTCATGCGACGAGCCCCCGTTTCTCGAGCTCGGCCGTCGCCTTGTCCACATTGTCTTCCGCCTCCTGGCTCGCGAGCCATTGCGCGAGCTCCTCGAGGCCATGGGCAAAGTCGATTTCGGGCCTGAAGCCCAGAACCGCCTGCACAGAGGAGATGTCGGCATAGCAGTGCCGGATGTCGCCGGCGCGGTACTTGCCGGTCACGTGTGGCCGGATGTTCTCCTTGCCCATCACTCGCGCGAGATCTTCGGCGATCGAGGTGATGGTCCGGCTGACGCCCGAGCCGACATTGAAGACGCCACGCTCGCGCGACTCGAGCGCCAGCCGGCAGGCGCGCGCGACATCACGCACGTGGACAAAATCGCGTCTCTGCTGTCCGTCTTCGAAAATGAGGGGCGGGCGGTCATGCAAAAGCCGGGCGGCGAAGATCGCGAGCACGCCCGTATAGGGATTGGAAAGCGCTTGGTGTGGTCCGTACACGTTGAAGAAACGCAGCGCGATGCACGGGATGCCATAGGCTTGCGCGGCGATCAGCGACATTCGTTCCTGCACGAACTTGCCGAGGGCATAGATCGAGCTCAGCGACGGGATCTTCGTTTCGGGCGTGGGGAGGGGCGTAAGCGGAGTTCCGTCCTCGTCCTCCAACTCCCATGCTCCGCGACGAAGCTGGCCCAGCGATCGCTCGGGCGGAGAGACGATCTCGCCGTTTTCACGCCTAGCCAGACCCTCTCCGTAGATGCTCATCGAAGAGGCGCAGACGAGGCGCTCGACGGGCTTCTTGGCAAGCGCTTCGAGCAACACCGCGGTGCCGAGATCGTTGATCGCCGTGTAGGCGGCAATCTCGTACATGCTCTGTCCGACGCCGACGGCGGCCGCGAGATGGATGACCGCGTCCACCCCGGAAAGCGCCTTGCCGACGCCGTCTGAGTCGCGGATATCGCCCAAGACGAGCTCGACGGCGGGGTTCAAGTATTCCGGCCGGCTCTCGGTCGGGTGTATCTGCGGCGAAAGATTGTCGTAGACGCGCACGGTATAGCCGGCACGCAGCAGCTCATCCGCCACGTGCGAGCCGATAAAGCCCGCGCCCCCGGTAACGAGAACACGTTTCATTTGTTCCCCATGTTTAATGTGCAATGCATCAAGAGAGGGTTTGTTCCTTGGGGAATGCCGCGCGTGCAGGACGGGGGAGCGGTGCGGGCGCGTAGCGGCGCACCATGGCGGCGCAGAATTCCGCGAACTCCTCCTTCACCTGGGGAGGACTGGTGTGATGGGGCTCGATACCGCGATGCTCGGGCGTGAAGCAGAACGTGACCGTCACGTCGAAGTCGGCGAGTTCTTCCATCTGCCGGTCGAACCAGGAGAGCGCGTTCGGACGAAAGCTGTCGGCCCAGGAGAGCCCGGTCCGCAGATGTCTGACGCCCAGCCGCTTCAGCCAGCGGACCGCGTCATCGAGCCGGTGGTCCTCGAAATGGAACCACTGGCAAATGCCCAAGTCGGGCGTATGCCGGCCGAAGCGCTCGAGCGCGAGTTTCGGCGTTCCATCCTCGCGCAACAGGCCCATGTAGAAGTGCCTATAATAGGACGAGCCCTCGGCCTCCTTGTGCCGGGTGGTGGCGGGCCAAGCGCGCGGAAGGTCGTAGAGGCTGTACCAATGGATGCGGGGCGCGCGCCCGACCAGCAACTCGGCCGTGCGGTCGACGCCCCAGGCCTGGACCTCCTCAGCGCCGAAGGACGACACGCCGACTTCGGTGATCCAGATCGGCAGATCCGTCACCGCCCGGATCTCGTCGAGCTTGGCCGGCCACTCTGCGATCTGCCAAAGGTTCCAGTCGAGAGGAAATCCGTGGACGGCGATCACATCGAGATTATCGAGGACGCCTAACGCGTCCATCCGCTGGATAAAAACCGAGTCGATCGGGGATATACCCCCGAGCACCCGGGGCAAAGCGGGGTTCTCGCCCTGAATGGCTTGTGCCGCGGCGATCGCCGTCTCGGCGAACAAGCGCCAGTCGGGATCGATGTCCGGGTCCCAATGCGACTTGTTGTTCGGCTCGTTCCAGATCATCGCCGCTTCAATCATGAGCGGCCCTCTTCGGATACACCGCCGCATCAGGCTCGGGCGCCCTCACGCGTTGGCAGATGTAGACCTCCGTTTCGGGTCTTGCGGTAATCGCGAACCCGGCGCTCCGAAGCATCGCCTCGACGCAGGCCCGGTTCGGGATCCACCAGTTCGTGGGATCTTGCGAGTACGAATGTTCGACAAAATGAAGCTTGGGATAGGCCGGCTCGTCGAAGTGGTCCGTTTCCCAGAAAAGATAATCCTCCTCGAGACTCGGCAATTCGGCGCTGCCCCGCTGCATCGATTGGAAGACGAGCAGGTCGCGCGCGACATGCGCATGGATGAGATCGAGCGCCAGCAGCGGATGGCGCAAGTGGTAAAGCACGCCCATGAAGAGGACGATGTCGAAACGCTCGCCGAGCGCACCCACATCGTAGACGGAAAGCGAGCGGAACTCGATATCGTAACCGTTGAGCTCGGCCGCGAAACGTGCTTGTGCGAGGTATTCGCGCTCGGTATCGATGCCGACCACCCGGTCTGCGCCCCGCCGCTTCATCTCCATCGCGTAGAAGCCGGCGTTGCAGCCGATATCGAGCACGCTCCTTCCGGTCAGATCTTTCGGCAATGCGTCAGCGAATTGCCGCCACTTGATACTCGGATAGTCGCCGAGGAAGTGATGCGGCGCCGTTTCCACCCCCTTGAGGTGGAGATTGTGGAACCAGGGACCGAGCGCCTCGACCTTGCGGCGGATCTCATCGTGCGACAATTCGATCATCGGTCCTGCTCATCGGAGGCTGGGCGTTACGGGAGGCGATATCGGCGAGCAAGGCGGTTGCGGCCCGGTATCCATTGAAAGTCCCGACGTCGACATAAGCGCTTCCGATTTTGGCGCCCACGGCTCGGCCGCCGCGCTCGAGATATGCGTTGACGAGCGTGCCAAAATATTCGTCCTGGTGCTCGCGTTCGTGCCACAGCCGATGGAGCGCATGAAAAACGTGCCCCGGCATTTTGAATGCGCCCCAGATCCAGTTCGATCGCGCATCCTTCCGCTTGACCTGGATTTCGCGCACCTCCTCGCCCTCGGTCACGACCGCATCGAAGAGCTCGGGGCGTTCCACCGGAAAGAGGAGAAAGGCGAGCGCGTCATCCGGGAGATGACGAAGCGCGTCGCTCGGAAACCATACGGTGTCCGGTAGACCGATAGCGACAGTTTCGGACTGGGCGATGAGCGGCGCAGCGCGAAAGATCGCATCGCAAAGCCCGTTCGGTTGAGGCTGGACGATATAGGCGGCAGGCGCGGTTGCGGGGCCAGCGCCGAAGTAGGCCAGAATGTCCGACTTGCCCGGCGAGATCACGAAGCAAAGCTTGTCGGCGCCGCCGAGGATCAGCCGTTCGACCAGATATTCGCTGACCGCACAGGGTCTCTCGGCCGCGCCATCGATGCGACTGCCCACGGGCAGCAGCTCCTTCGAAAAGGCGAGCGGTTGAATGCGGCTTCCTCGGCCGGCGGCGGGAATGATGCCCCACATGATCAAGCGCTCATCGCCACGGGCGCGGGCTCATGGGCCGAAACTCTCGCCATTTCGAGAGCGTCGAGGAGCTCCTCCGCGCGCACTTCCGAGGTGTGCTCGTCAAGCACGCGCTCTCTCGCGCGCGTGCCGATCTTCCGCAATTCCGAGGGGTCGAGATCGAGCGCTGCCAGCGTGTCGCCGGTATCCCGCGCCAGAAGAATTTCCTCGCCAGGACCGAAAAAGCTGTCGAGACCTTCCCAGCAATCGGTAAGCACCGGCGTGCCGCATGCGGCCGCTTCGAAGAGACGTCCCGACGGACACCAGCCCATCCGCAACATGTCGGCGCGCGTGATGTTGAGGGTCAGCCGCGATGAGGAGAAGAAGGCCGGATGCTCGGCGGGAGGAAGATGCCGCACGAAGTAGATGTTCTCCGACCAAGGGAAGTCCTGCGGATACTGCGCGCCGCCGATGAGGAACCGGCCTTGCGGCCGCCGGCGCGCCGGTTCGATGAATAACCGGTCGAGCTGTGTCTGGCGGTCAATCGCAAAGGTCCCAAGATAGGACAGATCGGCGGCATACTGAGGGACGCTCGGGGTCGGATGATGAACATCGGGATCGACGTGACCATAGAGGGGTAAGGCGAGACGAGCGCCCATCCGGTCGCGGAGTTCGCCGAGCGCCGCTCCGCCCGTGAAGCTCAGGACGAGATCGAAGTCCAAAAGACGCCGTGATCCGATATAGTCGAGCTCCTCGCCCCGTCTCACGCGCGACAGCGTGACCGGGGTATCGAGGTCGTAGAAGACGGAGAGCGTCTTCGGATCGGACGTCACGAGGTGGGCGGCTGCGATCCCGTCCGGGCAGTAGGAGGTTACGATCGCGACGTCCGCGTCCGCCACATCGGCCTTGGCGCAGGATGCGACCGTCGCCCACTCGGGATAGAGAATGAGCTTGCCGCCAGGCATTTCCGCAAGGTCGCGAGCGGCTGCGTAGTAGGGAACATCCCGTTCGTAGAAAACCACATAATGATTGTGTCGGGCGAGAGCGCGGCATAGGCCCCGCCATAAGGTCGCGTGCCCGTTTCCCCATGACGAACTGATGGTCAGTCCGAAGATCACGATCTTCATAGGCGCACTTCCTCGTTCACCGAATGCACTTTGCTGCCCCACTCGCCCATGATGATGGTGCTGAGCCCGGCCGGACTGATCTCGATCTGATGCACGCGATCGAAACTGAGACCGAGGCACCCGAAGAGAGCGGCCTTGATCACGTCGGCATGGCTCACCGACACGATACGCTCGTCTTCGCCCTGGCGGACGTGCCGGTTGAGATAGCGCATGACCCGGTCCTGCACGTCACCCATCGACTCGCCCGACGGGGTGCGGACCGTACTCCGACTCGCATTCCAGTCCTGCCACCGCGGATCGGATCGGAGCTCCTCGAAGGAGCGGCCCGTCCATTCGCCGACGTCGATCTCGTCGATTTCGGGCTCGATTGTGACCTCGAGTCCAAGCGCTGCGGCGATCTCCTGCGCGGTTTCGGCGGCGCGCTCCCGCGGGCTCGAGTGCACGGCGGAAATATCCTCGCGCGAGAGGCGCCGGCCGAGGCTTCTCGCCTGTGCGGCGCCTATCCCATCGAGATGCACGTCGGGCATCCGGCCGGCCAGGATTCCCCCGAGCAGCCCGTGAGCGGCGTGGCGGACGAGAAAGAACGTTGTCGCCACCTGCCGTCTCTCATTCGTCACCGGCAATGAACCCGAGGGTTCGCTCGCGCGCGTCCGCGTCGGTGAACTGCTGGGGCGGGGATTTCATGAAGTAGCTCGATGGACCGACGAGCGCACCGCCGATGCCGCGGTCGAGCGCAACTCTGGCGCAGCGCACCGCGTCGATGACCACGCCCGCGGAATTTGGCGAGTCCCAGACCTCGAGCTTGAGCTCGAGACCGAGCGGCACGCCGCCGAACGCGGTTCCTTCGAGGCGGATATAGGCGGTCTTACGGTCGGTGAGCCACGGCACGAAGTCGCTCGGGCCTATATGAATGTCGTCGGGAGCGAGCGGCACATCGAGCTGGCTCGTGACCGCGCGGGTCTTGGAGAGCTTCTTCGACTCGAGTCTCTCGCGCTCGAGCATGTTGAGGAAGTCGGTGTTGCCGCCGAAGTTCAGCTGGTAGGTGCGCTCGAGCTTGATGCCGCGCTCGCGGAACAGGTTGGCGAGAACACGGTGGACAATCGTGGCGCCAACCTGGCTCTTGATGTCGTCGCCGACTATCGGAAGCATCCGTTCCTCGAAGCGGCGCCGCCATGCGGGGTCGGAAGCGATGAACACCGGGATACAGTTGACGAAGGCGCAGCCGGCTTCGAGCGCCTGCTCGGCGTACCACTCAGTCGCCGCCTGCGAGCCGACCGGCAGATAGGAGACGACGATTTCGCTCCGTGTGCGCCGCAATTCCTGGCGGACGTCCGCGACGGGCTCGCCGGACTCTACGATACGGTCGTGGAGATATTTACCAATGCCGTCGAGCGTCGGGCCGCGCATGACGCGGACGCCTGTCTCGGGCGGCTTCGCGAAGCGGAAGGTATTGTTCGGCTCGGCGAAGATTGCCTCGCTCACGTCTTGCCCCACCTTTGCGGCATTTATGTCAAAAGCCGCCGAGATCTGGATATCGCGCGGGCGATAGCCGCCGAGCTCGGCATTCATGAGCCCGGGGATCGGCTCGTTGCCCTCGGTATCGCGATAGTAAGAGAGGCCCTGAACGAAAGAGGAAGCACAGTTCCCAACCCCGATGATCGCCACGCGAATGTTTCGGGATCGTGCGGCGGAAGCTTCCATGAGCCCTCATTCCTCAAGAGGTTAATGGCGTGCGCGGGCTTCCGAGCGAAGCCCTCGATCGGGCGAAACCCAACTTGCAACGTACAAAGCTCCGAGCGGTCCGTTTGTTCCCGGAACAATCCGAAGGTTTGTACGTTGGGGTACTGTCCACCAGATGAGGTTGGAGCTCCAACTCCTGCTTCACATCTGTCGATCACCGGCCCTCCCGCGCCGTGTGGTTGCCCCGAAGCTTGCGAGAGGCCCAATGCGAATTGCAATGATCGGCGCCGGCTACGTAGGACTCGTTTCCGCCGCCTGCTTCGCCGAAATGGACCATGAGGTGGTCGCATCCGATGTGGACGCGGTCAAGATCGACTCTCTCAAGAAGGGCGTGCTCCCGATTTACGAGCCGCAGCTCGCCTCGATCGTCAGGAAGACGCTGGCAAACCGACGGCTATCGTTCGTCGTCAATCGGCAGGAAGCCGTTCATCGCGCGGAAGCGGTTTTCATTGCCGTCGGCACCCCGCCCAGGAACGGCGACGGTAAGGCTGATCTGTCGTCGGTGCAGGCGGCCGTTCGAGAGATCGCGGCAAGTCTCGGCCCCGGCGCTCTCGTCGTCATCAAGTCCACCGTTCCGGTCGGGACGAGCGATGACATGGAGGCGCTCGTCCGAGAACTGCAGCCGCGCCTCCGCGCCGCGGTCGTCTCCAATCCGGAATTCCTCCGTGCCGGTTCCGCCGTGCAGGATTTCAAGCGCCCCGACAGGGTGGTCATCGGCGCCGAGGACGATGAGGCAGCGGCGAAGCTCGTCCAAGTCTATGCGCCGCTCGGGCTCAGACCCGAAAAGATCGTGAGGACGAGCAGGCGCTCTGCGGAGCTCATCAAGTACGCGGGCAATGCGTTCCTCGCCACCAAGATCGCGTTCATCAACGAGATGGCGGACTTGTGTGAGCGGGTCGGAGCCAACGTCGAGGACATCGCGCGCGGCATCGGCGCCGACAGCCGGATCGGTCCCGATTTCCTCAAAGCCGGACCGGGTTTCGGCGGGTCGTGCTTTCCAAAAGACACGCTCGCCCTCGTCAAGATGGGCCAGGACGAGGCCTCTCCGATGCGCATCGTAGAGGCGGTAGTCGCCGTCAACGATATGCGCAAATCGACAATCGCCCGCCGGGTCGAACAGGCGCTCGGCGAGCGCGCCCGGGGCAAGACCATCGCCGTTCTGGGCTTGACGTTCAAATCTGATACCGACGATTTGCGGCAGTCGCCCTCGCTCTCGCTCATCGCTTCCCTCCAGGACAAAGGCGCCGTCGTTCGGGCGTATGATCCGGTGGCGATGCCGAGGGCCAAGACAATGCTTGCCGATATCGTGTTTTGCAGAAATGCCTATGCCGCCGCAAAGGGCGCTGACGCCGTCGTGCTGATGACGGAGTGGAAGGAGTTCAGGGCGCTCGATTTGCAACGGCTCAGCAAATGCATGAAACGCGCTCTGCTCGTCGATATGCGGAACCTCCTCGATCCGGAGCGCTGCGTCGAGGCGGGCTTCTCTTATCATGGGGTGGGGCGCGACACGCCTCGCACCAGCATCGACTCCCGCGTCCCAAGTGTACCCGTCCCGCGTTCGGTAAATCGAAAGGCGCAGCGCCGTCCAATTTATGTGAACGGCAACGGCGCGCTTGCCGAAGCCTGAGGTCGATAAACCTGTCCTAGCGGGAGTCCCGTTTCTAGGAATGTAGATCAGGGCGCTGCGCCACTGTATGATCGCTCTCGCGGGTGGGGATTCGAGGCTCTTACGTGGATGCTCGTCTTGGTCTGCCTTTCTCGAGCTTTCTCCGGGTGCTCGACCAGATGCCCGTTGCTCTCGCGGTGACGACGGGCCCCGAGCACGTCTTCACCTACGCCAACCGCCTTTATCGGGACATCCACGAGCATACGGTGGGCGTTCTCCAAGGCCGTTGCTTTCGCGACGTCTTCGGGAATCTGCTGCCCGAAGAGCATGTGCGCCGGCGCGACGAGGTGCTGCGGGATCAGGTTCCTCAGACCTCGTTCGGCGTGCCGGTCAAGCGGGGAGACCAGGAAACGTTTTGGGACATCACGCTGGTCCCGCTCGAGGACCGCGATGTCCGGGAACGGGGAGTTCTCACCGTCGCCGTAGACGTCACTGTGGCAATGGAGGCCCGCCGGGAGAGCGAGGCTGCGGCCGTGCGCTTGGCGAAGCAGGCAGATGAGCTCAGCCATGAGCGGGAGCGCTTTTCGATCGCGATCGAAGCGACCGATCTCGGCATTTGGGAATGGGACGTGGGCTCTAATGCGGTCTACTGGTCGCCGCGCCTCAAGCGGATTTTCGGCCTGCCGGAGCATGAAGCGACCTCATATGAAACATGGTCGCATGCGCTCCATCCGGAGGATCGGGACGCTGTGGTCCCGATGGTGGCGAGCCTTCTCGAGCCGCGGTCTGACGGCTAGCTCAACCTCAAGCATCGGATCGTTCGACCCGATGGCGAGGTGCGCTGGATATCGGCGAGGGCGCGCATGGTCTATTCCGGACCCGACAGGAAGCCCGCTCGGCTCTTGGGCACAGTCCTCGATGTCACCGAACGCGAGCTCCTGGACGAGGAGCTGAGGGCGACCCTTCGCGCCAAGGACGTGCTCGTCACCGAGGCCCACCACCGAGTCAAGAACAGCCTTCAGATCGTCTCGGCCATGCTGCTTTTGCAAAGGCAGGTCGCGTCAGAACCCCGCGCATCGAGCGCGCTAGCCGACGCGGCGCAGCGGCTCAAGACGGTCGCCAACCTGCATGACCAGCTGCACCGCAGCAGCGCGACGGATCAGGTCGAGCTTTCCAGCTATCTCGCAGGTCTCTGCAGGGACCTCGAAAAAAGCGTCCGGCCGCGCGAGACTGTCCGTGAGTTTTCACGGAGAGCCGGTCACCGTCTCGAACGAGATCGCGATCGCTCTGGGCTTGATCACCAACGAACTCGTCATCAACGCCTTGAAGCATGCGTTCCCGGCCAGCGAGGGTGCGATCGAGGTGTCGCTCGCCCGGGCGCGGGAAGGCAAGCTGCGCCTGACGATTGCCGATACTGGAGTGGGGATGACCCCATCCGCAGGATCGGAAGGCTCGTTCGGCCTGCTCATCGTGGACACGCTGGCGGGGAAACTGAACTCGACCGTCGTGCGCGAGCCCTCGGCGAACGGCACCAAGCTCTCTCTTCTCTTATATGAAGAGATTCGTGTTGTTAAAGTGTGT
>JBJMRA010000035.1:0-7785 GCA_045802365.1 Hyphomicrobiales bacterium | reverse complement strand
GCTGCTCAAGCGATGCGGGTTCCGACAAGAGGGGCTCGCGCGGCGGTACCTGAAGATCAACGGACGGTGGGAGGATCATCTCCTCTTCGCGCTGCTCGCCGGCGATCGCGACGAGGATCAGTCCTAGGCCAAACAACCCGGAGGCCCACCCGTGTTACCTAACCGCCGATGTGCGGAGGGTTGCTCGAACGGTGCGGTTCGGCCTCTATGCTCCTGGCCCGAGCCGCCGACTTCGCCCTAGACATACGGGCCGACACCTTGAACCATCACACTTTGTGTGACATATAACGAGGATGGACGGCAACGCGTGCGAATCTTCAAGAACCCTTGGTTTGATCGGTTCGCCCGAAAGGAGAACATCACGGACGCAATGCTGTGCGAGGCCGTCGAACGGGTGGGGCGTGGACTAATCGACGCCGATCTTGGCGGCGGTCTGATCAAGCAGCGCGTCGCTCGACCGGGTGCGGGCAGGTCCGGCGGATTTCGGACGCTGATCTTTTTCCGCGCGGCAACGCGCGCAGTGTTCGCCTTCGGCTTCGCCAAGAGTGCTCGGGATAACATCGACGAGGATGATGAAGCGGATCTGAAGAAGGCGGCGAAGCTGATGCTGAGCTTTAGCGATATCGACGTGGACGAGCTGGTCGCTCAAGGAACCCTGGTGGAGGTGGATTGCAATGGCAAGAGCGAAGGAGAGTAGAGCTTACAGGAGTGAGATCGCGGCTTCCGTCCATGAGATGGTTGAAGGCTTCTACCAGGCGGGCCTTGTGGACAAGCAGACAATGCGGGAGTTCGACGCCTCGAGCCTCGCGCCTGTCGAGCCGCTGCCGCCTGAGGAGATCAGGGCCATTCGCGAGCGCGAGCGCGTCTCGCAGCCCGTGTTCGCGCGCTATCTCAATGTGTCGAAGAACCTTGTTTCCGATTGGGAGCGCGGCACGAAGCGGCCCGGTGGTCCCGCCCTCCGCCTGCTGACGGTGGTCCGCAAGAACGGCCTACGAGCGATTGCGTGACTGATCTCGTTCGCTCTCTGGCGCTCAAGAACCTGCCGAACAACAGGGCGAACGCCTCGCCAATGTCACCGGTGCCTATTGCGATGCGATAGTGAAGCAATCCGCCGACCGCCGAGCATGTCATCAGCCGCCGTTTCGTTCCGAAGTCTTCGTTCGGCCTCCGGTTGCTATCTGATCGTGCCGGCATGCGAGCGCTGCAACAATGAAAAGGCTGTCTCGAGGACGACATCTCGGCGATCACTCTCCTACCGGAACTCGGCACGGTCCACGAGGATGCCGACCTCGCCGCGCTTGCCGAGCGGAAATTCCCGCAAATCGCGCAGCCGCGGCACGAAGAAGTCGTCGCGGACTGCTACGAAGGGATAAAGTCGCTAGTCGCCTGATGCAGAACGTGGAAGTGCGCTTCGGCTTTGTGGCGTCTCCCCAGCCCGGAACGGGTCTGTCGGCTCGCTTACTTCCATATTCAAGCCTCCTTCTACGTGATCACCTACGATCCCAGCCGCCGAATGGGCGGTTTGAATCGAGGGGATGTAGAAGGCTTCGTAAACGGGATAAATCCCACCATAATCATCTGTGATCGGGGCCTCCCGCTCCTTGTGGGCGCCATCGTTCGAATACTCCAAGTGGGTTCTCCTGCTGCTCACTTCCGAGCTTCCTCAGATCGGCCGAAGTTCTAGTCTAGTCCACGCCAAACTTCCCGCCGAATCGGCGCTTGATCTTGCTATAAGGACCGTGCCGAGCGGCGAGGCCGTCCTTCGGAGAATGATGTGGAGGTTTCCAAGCAAAGCATGGCGCATCTGCGCGCAATCATCGCACTTATCGCAATGTTGTTGATCCAGCTGCCGGCTGCCGCGGCGGACTGGCATGTGAATGCTGTTTTCGAGGGTCCGAGCATCGATGTTCTGCCCTATCTGCAGGCGGTCGACACCGATAAGCGCGCGGTCTCCGTCGAACTGCCTTCGGATTCCGCCGAAGGCCGCGTGCTCATGCAGCTCAATGCGATCGGCGCCGAGCGTAGCCATCGTTGGGCGCTTCTCACGCTCACGAATCCGTCCGATGCCGAGCAGAGTCTGGTGATCGTTCTGCCGCTGCAGGGCTTCACCGGATCTGGAGTGATCTGGCCCAAGCCTCTCGGATCGCACGTCCAGAACGTCACGGTCGCGGGCCCCGCCGTCACCAAGCCGGTCCCCGCCCTCGACTCGGATGCTCTCGAACTGCGGCTTCCTCCGGCATCGATGACGACCTTCGCCTTCGAGCTCACGCCGCTCGGCCTCGAGGAGATGACGCTCTGGAAGAGAACGGCTTTCGATGCACGGGAGGCTTCCGCGTCGTTCTTTCGCGGCGTTCTGCTCGGGATCGCGATGCTGATGGCGATCACCATCCTGTCGCTCTACGTGGTACGCCCCCTTCCGCTTTTTCCGGCCGCCGCCCTCTTCGCGCTCGCCTCGACCGGCTTCATCGCATTCGAGTCCGGTTCTCTGTCCAACCTCGGCGCGCTGCTGCCCACGGGGCTCCGCTCAGGCGCGCAGGTGCGCGCCGTTCTCGAAAGCCTCATGCTCTCGGGCCTCCTCCTGACGCTCCTTGGCTTTGCCGACCTCAGGCGGCGATGGCCCACCCTCAACGCCGTCGTCCTCGTCCTCTCGGGGCTCTCTCTGGCTCTCGCCGTCTACGGATTATTCGCTCCGAGCCACGCCGCGGGCTTGGCACGCATCGCATTCGGGGCCGCGGTAGCGGGGGGTCTCGTCCTCCTCGTCACGCAGTCGCGCCAGGACTCCTCGCGGGCGCGCGCATCTCTCCTGCCCTGGTCGCTTCTCCTTTTGTGGACGTTGACAGCCGGCCTGGCGGTCCTTCGACCGGGCGATCAGGACGCGTGGTCGCCGATCGTGCTCGCGGGGCTCGTGCTCGTCCTTGTCGTTTTGGCCTTCACGCTCATTCGCATCGCCTTCGCGCAGAGCCCCGGCTTGTCACGCAGCTCGGAGGAGTTGGGGCGTCGCGCTTTGGCTCTCGCGGGCTCCCAGCAGTACGTATGGGACTGGCGAGTCGATGACCAAACGCTGCACGTGGGCGAGGACCTCGAACGGGCTCTCCTGCTTCAGCCGGGCACGCTCGCGGACGGCAGCCCCGAAGCCTGGCTCGATCTCATCCATCCGGGTGATCGCAAGGCGTATATGGCGGCCGTGCAATCGGCCGAGCGGCGCGGCCATGGTCCGTTCTCTCTCGAGTTTCGCCTTCGCCGGGGCGATGGCGCCTATCGCTGGTTCCTGCTCCGCGCGCGCGCCATGCAGGGTTCCGGCCGCCGCCCGTTCCGCTGCATCGGCACTCTCGCCGACGTAACCGTCACGCGCCGCGCACAGGATCAGCTGCTCACCGATGCGGTCTACGACCGGGTGACAGGCCTTCCGAACCGAGCCCTTCTCATCGACCGTCTGGATCGGGCGATTTCGGCGATCGAGAACGGCAAAGCGAGCGAGCTCCATGTTCTCACTGTCGATCTCGACCGGTTCACCAATTTCAATGACGGCCTCGGCTACGAGACGGGCGACGGCCTTCTCAACATCACGGGCCGAAGACTCGTGGCGATCGCGGCTCCCGAGGACACGGTCGCGCGCATGCCCGGCGATCAGTTCGCGATCCTGTTTTCGAATGCGCGGGGCGGACGCGACATCGTGGCTTTCACCGACCAGGTTCGCAAGGCGGTGTCGCGGCCGATCACCGTACGCACCCAGGAAGTGTTCCTGACCGGAAGCGTCGGCGTCGCCGCCTATCGCGAGAAGGGTCAGAAGGCCGAAGATTTGATCAACGATGCGGCGATCGCGCTCTACGAGGCCAAACGGCGGGGCAAGGACACCGTCGAATTCTTCCGGACCTCGATGCGGGACGACCGAAGCGAGCTCGTTGCGCTCGAATCGGAGCTTAGACGTGCTCTCGAGCGCAACGAGATCGAGGTCGTGTATCAGCCGGTCGCCAGACTGGCCGACATGGATCTCGCTGGGTTTGAGGCGCTCATCCGATGGCGGCACCGCTCGTTGGGCCTTCTCGGTCCTGAGACTTTCCTGCGGGTGGCGGAGACCACTGGCATCATCCGGGATCTCGGTCGTTTCGTGCTGAACGAATCGGTCAGGAACCTCGGCTTTTGGCAGCGCGCGTTTCGGGCCAGGGAGCCGCTGTTCGTCGCCGTGAATATCTCGTCGAGCCAGCTCCTCGGAACCGAGCTCATCGACGAGATCAAGGCGGTCATGACCCGCGAGGGCGTACAACCGGAGACGCTCAAGATCGAGATCACCGAGTCGATGGTGATGCAAAATCCGGAACGCTCCGTTCAGGTCCTCGATCGCCTCAAGCAGATGGGCGTCGGTCTTGCGTGCGACGATTTCGGCACCGGCTATTCCTCGCTCTCCAACCTTCGGCGCCTGCCGTTCGATACGCTCAAAGTGGATCGCAGCTTCCTCGAGCCCGAGCCCGACGACGACAGGGCGAGCATCATCCTCGAAACCGTGGTGCTCCTCGCTCACGAACTCGGCCTCGCGGTGGTTGCGGAAGGAATCCAGTCGCAGGACCATGTCGACCGCCTGGGCGAGCTCGACTGCGACATGGGGCAAGGCAACTTCATCGGCGCCCCGATCGCCGCCAAGCAGCTCATCGATGCACTGACCGGGCTCGTTCCGCCGGCAGGGCGGGGCAAGAGCGTCATCGCCGCGCTTTGGGAGCGCGTCGCCCGCGCGGCTGAGGCAAGCGCGATATCGGAACCTGAGGAGCAATCCCCGCAAGAGCCGGAGCCCTCACTCTACGAGAAACCCCGCCCCGCCGATCGCCGGGACCTGTCGGTGCGGGAGCCCGTCACGGCGGCTGATCCGGCCGTCCCTCGCGGGCATATGATAACGCCTCCCAAGCGGTTGGCGGCGGTTCAGCGCCCGGCCGAACGGCCGGCCTGGGCGGCCAAGCCGCCCGTGCCTGCTTCAGAGACGGAATCTGCCCCCGCCCCGCTCGAGGCGCCTGCTGATGGGACTGGTTCAAAGGATGAGCCCGCCGTTCCGGGCGGGTCGGCGCCGAAGCGGCCTCCTCTCGGAACGGCACCGAAGGCGCCACGCAGGACGGCGCAAAATGCCCAGCCGGCGATGGAAGAATCGGACGGGCCTGCCGTCGAGCAGTTGGGGCCTATGGAGGAGATTGCAGCCCCGGCAGAGCGGACGAACGGAACGGGCGAACCCAAGGACGATGCGACCTCAGTCGGTCCCGTGATCGTTACCGCCGAAACCGAAGTCTCGCCGCAAGACGAAACCGAGGCAACGGCAGAAGTCGCCGAACCCGGCGATCGAAACGGGGGCGAGGAGCATGAACGATCATCTTTTCCCGAAGACACCTCTGCAAAACCAGGAGCAGGTCAGCTGCGCCGCAAGCTGCGCCGCAAAGGCCGACCGGGAAAGGCCGCTCCCGGTCCGAACTAGTCTCTATCGGCAGATGAATTCAGTCCTAGTCTGCTTTACGAGGTGTCGCTGAGTTCAGCTCGTCACGCCTTAGGCGTGGCCGGCGGCTCCCGACAGCATCGACGGATCGACCCCGATCTTCTTCAAAGCCGCCGCATACTTGCCGTCGAGATCGGCGCCGAACAAGAGTTCCTCATCGGCGGGACAATGAAGCCAGCCATTGCGCTGGATCTCATCGTCGAGTTGACCTGGTCCCCAGCCGGCGTAGCCGAGCGCCAGGAGGACACGCCTCGGCCCGCTGCCCTCCGCAATCGCGCGCAGGATATCGAGGGTCGCGGTGAGGGCGACGCTCTCATCGATCGGGAGCGTGGTTTCGGAGGAATAATAGTCTGCGGTATGCAGCACGAAACCTCGGCCAGGCTCGACCGGGCCGCCGAACTGGACGGGAAGCGACTCGACTTCTTCAGGCAACTTGGCGCGATGGGCCTGAGGGCTGATATCGAGCCGCTCGAGGAGTTCGCCGAACGAAAACATCGGCGCTCGCTTGTTGACGATGATGCCCATGGCGCCGTTCTCGGAATGCGCGCACATGAAAATGACCGAGCGCTCGAAACGCTGGTCGCCCATAGTGGGCATCGCAATGAGCATTTGCCCGTCGAGGAAGGGTGATTTCTTCTGCTTCATTGTGGTCCTTCGAAGCCCCGAGCGTAGCCCGATTTCACGCGGCCGTACAGGCTTGCGCCAAACACGAACGTGATTGGGACGCCTGCGTTCCGGGCGCTATGCACCCCTCCATGAAATCCTCCCCGATGACGAGACGTACCTTCGTCTCAACCGCACTTGGCGCATCCTTGCTCACGCGCGCTGCGGCTGCTCTCGACAATCGCTACCGCTTCCGGCTCATCGCCGGCGCAGCGGAGGGCCCTAAGCTGCGTGCCGGAATAGACATCGGGCTCGCCCCCGGCTGGAAGACCTACTGGCGCATGCCCGGCGACGCGGGCGTGCCGCCGCAATTCGAGTGGGCGGAGTCGGAGAACATCGGTTCGATCGGCGTGCTGTGGCCGGCCCCGCATCGGTTCTCTGAAAGGGACGGAGACACGGTGGGGTACAAAGAACGTGTGATCTTCCCTGTCCACATTCTGCCCGAGAGAGCGGACAATCCGGTGCGCTTGCGGCTTCAGGCCTTCTTCGGAGTGTGCAGCGATGTCTGCATTCCGGCGACCGAGCAGGCCGATCTCGCCGATTGGCATCGAGACGCGATAGCGGACGCGCTCATCTCCTCCTTTGAACGGCGGGTTCCATTGCCCGCACAGCCGTCGTCCGCACTCTTCGTTGTAGCTGCGAGAGCCGATGCCGAAACCGCTGCGCTCATGCTCACTTTCGGATCGCCGGCTCATCGGGGGCTCGACATCTTCGTCGAAGCGCCGGGGAGCGTCTATTTCAAGGCGCCGCGCTTCACCGGCGAGAGGACCTGCGTGCTGAGCGCCACCGGCGTCAACGATCCGGCACGCCTTCGCGGCATGCGGCTCAAGCTTACCATGGTCGGCGAGAACGTCGCGCTTGAACAGGATGTCCTCGTCACGTAAGTCCGTCAAAACACGGAGGAGGCCAACATGACGATCGCGGTAGGGAACAGGATCCCGCAGGCGGAGCTTTTGACGATGACGCCCGACGGGACGGAAAAGGTCTCGACAGATGCTATTTTCGGCGGCCGGAAAGTCGTCCTTTTCGCGGTTCCAGGCGCCTTCACCCCGACCTGCAGCATGAACCACCTGCCGGGCTTCGTCGACAAGTCCGGCGAGATCAAGGCCAAGGGCATCGACGACATCGTGTGCGTCGCGGTCAACGACGTCCATGTCATGAACGCCTGGGGCCGGCACTCGGGGTGCGAGGGCAAGGTGAAGATGATGGCGGACGGGAATGGCGACTTCGCGCGCAAGCTCGGCTTGGAGTTCGACTTGACGCAGGCCGGTATGGGCAAGCGGTCGCGCCGCTACTCGATGATCGTCGAGGACGGGGTCGTGAAGGCGCTCAACGTCGAAGACAAGCCCGGCGTCAACGTGTCTGGCGCTGATAGGGTGCTTCAGCAGCTGAATTAATCACTGCCTCGGATCCTCTCTGAAGACCGCCCGAGGCTTTTTCTTGAACGGGGCCATTCCTTGGCGTGCGAGCTCGTCGGCGCGCTCGTTGAGATCGTGGCCCGAATGGCCGCGCACCCAATGCCATGAGACACGGTGCTTCTTGATCGCCTCATCGAGCCGCCGCCAGAGCTCGGCATTCTTCACCGGTTTTTTCTCGGCTGTTTTCCAGCCGTTGCGCTTCCAGCCGTGGATCCATTTCGAGATGCCGTCCTT
>JBJMRA010000005.1:0-10651 GCA_045802365.1 Hyphomicrobiales bacterium | reverse complement strand
GCGTGAGCTCGAGACGCATCTCTTCCCTGAGTTTGGCGTCGAGAGCCGAGAGCGGCTCATCGAGGAGCAGAACTTTCGGCCGCTTCACGAGCGCGCGCGCAAGTGCAACGCGCTGGCGCTGTCCGCCCGACATCTGGTCGGGCCTGCGGTCGGCGAGCGGCGTGAGCTTCACCATGTCGAGCGCCTCCGCCACGCGGCGGCGGGTCTCGTCGCGTGGCACCCCCGTGACCTTGAGGCCGTAGGCCACGTTCTCGGCGACGGTCATGTGCGGAAACACCGCGTAGGACTGGAACACCATATTGGTCGGCCGCTTGTTGGGCGGCGTCAGCGCCATGTCCTCCCCGCCGATGATGATTTGGCCCGAGGTCGGCGTCTCGAGACCGGAGATCATCCGAAGAAGAGTGGTCTTGCCGCAGCCGGACGGGCCGAGCAGCGCAAAAAATTCATTCTGGGCGATGTCGAAGGACACGTCGTCGACCGCGGTTACGAACGAGCCGAACCTTTTGGTGACGTTCCTGATCGAGACGATGGGTCCGGTCATGTCCCTCCCTCCGCCGCTTTGGCGGGCGCCTGCAGCTTCATGGCTATGGTGGTGGCGAGGATCGTGATGATGATGAGCACGGTCGAAGCGGCGTTGATCTCGGGCGAGACACCGCGGCGGACAAGGGAATAAACCTTGACCGGGAAGGTCACCGTATCGGGCCCCGAGGTGAAGAAGGTGATGACGAAGTCGTCGAGCGAGAGCGTGAAGGCGAGAAGCGCGCCCGCCACGAGGCCGGGCATCATGAAGGGCACGAGCACGTTCCAGAAGGTCTGCCATTCGTTGGCGCCCAGGTCCTTCGAGGCCTCTTCGAACTCGCGGTTGAAGCCGACGAGACGCGAGCGCACCACGATCGCGACGAACGGGAAGCAGAAGGCCACATGCGCTATGATGATGTTGGCGAGGTTGATCGGCCAGGGCAGCGGCACCACACCCTCCATCATGCCCGTGTTGGCGAAAAAGAGAGCGAGCGCAACCCCCATGCAGATCTCGGGGATGACGATCGGGAGAGCCATCAGGCCTTCGTAGCCGGCCTTGCCGGGGAAGCGGAACCGCCACAGAAGGATGGCGAGCATCGCGCCGATCACGGTCGAGATCACCGTCGCCAGCACCGCGATCGAGAGCGAATTGATCAGCGCCTCCTGAAGCTCCCGGTTGTTCCAGGCCTTCAGGTAGTTGTTGAGCGTGAAGCCGCGCCACACCACTCCCCGCCGGTCGGTGTTGAAAGAGAACGCCATGAGGGTCAGGATCGGCAGATAGAGCACCAGGATGGCGATTGCGAATAGGCTCCTGAGCCATGTACGGCTGCCATAGTCGAGCGGCCCCGAGCCCGGTTGCAACCGCTCGGCCATCACACGTCGATGCCCTTGGATCGGCCCGCGAAGAGGGCGCGAACAGCAAGCGCAGCAAAGGTCACGTACATCAGCAAGAAGGAGATTGCCGAGCCGAACGGCCAGTCATTGGCGGCTTTGAACTGCCGCTCGATGACGTTGCCGATCATGATGGCATTGGCGCCGCCCAGGAGATCGGGCGTGAGGAACGACCCGAGGCTCGGGATGAACACGAGGATGATGCCGGAGATGATGCCCGGCATGGTCAGCGGCACCGTAACCCGCAGGAAGGTCTGCGCCTGCGAGGCGCCGAGATCGAGGCTCGCTTCGAGGTAGGCCTTGTCCAAGCGTTCGATCGTTGCGTAGAGCGGCAGCACCATGAAGGGCAGGCTTACATAGACGAGGCCGAAGACGACGGCGGCATTGTTGTAGAGCATCTCCCACGGCGTGAACGGGATGCTGAAGAGGCCAAGGACCCAGCCGATCGTCAGATTGACATAGCCTTGGGTCCGGAACACCGCGATCAGCGCATAGGTGCGGATCAGGAGGTTGATCCAGAAGGGCAGTACCACCAGCAGCAACAAGAGTGGTTTCAAGCGCGGCGGCGCGAAGCAGATGCCGAAGGCGATCGGATAGGCGACGAGGAGACAGATCGCCGTCGTGAGAATGCTGAACCAGACCGACTTCCAGAGAATGCCGATGTAGAGGGGATCGAAGGAGCGGATGTAGTTGGCGAAAGTCCAGGTGATGTCGACGCCGGTGATCGACGTCTTCTCGCCGAAGGACATGACCCACATGAGGCCGAGAGGCACGAGAAAGAAAAGGACGAGCCACAGCGTGCCGGGCAAAGCAAGGGTCAGGAAAACCCTGGCATTGTCCTTCCAACTCTCCACGACCCGGCGAGCTCCCCTCTTCCCCTGCCGATGCTAGCGTACATACCGGAAAGCCGGCAACTCTCAGCCGCGAGGGCGCGGTGCCCCAATAGGGAGCTGTCGAATGCGCAAGCGGCTCTCATCGAACACCACAACGCTGCCGTCCTCAAGTGCCTGGCTTATATTCGGAAGATTCTTCAGAAGAAGCGAAACCTGCAGTTCAGGACGACGGCCACTTCGTTTCCTAAACAGAATCACTGATGGCTTGCTTTCACTTCTGGTGGCGAGAAGCGCCCCAAAGTCGGAATCTGCCGAGATCAGAATCCGCTGCTCACGTTGGGCGATTGCAAAAATCTCGGCATCTGCTGCAGCAGCGAGTCCCAAATCTCGGACGTGAACAGCGTCGTGACCCGACGCTCGCAATCCGTCAGCGAGAACGGGTGATAGCGCATTATCTACGATAAACTTCACGAGGCCAGGAGCGGCAACTCCCTTTCCCGAACGGCTTCAGCTGCATAGCGGAGCGATTCCTGGATGTCTTCGGTTTGAAGATCGGGGAACGCAGCCAGAATTTCGGTTTCGTGCATTCCGTCGGCAAGCATCGCAAGTACCGTAGCGACCGGTATGCGCAGCCCACGAATACAGGGAAGCCCGCCCATTTGACCGGGATCGACAGTAATCCTCGGAAAGCTCATCTGTTCCTCGGTACGCGCCGGCGAGCGCTGCTCCCGGATAAGTCGGCTAAGCAGCCTTCACCCTGGTCCAGATCTCGTCGCGGATGCGTTGGGCGTCCTCGCCGAGATAGAGCGCGGGCTCGCACTTGGCGATGATCTCGGCCGTCGGGAAGATCGCCGGGTTCTCGAGATACTCCTTCGGCATGAGCTTCTTCGCGGCGGCATTTGCCGTCGCATATTGGATGGTCTGCGCGATGTCGCGGCCCGCTTCGGCGTCGAGGATAAAATTCAGGAACTTGTGCGCGTTGTCGGGATGCGGCGCGCCGGTCGGAATCGCCATCGTGTCCTGCCATAGAAGCGAGCCTTCCGTCGGCACCACGTAGTTCAGGTCGTCGTCCTCGCTCATCACCTGCTTGATGTCGCCGTTCCACTCCATGCAGGCATCAACTTCGCCCGCCGCGAGCAAGTCCTGGCCGTTGTCGTTGGCGAAAACTTTGATGTTCTTCTTCTGCTTGATGAGGAGTTCCTCGACTTTCTTGAGCTCGTCCGGATTGGTCGAGTTGAACGAGTAGCCGAGATATTTGAGCGCAATCCCGATGTTGTTCGAGGCATCACCGAGCAGCGAGATACGGCCGGCGAGCTGATCGGAATCGAGCAGGATTTTCCAGCTGTCGACCGCGGCATTGTCGACCTTGGACTTGCGATAGCCGATCCCGAGCGTGCCCCACATGTAGGGGATCGAGTGCTTGCGGCCGGGATCGAACTTCGCGTCCTTGAAAGGCTCGTCGATATTGGCCATGTTCGGGATCTTCGAGTGATCGATCTCGATGACCATGTTCGCCTTGATCATCCGCTCGAGCGTGTCGTTGGTCGGCACGATCACATCGTAACCGGGGTTCCCGGCCTTCAGCTTGGCGAACAGCTCGTCGTTGTCGGCATAGAGGTCCATCTTGGTCTCGATGCCGGTCGCCTTCTCGAAGTCGGCAAGCGTCGTCTCGCCGATGTAGGTGTCCCAATTGTAGAAGTTGAGCTTCTTCTCCTCTTCCGCCAGCGAGTGGCGGGGGAGGAACGAAAGTCCGGCCGCAAGCGCGCCCGTTCCCATGAGGAACGCGCGACGGCTCGAACGATAACGGGGGCGGTAGGTTGCCATGCTTGTTTCCTTCCTTCACTGGCTCGCCTCCCGGGGCGAGCGACGATTGCCGCGGAGCCTAGGCGCGGCCCTCCCCGCGTTCAACCCCCGGCCATCTCCGCCTTGACTTCGGCATAGGTCTTGTCGAGGGCCACACGCGCCAGACGGACGATGTCGTCGATCTCCGTCTCGGTGATGACCAGCGGCGGAGCAAGCACCATCGTGTCCCAGCAGGCGCGCATGATGAGCCCCACCTCGAAGCAATGGTCGCGGCAGAGTGTGCCGACCCGGCCGGCGGCCTCGAACCGTTCGCGTGTAGTCTTGTCGCGCGTGAGCTCGATCGCGCCGATGAGGCCGACCGAGCGGGTCTCGCCGACCATCGGGTGATCTGCCAGACGCGAGAGAGCCTCGGCGAAATAAGGCCCGAGCGCATGCGCGCGTTCAATCAGCTTCTCGCGCTCCATGATCTCGATGTTGGCGAGAGCGACCGCACAGGCGACCGGATGACCGGCATAGGTCATGCCGTGGTAGAACTCGCCCCCGATCTCGAAGAAGTCCTTGACGAGATGATCGGCAAAGGCCGCCGCGCCGATCGGGAGATATCCGGAGGAAAGGCCCTTCGCCATCGCGACGATGTCGGGCTCGATCCCCATGGTCTCGAACCCCCACCACCGTCCGGTGCGCCCGAAGCCGCAGATCACCTCATCGGCGATCAGCAAGACTCCGTATTTGCGGCAGATTTCCTGCACCGCCGGCCAGTAGGTCCGGGGCGGGATGAGGACGCCCGCAGCACCCTGGATCGGCTCGCCGATGAAGGCCGCCACGTTCTCCGGGCCGACCTCGAGGATTTTTCGCTCGACATCCGCGGCCGCCTCGAGGCCGAACTCGTCGGGCGAGAGATCGCGGCCGAAATCGTACCAGTAGGGCTGCTGGACATGATGGAAGCCGGGCAGCGGCAATCCGCCCTGCTCGTGCATGCCCTGCATCCCGCCGAGGCTCGCAGCCGCCATGGTCGAGCCGTGATACCCCCGGCGCCGGCCGATGAAATGAGTCCGGTAAGGCTTGCCCTTGAGTTTCCAGTAATGCCGCACGAAGCGGACGATGGTGTCGTTCGCTTCCGACCCCGAATTCACGAAAAAGATGTGCTTGAACCGCGATGGCAAGAGCGAGGACACCTTCGCCGCAAGCTCGGTTGCGGGCACCGTCGTCGTCTTGAAGAAGGTGTTGTAATAGGGAAGGTCGAGCATCTGCCGGTAGCCGGCTTCGGCAAGCTCCTTCCGGCCGTAGCCGACATTCACGCACCAAAGCCCCGCCATTCCATCGAGGATCTTGTTGCCCTTGGCGTCCCAGATCCACACGCCATCGGCGTGGGTGATCACGCGCGCGCCGCCCTCGGCATGAAACGTCTTGTGATTGGTGAAGGGATGGAAGTGATGCGCGGTATCCTGCGCAACGAGTTCGGTGAGATCGAGGTTCTTCGGGTGAAGGGTCATGGCGTCATCTCCGCTGAATGGTGGGCGCGCGGGCGGTCTGGCCCGCGCAGACTTCGGGAGCTGACGGAGCCTAGGGCTTATAGCCGATGCGCGCGCAATGAAGCATCACTTCGTCATATTCGGTGCGCGAAGAGAGCGCCACGAGCTCGCCGGTCGCGGTGATGCGGAAGCACATGGCCCGAGTATGGCACAGAGCGGCCGAGCGCGGCAATTATGAGGGCGGCGGAGCGCGCAACACGGTCCGAAAGCCGATGTGCTCGGCGCCGAAATCGGCCTCTTCCGGCTGGCGCGCGCTCGGCCGGTAGCGGCCGCAGAAGTCGGGCGAGCAGAGCCATGAGCCGCCCTTGATTACGTGGATCGATGCGCCGCCCGCCGCGGCTACGGCCTGCGTGCGATCCGGTCCTCTCGGATCGTCCGAGCCGGCAGCAACCGAGGCATGATCGCCCAAATACCAATCGGCGGTCCACTCCCAGACATTGCCCGTCATGTCGAAGAGGCCATAGCCGTTCGGCGCAAAACACCCGACCGGCGCCGCGCCGCGATATCCATCGCTTCCGTCGTCCTGATAGGGAAAGAACCCTTGCCAGGAATTTGCCATCCACTTGCCGTCCGGATTGGGCTCGTCGCCCCACGCGTAGGTGGCGTCATCGAGACCGCCGCGTGCGGCGAATTCCCACTCGGCCTCGGTCGGCAGCACGCGGCCAGCCCAGCGCGCATAGGCTTCCGCATCCTCGAAGCCGACGTGAACCACCGGCCGGTTCTCACGCCCAGCAATCGAGCTTGCCGGGCCCTCTGGGTGACGCCAGTCCGCACCCGGGAGGAACCGCCACCAGCCGTTGGGATCGGCGTTCTCCCCCGCCTTGGGCGGCGCGAACACGATCGAGCCCGGCACAAGAAGCTCTGCGGGAATATCGGGATAGCTCTTAGGATCGAGACCGCGTTCGGCAAGCGTCCGGTAACCGGTCGCCGCCGCGAAGGCGGCGAATTGTGCGTTGGTGACTTCGTGCTGGTCGATCCAGAAGCCGTTGACGCTCACACGCCGGCTCGGCTGCTCCTCCCGATATCCCGTCTGCGAGCCCATCACGAAAGCACCGCCCTTGATCCATACCATGCCCGCCGGCGCCGCTGACGCGCTACTTCTGGCGGGAGGAATGCCCCCATAGGTTTCGCAAAGCCTTGGCGGAGATGCCGCAGCCGGCTCGCCGTTCGAGATGAGCGAGTCGAGGCCGGCAATGCCAAGTCCTACCGCGATCAGCGCCGGAACCGCGATTGCGTGTTTCAAGTCACCGCTCCGCCGATGTTGACGTACACGAACTGCGGGCTCGCGTCATTTGAGCGACGTCTTAGCGATCCGATCGATGTTGGGGAGCGAGGCTGGGATCGTGCCGCCGAAGCCGAACACCTTCATCAGATCGATGCCGACGTCGTCCATGATGATGAACAGGATGTTGGGCTTGGCCGGCTCTTGAGCCGAGACCATGCCTCCCCCGATCAGCGATAGTGCGAACACGGACGTGCCGATCAGTGTTGCAAACAAATTTTCTGATATTTGATGGAAGCACAGCCCGCCGCTCCGAACCAAGTTGGATTGTCGTCTTCTCGATGATTCACGCCCGGAGCGCAACTCGCTACTCGACGAGGGCGGCTTCCATCAGGCGCTTCGTATAGTCCTCGTGGGGGTGGTCGAAGATGTCATCGGGGCTGCCG
The DNA here is from genome assembly GCA_045802365.1 of Hyphomicrobiales bacterium. Classification (GTDB taxonomy): domain Bacteria; phylum Pseudomonadota; class Alphaproteobacteria; order Rhizobiales; family Aestuariivirgaceae; genus JBJMRA01. Next base: position 3,405 of record JBJMRA010000005.1, on the reverse strand, counting down.
CTTTCGACGAGCTTCCCGTCCTTCATCACCATGATGTAGTCGGCCATCGCGCGCACGACGGCGAGATCATGGCTGATGAAGAGGTAGGAGAGGTCGTGCGCGGCTTGGAGGTCGCGCAGGAGATCGACGATCTGCTTCTGCACTTGCCGGTCGAGAGCGGACGTCGGCTCGTCCAGCACGACGACGCGCGGCTTGAGGATGATGGCGCGGGCGATCGCGATCCGCTGGCGCTGCCCGCCGGAAAACTCGTGCGGATAGCGGTTGCGAAGCTTGGGATTGAGCTGGACCTCTTCGAGCGCCTGGACGGCGCGGCGGTCGCGCTCGCGCGAGGACATCGAGGGCTCGTGCACGAGCAGGCCCTCGGTCACGATCTGCCCGGCGGTCAGCCGCGGCGAGAGCGATCCGAACGGATCCTGGAGAACGACCTGCAGCTCGCGCCTGAGCGGACGCATTTCCTGCTGGTCGAGCTTCGAGATGTCGCGTCCCTCGAAGGTGATCGCCCCCTCGCTCGGCAGCAATCGCAGAAGAGCGCGGGCCAAGGTCGACTTGCCCGAGCCCGACTCGCCGACGATGCCGATCGTCTGCCCGCGCTTGAGCGTGACCGAGACGCCGTCGACCGCGCGAAGCAGAATCGGCTCGCCCCCCAGGAGTCCGCCGCCGAGCCTGAACGTCACCGTCACCCGGGTGCCTGACAGAATCGTCTTGGCGCCTTTCGGCGGAGGCTCCTTGCGGCCAGTCGGTTCGGCGGCGAGCAGCGCCTTCGTATAGGGGTGCTGCGGGCTCTCGAAAATCTGCCTCGTCTCGCCCTCCTCGACCACCTCTCCGTAGCGCATGACGTAGACGCGGTCGGCGATGCGCTTGACGATGTTGAGGTCGTGCGTGATGAAGACGAGCCCCATGCCGAGCCGGCGCTTCAGGTCGGCCATGAGCGCCAGGATCTCTGCCTGGATTGTGACGTCGAGCGCGGTCGTCGGCTCGTCGGCGATCAGGAGATCGGGATCGTTGGCGATTGCCATCGCGATCATGACGCGCTGCCGCTGTCCGCCCGAGAGCTCGTGCGGATAGGAGCGCATCCGCCGTTCGGGATGCGGGATCCTCACGAGTTTCAGAAGGTCCACGGCGCGGTCGTGGGCGGCGCTCTTCGAGATCCTCTGGTGGTGAAGGATCGGCTCGATGAGCTGGCTGCCGATCGTATAGAGCGGGTCGAGCGAGGTCATCGGTTCCTGGAAGATCATCGTGATCTTCCGCCCACGGATCGTATTGAGCACCCATTTCGACACGCCGAGGATGTTGCGGCCGCGATAGTCGACGACGCCTTCCGCCAATCCGTTAGAGGCGAGCAGGCCCATGGAGGCCATCATCAGCTGGCTCTTGCCCGAGCCCGATTCGCCCACGATCGCGACGGTTTCGCCGGCGTCGACGTGGAGGTCGACGCCTTTCACCGCCTCCACGATCCCATCGAGGGTTCGAAACTGGACCTTGAGGCCCCTGATCGAGAAGATCGGCGCCTCGCTCATCCCTCAGCGGTCCTTGGGATCGAGGGCGTCGCGGAGTCCGTCACCGATGAAGTTCAGCGCGAACAACGTCGTCGTCAGGAAGATGGACGGGAAAATCAGCAGCCAGGGCGCTCCCTCCATGTTGTTGCGCCCCTGTGAGATGAGCACGCCCCAGCTCGTCATCGGCTCCTGCACGCCGAGCCCGAGAAACGACAGGAAACTCTCGAGAATGATGACCTGGGGGACGAGCAGCGTCATGTAGATGACGACCGGTCCGAGCAGGTTCGGCACGATGTGGCGCCTTAGGATGCCGGCGCGCGAGACGCCGAGCGCCTCGGCCGCCTGCACGTATTCCTGGCGTTTGATCGACAACGCCTGGCCGCGGACGATGCGCGCCATGTCGAGCCACAGCACCGCTCCGACGGCGAGGAACATCAGCACGAAATTGCGGCCGAAGAAGACGACCAGCATGATCACGAAAAAGATGAATGGCAGCGAGTAGAGGACATCGACGATGCGCATCATGACTTCGTCTGTCTTGCCGCCGAGGAAGCCGGATGAGGCGCCATAGAGCACCCCAATGAACACGGCGACGAGACCGGCGAGCAGGCCGATGGCGATCGATACGCGCCCGGCAATCAGGGTGCGAGTCAAGAGATCGCGGCCGCTGTTGTCGGTTCCGAACAGGAAATAGTCCTTCTCGATGGCGGCGCTCATCGTCATCGTCATGTTGTCGGCCGCCTTCCGTTCCACCCGCGCGTCCTCGAACACGCTCGAGCGATCGAGATAACGCGTGACGCGCTCGTCGATCGGCCTTGCCGAATTGACCGTCACCGATACGCGCTCGCCCTCCTGCTTCCACTCGACGAGATTGACCCGGGCGCGGCTCACCGCATCTTTCACGGCCTGGTCGAGCATGTCGGGCTTGGGATAAGCAGACAGGCTCGGCGGCACGCGGACATAGTCTTCATAGATCGTCGAAAAGCTGTGCGTGGTGAAATAAGGGCCAATCACGCAGAGAAGAGTCATGCCGACGATATATACGGCGCTTACCACCGCGGCCTTGTTGGCCTTGAGCCGCCCCCATGCGTCGGCCCAGAGCGAGCGGCCGGCCACGGGCGCCGCAATCGCGAGGTCAGTCATAGCGCACTCTCGGGTCCACCACCGCGTAAAGGATGTCGACAATCAGGTTGAACAGGATGGTGAAGATCGCGATGACCACAACGGTCCCCATGACGAGCGTGTAGTCGCGGTTGAGGGCCGACTCGACAAAATATCGGCCGACCCCTGGAATCTGGAAAATGGTCTCGACGATGATCGAGCCGGTGAGCAGGGCAGCCGCGGCCGGGCCGGCATAGGATATGATCGGAAGCAGTGCGCCCCGTAATGCGTGTTTCACAACGACGCTGAACGACGACAGGCCGAGTGCCCGTGCAGTCCGGATGTGGTGCGATCTCAGCGCCTCGATCATCGATCCGCGCATGAGCCTCGCGACGATCGCGATCTGCGGCAAAGCGAGGGTGATGATCGGGCCGATTTTGTTGATCAGCGCTCCCCCGCCCCAGCCCGCCACCGGAATGAGCTTCCAGCTGAGCGCGAAGACCAATTGAATCAATGGAGCTATGACGAAAGTGGGGATCGTGCTGCCGGCGGTCGCTAGCGCAATCACCGCATAATCGCCGCTGCGATTTTGGTTGAGCGCAGCGGTGATCCCCATGACGCTGCCGAGAATGAGCGCCAGAAGCAGCGCCGAGCTGCCGAGCTGGATCGAGATAGGCAGGCCGAAGTGAAACAACTCGGCGACGGTGAAATCCGGAAGATTGTAACTCGGGCCGAAATTTCCGTGCAGGAGGTTGCCCAGGTAGTTGAGATACTGCCACCACAGCGGCTCATCGAGATGGAATTCGCG
>JBJMRA010000034.1:0-16333 GCA_045802365.1 Hyphomicrobiales bacterium | reverse complement strand
GCATATCATGAAGCCGGCCCTCCTCTACGAGCGCGTCGTCGAGATCGACGAGCGGGTGACCGCCAAAGGCGAGGTGCTGATCGCGTTCGACCGCGAAGCGGCTCGCGGGGCCCTCGCCGAGGCCTATGGGGCGGGTCTGCGTTCCGTCGCGATCGTGTTCATGCACGGCTACCGCTTCGCCGCGCACGAGAAAGAGGCGGCCGGCATCGCCCGAGAGGTGGGCTTCACGCAAGTTTCGACGAGCCATGAAACCTCTCCGCTCATGAAGCTCGTGAGCCGTGGCGACACCACCGTCGTCGATGCCTATCTCTCGCCCATCCTCAGGCGTTATGTCGATCAGGTCGCGAGCGACCTCGGCGATGGTCTCGAGCCCGGCCGCCTCATGTTCATGATGTCGTCGGGGGGGCTCACGGCCGCCGATCTCTTCCAAGGCAAGGACGCCATCCTCTCGGGGCCGGCGGGAGGCGTGATCGGCTTCGTCGAGACGGCGAGACAGGCGGGCTTCACTCGGGTGATCGGGTTCGACATGGGCGGCACCTCGACCGACGTCGCCCATTTCGACGGCGAGCTCGAGCGCGCCTTCGAGACGGAAGTGGCAGGCGTGCGCATGCGCGCGCCCATGATGCGGATTCACACCGTCGCCGCGGGGGGCGGCTCGATCCTTCACTTCGACGGTTCACGCTTCCGTGTGGGTCCCGATTCGGCCGGCGCCGATCCGGGGCCACGCTGCTACCGGCGCGGCGGGCCGCTGACCGTCACCGACGCCAATGTGATGCTCGGCAAGATCGATCCGTCCTCCTTTCCGAAGATTTTCGGTCCTTCCGGGAACGAGCCCCTCGATGATGCGGTAGTCCGAGAAGGGTTCGAAGGACTCGCCGCGCAGATCGGCGACGGGCGCACCGCCGAAGAGGTGGCGGAAGGCTTCATCACCATCGCGGTCGACAATATGGCGAACGCGATCAAGAAGATCTCGGTCGCGCGCGGCTACGACATCACCCAATACGCGCTCAACTGCTTCGGGGGTGCTGGAGCTCAGCACGCGTGTCTCATTGCCGATGCGCTGGGGATGAGGACCGTGCTCGTGCATCCCCTCGCCGGCGTGCTGTCGGCTTACGGCATGGGGCTCGCCGATGTCAGGAGCCACCGGCATGAGGCCGTCGAGCAGCCGCTCGATGACGAGATCGGCGAAAAGCTCAGTGGCATCGCGAAACGACTCGCGGCGGCGACGGTGGACGAACTCGAAAAACAGGGGATCGGCAAACCCGATGTCCACGCGCGCGCCCACCTGCGTTACGCCGGAACCGACTCGAGCTTGATCGTGCCGCTCGCCGGTGCCGAGGCGATGCAGCGAAACTTCGAGGAGCTTCACCGCCGCCAGTTCGGATTCATCACGCCCGAGAAGGCGCTGGTCGTCGAGGCGGTCTCGGTCGAGGCGATGGGCGGCGGCTCCGACATTAGCGAGGAGACGCATCGCCCCGTCTCCGGCGAGCCGCGAGCGCGGGACGAAACGCGCCTTTTCTCGGGCGGACGGCTGCATGCGGCTCGGAAGTTCAACCGCAGCGAGCTCCGGGCCGGTCACGTCGTGACGGGCCCAGCCCTTATCGTCGAAGAGCACAATACGACCGTCCTCGAACCGGGATGGCGGGCGACGGTCACCCCGAAGTTTCATCTCGTTTTGACCCGCGCCGTTCCACGGCCGGCGAGAACCGCGATCGGCACCGCGGCCGATCCCGTCATGCTCGAGGTATTCAATAATCTCTTCATGTCGATTGCCGAACAGATGGGCATCACCCTCGAGAAGACCGCCGTTTCGGTGAACATCAAGGAACGCCTCGATTTTTCCTGCGCGCTCTTCAATGCGAAGGGCGAGCTCATCGCCAACGCTCCCCATATGCCGGTGCATCTCGGCTCCATGGACCGGTCGGTCGAGACGGTCATCGCCGCCAATCCCCACATGAAGCCCGGCGATGCCTTCCTGCTCAACGCCCCTTACAACGGCGGAACGCATCTTCCCGACATCACCGCCGTCACGCCTGTCTTCGACGATGCCGGGACAACGATCCTGTTCTATGTGGCCTCGCGCGGACATCATGCCGATGTCGGCGGCAAGGCGCCGGGCTCGATGACGCCTGCGGCCACGCGCATCGATGAAGAAGGGGTGCTGATCGACAACTTCAAGGTCATGGAGGGCGGCCGTCTGCGCGAGCGCGAGCTCGAGCGCATCCTCGTTTCGGGTCCCTGGCCGTGCCGAAACCCCACGCACAACATCGCCGATATCAAGGCTCAGCTCGCCGCCAACGAGAAAGGCGCGCATGAGCTCCGCAGGATAGTCGAGGAGTTCGGTCTCGAGGTGGTCCAGGCCTATATGGGCCACGTTCAGGACAATGCCGAAGAGAGTGTGCGCCGCTACATCGGGGCGCTCAAGGATTGCGAATTCTCCTATGAAATGGACCAGGGCACGGTCATCCGTGTGCGGATCACGGTCGACCACGCCCGGCGCTCGGCGTTGATCGATTTCGCCGGCACCTCGCCCGAGCAGCCGACGAACTTCAATGCGCCGGGCCCGATCAGCCGCGCCGCGGTGCTCTACGTCTTTCGATGCATGGTGGATGACGCCATTCCGATGAATGCGGGCTGCTTGAAACCAATCGCGATCGAAATTCCCGCCGATTGCATGCTGGCGCCGCGCTATCCGGCGGCCGTCGTCGCCGGCAACGTCGAGACGAGCCAGGCGGTGACGGACACGCTCTTCGGGGCGTTGCAGGCGATGGCGGCTTCACAGGGCACGATGAACAACACCAATTTCGGTAATGAGCGCCACCAGTACTACGAGACGATTTGCGGCGGATCGGGTGCCGGATCGGGCTTCGATGGGACAAGCGCCGTCCACACGCACATGACCAACACGCGCCTCACCGATCCCGAGGTGCTCGAATTCCGCTATCCCGTAATTCTGGAAGAGTTCGCGGTCCGCCGCGACTCGGGCGGGCGCGGCCGTTGGCGGGGCGGCGACGGGGTGACGCGGGTGATCCGCTTCCGCGACCGGATGGATGTATCGTTCCTCCACGGCCATCGCCGCATTCCGCCTTACGGAATGGCGGGCGGCGAGCCGGGCCTATGCGGGGAAAGCCTCGTGCGCCGCGCCGGCGGGACGCTCGAGAGAAAATCGGGGCGCGACCAGTTCGTGTGCGAGCCGGGCGATGCGATCATCATCAATACGCCCGGCGGCGGCGGCTACGGCAAACCCTGACAAATCGAATGGAAGGCGGCCTCTCGCAGCCTTGGTGCGCCTCCCTTAAGTGCAGTAAGCCTTGCCGCTTCGGCGGTTGGCGAGATCGAGATGGAAGTGATCGCCGTGATGAGCCACTCCCGGCCCGAGCACGGTGTGGAAGTCGCCGCAGGCGTCGCGCCTGGCCTCGCGCAGGAAGTCGCTGTCGGGACCGCCCTCGCGCCAGCCTTCTCTCACCGTGACCTTACGCCCGCTTTCGAGTGTGAAGCCCGAAATGTCGATCGCATTGCCGAAACCGTGCTCGCTCATGCGAGCGCCCCACTCGTTGTTGCGGGCGCGGCATGCATAAGAGGCGGCGATGTCCACGCCGACGACCCTTTCTCCGAAGCTCTGCTGAGCGGCGGGCTGAACGGTATTGAGCATCCAATCGTCGAGCGGGCCGATGACCCCGCAATTGACGACAGCCGGCCGGCTGAAGCTTACACCCGCTATCGATCGGACGCTCCACGCGTTGCGAACCCGGCAGCCATTGCCCTCGTCGATATCCTCGATCTTGGCCGCTTCCCCGACCTGGCGCGGATCGACGAGGCACTGCGTGTCGGGCTCGATCAATCCGTAAGTTGTGAAATGGGTTCCTGATGATCCGCAGGCGGACAGAAGGAGCGACAGCCCGGTTGAGGCGAGCCGGGCGCAGGTACGCGAAACCCGCATCGATTGCACTCAAATACAGTTGGACGGCTCGATGCTAGAGAGCGCGCGTAAACAAAGCCTTTCAGCGGTCGAGCGCCGTCACGAGCTGGCCGATATCTCCCTGGCGCTTCGAGAGGAACGAGGTGAACAGACCGCGCTGCAGATAGACGAGCGAGAACCCGAGAATTTTGACATCGCTGATCTTGTATGTCTTGCCTTTCCAGGAGAGACGCCAGACGACGTTATAGGTCGATCCCGACATGAGGTAGACCTTCGTGTCGATCAGCACATCCTGGCCGTCCGTCCGCGCTCCTCCGATCTCGTATTTGGCGACCGGATAATCCCGGCTTTGAAGAGCGAAGTACCGGGACATGAATACCGCGACCCCATGATAGTACCGCTCGCGCATGGCCTCGGGGAGCCGCGGCTGATACTGACCGAGGGAATAGAGCGCGATCTGCGGAATGTCCGCATACCGCTGGATCACCCTGAGAAAGCTCGCGACGGTGCCGATCCGGTGTGCGTCGAGCAGATCCTTTGCCGCCTTTCGCATGTAAGCGAGCGAGGGATGAGGTTCAGCCGCGATGGCCGCAGGGGCAAGAGTGAATGCCGCCGCCGCGGCAAGGAGGCCCCGCCGGTTCACGCTACCAGGTCTCCGCGCTCCTCAACTCGGCGAAGAGCGGTTCGAAATCGCCCCCGGAGCGCCTCAGGATGTCGTTGAACCGCTTCCGGAGTTGGAGCGACAGCCAGATGCCCCGGACCTTCACGTCGCTGACCCGGCCCCCGGTTACGCGCCAACTCACATCGGCATTCCTTCCTCCAGAGAGGATGATCTTGCTTTCGACGACCGTGCTCCGTCCCTGCGAATATGACGACTTCACCTCGAAATCCGACCCCCTGAACTCATTGGCATAGTAGACGAAAAAGGCCGCGATGTAGTCGGCCACGAAGCGGAAAAACTCCTCCCGACGATCGGCAGGAAGCTCTTTTTGGTAGGGACCGAGCGCGAGAACGGCGACGCCGCGCACATTCGCATGACGGTTGACGATGGCCGCGAAACGCCTCCGCATCGCCTGCTTCGGTAGCCCGCTCCTGGCGAGCCCGATGATCTCCGTGCCGAGCCTCGAGACGTACTGCTCGGCCGCATCGAGGGCTTTCGCGCGTGGCAAGCCGGCAAGCAGCCCAACTCCGCCGGCGGCGAGCAGCAGGCCGCGACGGGTGATCCAGATTTGCTTCTTGCCGTTGTTCATGACTTCGCTTCTCGGAACGCGCCGGGACTTGTTCGCGTGGAAACGTTTGTCAGGGAATGGCCGCGAGCGCAAGCGCCCGCACAACCACGCTCAGTGGCTGAGATAATCGATGAGCGCCGACATCTTCCCGCCGTTCTTCTTGAGGACCGACGTGAAGTTCGTCTTTTGGGTCGAGGCGAGCCAAACCCCATCGACGTTGACGTCGAAGACTCTGAACCGGCCGCCGCGGTTGACCAGCCGCCATGTGACGGGAATCGTTTTGCCTCCGCCAAACGCGATCTGGCTTCTCACGATCGTGCTGTCGCCCGCATCGTGCGAATCGACGACGGTAAGCTTCTGGCCGGCGAGCGAGTTCGCATGACTCGCGAACACCTTCGAAATGTAGTTTTCGACTAGGCCGAAATACTTGGACTGAAGATCCGGCGTCAGGCTCTTGCGATAAGCCCCGAGGGAGTAGATCGCTATGGCCGGGATATCCGCGTTGGCCCTAAGGAGGCTCCTGAACTGACTCACCGAATTGCCGCGGGCAGCAGCGAGCACGCCGTTGCCGACCGTCGACACATAGCTCTCCGCCGCTGCCGCCGCCCAGGCTGGCGCTGAAGCGAGGAGGAGAGGGAGAGCGAACAGGCTGAGCAGGCTGCGGCGCGAGACACGCCCGTCGAGGTCATGCATCTTTGACGTCCTAAAATGGTTTGATGTTCGTCATTACAGTGTCGGCAGGCAAACTCGTCACGCCCGGGATTGGTTCTCCCGTCACATCGCCGTTCGAGATAGCCGTCTGCCGGATCTGGCCATAGATGTCCCGCACGCTCGCGTAAAGGTCGGGCGATGTCGCTCGAAGATTGGCGTACTCATCGAGGATGCTCTCACGTCCGACCACGAGCTGGATCGCTCCAGGCGCCAAGCGCTCCTCGAGGGGCCGGTCGAGCAGGATCCAGGTCAGCGGATTGATCGCGGTATCAACGACCTTTCCCGTGAAGTCGCGCGGATTCGAAGGGCCGAGTACGGGAACCACCACGTAGGGTCCGGGTCCGACACCCCATACCGCCAGCGTCTGGCCGAAATCCTCCTGGTGATAAGGCACGCCCATGTAGCCCGCGGCGTCGATGAGCCCACCGAGCCCGATCGTCGAGTTGACCATGAAGCGGACGATGGTGTCGGACGCCCGTTTGCGGTCGCCCTGCAGAATGTCGTTGGCGAGAATGACCGGACTGCCGAGGTTACGGACCGCATTCGCTACGCCCTCGCGCAGTGGCTCCGGCACGACGGCGTGGTAAACCCGCGCAGTCGGCTCGAGAATGAGATGGTCGAGCATTTCGTTGAACGCGAACATGCCGCGATTGAACGATTCGAAGGGATCTTCCTGCTGTTCGCTCAGGTCCTTGGGAACCTGGATATCGTCGGTCGGTTCGTCCGCCGTTTGGGCTTCGGCCGTCGCCGCGGCCGGCTCGACCAGAACCATACCCTTGCCCGCCTGTGCCGGAGGCACGAGCACCACGCCTTCGAAGCTGCCGTAACCGTGAAGCGGGGCATCGGCAAGGCCGGGTATCTCGGCAGGGGGCGTCGTCCGAGAGCCAACCAGGACTCGTCCGGCAAAACTGAAGTCAGGCGAGGAGCGAGGCTTCCGAGCCGGCTTGCTGGTCTTCTTCCCGGTCGAGACCGCATCGGCTCGCGCTTTGGCGCCTGAAGCGGCGAGGGGCGCGGCCAAGATGACCGGCAAGAGCATAAAGAGACTCCCGCCAGCGATCATCATCCTGATCGCATTCGAAAATGACATCCCCGACTCCAAAGCCGCCCCCCGGATGCTATCCCCAGATGGACCGGGCAGCAACTCCAAGTAACACCGGTTGGCGGCACATGCTGCTGGAGTTGGACTTTTTTTTGGTTAAGAGCGTCAAAACTTGCATGCGACATAAGGATATGTTTATGTCAGCATGCCATGGACGAGATGCTCACCGGACTGCGAGCAATTGCGGAGACGACCAGGCTCCGCCTGCTGTTCGTGCTCTCCCATGGCGAGTTCAACGTGAGCGAACTCACGCAGATTCTCGGGCAGAGCCAGCCGCGCGTGAGCCGTCATCTCAAGCTGATGGCCGAATCCGGCCTCCTGCTGCGCTACAAGGAAGGGAGCTGGGTGCTCTTCCGCCTGAACGAGGAGGGGGTGGGGGGCGCGCTGGCCAGGGCCATCGTGAGCCTGCTTCCGGCAACTGATCCTTTGCTCGCGAGCGATCTCGCCCGCCTGGAGGAAGTCCGGCGCCAGCGTGCCGAGGCGGCGACGGCGTATTTCCGCGCGAATGCCGAAAATTGGGAGAAGCTGCGTTCTCTTCATGTGCGCGAGGAGGACGTCGAGGCGGCCATGCGGAAGCTCGCAGGCGAAAGGGCCTTTGACATCTACCTCGATCTCGGGACGGGCACCGGCCGCATCCTGAGACTGTTCGCGCCTCAAGCCGCACGGGCGATCGGGATCGATTCGAGCCGCGAGATGTTGGCCATGGCGCGGGCTCACAGCACCGGCGAGTCCCGCATCGAAGTCCGCCACGGGGACATCTATGCCTTGCCCTATCCGAATGCGTGGGCCGATTTCATCACCATCCACCAGGTCCTCCATTATCTCGATGAGCCTCTTCGCGCGATCATCGAGGCGGCCCGCGTCTTGAAGCCCGGAGCCCGCCTCATGATCACCGACTTCGCGCCACATGAGCGCGAGGAGCTGCGCGAGCGGCACGCTCACCGCAGACTCGGCGTCCCGGCGGACGTCATGGCGGAGTGGCTTGCCCGCGCCGGTCTGGCGCTCCGCCAAGTCGATCTTCTTCCTCCGCCATCGCTGAATGGCGAAACCGGTCTCGGCGTATCGATCTGGCTCGCAGAAAGGCCGCCCGCGGCGAGCGCACCAGCCGTCATGGCGAATGCAGGGGTCGCGTGAGGAGAGAGGAATCCGATGGCCAGTCCGCTCAGCGTATCCTTCGAGTTCTTCCCGCCAAAGCCCGGCGAGGCGGCTGAAAGTTTCTGGCGAACCCTTCGCAAGCTCGAAGGAATGAAGCCCAAATTCGTGTCGGTGACCTACGGCGCCGGCGGCACCACCCGCGACCGCACCCTGGGTATCGTGTCGAGCATTCTACAGGATACGACGCTCACGCCCGCGGCGCACTTGACCTGCATCGGGGCGGCGCAAGAGGAGGTCAACGACGTCGTCCGTGATTACTGGCAAGCCGGAATACGTCACATCGTGGCGCTTCGTGGCGACCCGCCGGGCGGCGTCGGCACGCGATTCCTGCCTCATCCGCAAGGCTATGCCAACGCGGCCGATCTCGTCCGCGGCATCCGCGAGATCGGCGCATTCGAAATCTCGGTATCGGCCTATCCCGAGAAGCACCCCGAAGCCGTGTCGATCGAGGAGGACCTGGCCTTCCTCGCCGACAAGGTCGACCATGGCGCCACGCGCGCGATTTCGCAGTTCTTCTTCAACAACGCGGCATTCCTGCGCTTCCGCGACCGCGTGATGGCCAGGGGCATCGACGTCGAGCTCGTGCCGGGCATCCTGCCGATAACGAGCTTCGCGCGCGTGAAGGAGTTCGCATGGAAATGCGGTGCGTCGATCCCGGTGGCGCTCGCGGCGCGTTTTCAGGGGCTCGACGAGGATCCCGAAACCCGCAATCTCGTAGCCGCGATGGTCGCGGCCGAGCAGGTCGACACGCTGCGCCGGGAGGGGGTCGGCTCCTTCCACTTCTACACCTTGAACCGCGCCGATCTCGTCTACGCGATCTGCCGGGTGCTCGGCCTCGGTCTCGATCAGGCGGTCGCCGCCTGAGGCTCCCACGTTTCGATCCCGTGGCGCGTCCATACCCGGGCGACTGAGGGCCTCGTCCTCACACGGTCGTACATCCGCTTGATGTTGGGATGCTTGCGGAAGAAAGCCGGCACGTCGACATTCCACGTGGCAAGCATCGCAGCATAGATGTCGACGCCGCTCATCTCCTCGCCGAGGATGAAGGGCCGGTCACCGAGCTCGGCCGCATAGACGTCCCACTCGTGCGCCATCCGCGCGACGGCGGCCTCCCTGATGCCTGAGGCATGCCCGGGATCGGTCGAGTAGCGCTCGCAATAGTAGATGCGCAGATCGCTGATGTAGATGCTGGTCGCGAGATAGACGAGCCAGCGCAGATAGATGGGCCGCTTCGGGGAATCGGGCGGCGGCGCTAGCCCGAGCTCCGGGAATTTGTCGGCAAGATAAATCGTGATCGCCGCCGACTCCGTCATGATGGTCCCATCGGGCAGGATCAGCGCCGGCACCTGGCCGAGCGGATTAATTTCCGCATAGCCTCGAGGTGCCTCAGGGCCCTTCCCGACCGATTCGACCCGGTAGTCGGCTCCGATCTCTTCGAGGAGAACTTCGACGACCGCCGAACCCGATCCCGCGCGACCATAAAGCGTGTACATGCCCCTTCCCTTCGCGTGTTTTTGTGAGGACCTCCCCCATGAAGAGGGAGGTTCTTCGCGTCAAGCGGCCTCGTCTGCCATGATCATCCACGGCACGCCGAAGCGGTCGGCGAGCATGCCGAAGCTCGGCGAGAAGAAGGTCTTGGTCAGCGGCATCTGAACCTGCCCGCCATCCGAAAGAGCGTTGAAATACCGCTCGGCGTCGGATGTGTTCTTCGCCGAGAGCGTCAGGGCGAAGCCCTGAAAGTTCGGCTTGCCCTGGCAGCGGCCATCGGACGCCATAATGGTCGAATCGCCGATCTGGAAACTCGAATGCATGATCTTGTTCTCGGAGCCCGGCGCGACCATCGACTGGTCCGGGCTTTCCTTGAAGCGCATCATCATGGTGACTTCGGCGCCGAGCGCGCGGCGGTAGAAGTCGATGGCCTCCTCGCAGCGGCCTTCGAACGTCAGATAGGGGTGACTTTGCATATCGCTTCTCCTTCGGTGGTTGATCTCTTTGTGATCGGGCGGCCCGTCTTGCGTTCCGAGGTCGAACGGGCAGTCACGAAATCGACATCGCATTTCGCTTTTTTTGCGCATGCCGAAGCGGTAATAGCTTGGAAATATGACAAAACGCGTCAGCTCGAGACGGGGCCGAGGCGCCGGAGAGCGGGTCCGCTTCTCCTATTCCTCGAGCGAGCAGCCGCTGTTCCAGAGGTCCGTGATCCAGGCGATCGAGCAGATCGGCGGCCGGCAGAAGCTCAAGAGGATCTACGATCAGCACCAGGCGGATCCCCGCCAAGGCGAATCCTTCTTCGATGCGGCGATCCGGTTGTTGCGCCTTTCGGTCCACTATGACGCGGAGGCGCTCGACGCTTGCCCACGTACCGGCCCGGTGGTGTTTATCGCCAACCATCCCTATGGCGTGATGGACGGGATCACGCTCACGTGGCTTGCCGCCAAGGTTCGGCCAGATATCAAGGTCCTCGCCAATTCCGTGCTCTGCCAAGCGCCTGACGCACGAGACAATCTTCTTCCTGTCGACTTCGATCCGACGCGGGAGGCGCGCGAAACCAATGTCCGCTCACGGTTGGCCGCGCAAGCGTGGCTCAGAGAGGGCCATGCCGTCGGCATATTCCCGGGCGGCGGCGTATCGACGAGCGAACGGCCGCTCCAAGGTCCGGCCGTCGATCTCCCGTGGGCGCCCTTCACGGCGAAACTCATAAGGCTTTCGCACGCGACCGTCGTGCCGGTGTTCTTCGTCGGACAGAACAGCCGGCTGTTTCAGCTTGCCAGCCATCTGAGCCTCACGCTTCGCCTGTCGCTCGTGTTCCGCGAGACCGCCCGCCGGATCGGCACCATTCTCAAGGTGAGGATCGGTCGTCCCATCCCGTTCGACGAGATTGCGCATCTCGAGGATCGCGAAGAGCTCGTAAAGGAGCTGCGGCGCTTGACCTTCGCCCTTGCCCGGCCGGGCGATGTCGAACGCAATCCGACCGATCTCCATCTTCGCAATGCGCGGATCAGGGGAACGAACGAACGTAGCTGATCAGCGTACCGCGATGATGAAGAGCCGCGGAAACGCGAGAAGCACCTTTCCATCGGCGCGCAGCGGATAGGCCGCGGCAATGCGTGCGGTATAGGACTCGAGAAAGGCGCGCTGCTCGTCCGGCGCGAGCTTCGCGAGGAACGGCCTGAGGCCGGTGCCCTTCATCCATTCGACGATGCCTTGAGCACCCTCGAGCGGGTGATGGTACGTCGTGCGCCAAATGTCGACGTGGGATGCCGCCGAACGGAGCAAATCGTAATAGTCTTGTGCCGCCGGCAGCTCATCGCGAGCGGCATCGGCCATGCCCGAAGCCCAGGGCCCTTGGGCCGCCGTCTCGCACATCAATGCATGAACCGGTTCGCCGAGATTGTCGGGCATTTGCACCGCGAGCACGCCTCCAGGTTTCAAGTGCGCCGCGAGTCGCTGGAGGACGCGAGGGTGATGGGGAACCCACTGGAACACCGCATTGGCGAAGAGAAGGTCGCATTCGCCGTCAGGAGTCCAAGCAGCCACATCGGCCTGAACGAAGCTCAGCTCCGGAAGGCGGTCTCGGGCCGCCTCGAGCATGTCCGGCGAGGAATCGATACCGGTGATCTCCGCATTGGGATAGCGGGCGGCAAGAAGTTCGGTCGAGTTGCCGGGCCCGCATCCGAGGTCGAAGACGCGGCGCGACTCTGCGAGGGGCACTTGCGCCAGCAGATCGCGCGCCGGCCGAGTGCGCTCATCGGCGAACTTGAGATACTGCTCCGAGTTCCACTCTCTCATTGTTCGACACGCCGGGCGTCTCTCACGCCAGACTCTTGACACTAGGGTTGTGGCGCTATGGGTCTCCCGGACAAGCCGGGGGGATGACAAGTGGAGGAAATAGCGCGCCCCCTCTGTCATCGCCGGGCTTGTCCCGGCGACCCATGGTGGAGCGCTTTTCCTATCGAAAGTGCAAATGGCGCAGAGCGGCAATCACCGAGCGAACTGCTTGTATTTGATCCGTTTCGGCATGACGGAGTCCTCTCCCAAGCGGCGCTTCTTATCCTCCTCGTAGTCCTGGAAATTGCCCTCGAACCACTCGACGTGGCTGTCGCCTTCGAAAGCGAGCATGTGGGTGGCGAGCCGATCGAGGAACATTCGGTCGTGGCTGATGATGACGGCGCACCCGGCAAAGTCCTCGAGCGCCTCCTCGAGGGCGGCGAGCGTTTCCGTATCGAGGTCGTTGGTCGGTTCATCGAGGAGAAGCACATTGGCGCCCGATTTGAGGATCTTGGCGAGATGGACGCGGTTGCGCTGCCCGCCTGAGAGCGTGCCGACCTTCTGCTGTTGATCGCCGCCGCGGAAATTGAAGGCGCCGGTATAGGCGCGCGAGTTCATCTCGCGCTTGCCGAGATAGATGATGTCGTTGCCGCCCGATATTTCCTCCCACACCGTCTTGTTGGGATCGAGCGAATCCCGGCTCTGATCGACGTAGCCCAGATGCACGCTGTCTGCGATCCTGATCGCGCCGCCATCGGGCTTCTCCTGACCCGTGATCATGCGAAAGAGCGTGGTCTTCCCCGCTCCGTTTGGCCCGATCACACCGACGATGCCGCCCGGCGGCAGCTTGAAGGAAAGGTCGTCGATGAGGAGCTGGTCGCCATAGGCCTTCGACAGGCGTTCGACCTCGATGACGTTCGAGCCGAGCCGTTCGCCGGGCGGGATGACAATCTGCGCGGCATTCGACTTCATCCGCGCTTCGTTGGCTCTCAGGAGCTCGTCATAGGCCTTGAAGCGCGCTTTCGACTTGGCTTGCCGCGCCTTGGGCGATGAGGCGATCCACGCCTGCTCGCGCTCGATGACCTTCTGGCGCGCGGCATCCTCGCGCGCTTCCTGCGCGAAGCGTTTGGCCTTCTGCGCGAGGTAAGCGGAGTAGTTCCCCTCGTAGGGGATGCCGCGGCCGCGGTCGAGCTCGAGGATCCATCCCGTGACGTTGTCGAGGAAGTAGCGGTCGTGGGTGACGATCAGGATGGCGCCCGGGTACTCGCGAAGATGATGTTCGAGCCAGTTGACGCTCTCCGCGTCGAGATGGTTGGTGGGCTCGTCGAGCAGCAAGAGATCGGGGCGGCGCAACAGGAGCTGCGTCAGGGCGACGCGCCGTTTCTCGCCGCCGGAGAGCGTGTCGACCGTCGCATCGCCGGGCGGGCAGCGGAGGGCATCCATCGCCTGCTCGACTTGTGATTCGAGATCCCACAGGTCCTGCGCATCGATTTGATCCTGGAGGGCCGCGGCTTTTTCGGCATTCTCCTCCGAATAGTCCATCATAAGCGCATTGTACTGGTCGAGGATCGCCCTCTTGGCGGCCACCCCCTCCATGACATTGCCCATGACGTTGAGCGCGGGGTCGAGCTCGGGCTCTTGAGAGAGATAGCCGACGGTCGCTCCCTCGGCGACCCACGCCTCCCCCGCGAACTCCTTGTCGATGCCCGCCATGATCCGCAGCAGCGTCGACTTGCCCGAGCCGTTCGGCCCGAGCACGCCGATCTTGGCGTCGGGGTAGAAGGAGAGGTTGATCCCTTCGAGGACCTTCTTGCCCCCGGCATAGGCCTTCGTCAGGCCGTGCATGTGATAGATGAACTGGCGCGCCATCGTCGATCCGCTCGCGAGATGTCTGGATTGGTCGCGGGCTTCTAGCCAAGCCACCCGCGGCAGGCAATCTCATGGGGTGACGTCTGGCCCGGAGTTGGGCGGCGCCTGGCTGCGCGCGCTCCGCCGCTCGCGGTCTTTCTTCACGCCCCAACGGATCAAGAGAATGCCGACGCCGAGCGGAAGCAGGCCCAAGGGGAGCACGATCGACAGGACCATCCCGAGATCGTTCGTGAGGCTGCCGGGATCGCTGACGACGAGGCCGCCCATGATGAGCGTGCATCCGCCGCCAAAGAGAACGAGAAGCAGTCCGATGGCGATGGCGACGATATACATTGCTAGGCCGTCGCGGTTGCTTGACGAAGGCTCGCTCTCATGCCCTCAATGCGGTTGTCGCGGTAGAAGAGGTTGTACGTGTCGAACGGGATGATCTGCCCGTTGAACGTCACGAAGTGAATGCACGAGCGCTTCACGCGGCCGATGCAGAAGTTGAACCGGTCGAGGAATTCGACGATCGCAATCCGGAAGACATTGTCATAGCCGAGCCCCTCCGGCATCGGCACCTCGGGCAGGCAGCAGAGGAGCGCGTTCAGCTTCTCGGGGGTGTTGCACTGCGCTGTCGAAAGCGAGAAGAAATCGAAGATTTGGCGATGAAGCTCAGGGTACTTCTCGAAGGTGATCGCATTCGGCAATGCATCGACGAGCACCTCGCGCGGGAAGAACGAGGTGATGGGCGCGATCTGCCGGCCTTTTCGCAGCGCATAGCCGATCGCGATCGATTCCGGATTGCACGGCAGCGGAATGATATCCCCTGCTCCGAACGGCGTTCCGGCCTCGACGATGCGCTGGCGGATTTCCGACAACACCACCCGATCCCGCGCCGCATCGAAGCCGGCATTCCGCCCGGCATCCTGGATGGGCTGGAAAGTGACGCCCCGAATGCAGTTCCACTCAAGGGCGTAGTCGATGATCGCGCCGAGCTCGTCGTCGTTGACCCCGGCCTTCACGACAACCACGAGCGTCGTGGAAATGGACTCTCTTTCAAGGTTTTCGAGGGCTTGCCTGCGAACTCGGGTGAGGTCGGCTCCACGCAGCGTCTTGAGCGCTGAGGGTTTGAGCGAATCGAACTGGAGATAGACCTCGAAGCCCGGCTTGAACTGCGCAAGCGCTTTTGTGAAGTCGGGCTCCGTCGCGATCCGGATGCCATTGGTGTTGAGCATCACGTGGCGGATGGGGCGCCGCTTCGCGGCTGCAATGATTTGGAGAATATCCGGATGAATCGTGGGTTCTCCACCGGATAACTGCACGAGGTCCGGCTCGCCCTCGCTTTCGACGAGCGTATCCATCATACGCTCGATCTCGGCTAGTGGCCGGTGAAGCGTCCGTTCCGTGGAGGATTCGGCGAAGCAGACGGGACAGGTGAGATTACAGGCGTCGTTCACTTCGATGAGGGCGAGGCAGGAATGCTGCTCGTGATCGGGGCAGAGCCCGCAGTCATAAGGGCAGCCATATTCGGTGCGGCTCTGGAGCCGGAAAGGCCGATCGCCCGGCTTTATGTAGTCCTGGCAGAGCCGGTAATAGGCGGCATCGGTCGAGATCAGCGTCTTCTGGACACCATGCGCCGCACAGCGCTTCAGATAGTAGACACGGCCGTCCTCGATGATGATCTTGGCCGGCACGAGCGCCAGGCAGGTTTCGCAGAGAGATGTCGTTTGCCCGTGAAAGAGATATGGGCTCGTCCTACGCAGTGGCGCGTTCATGGGCTCCCCTGCTCATCATGACGAGGCTGTAGCCGATGAGCGCCGCTGAGACGAGATGAAAGAGATTGAAGGGACCGATCACCGCCGCGTAGGGCTTCAAGAATTCCCAGAGGAAGCGCTGCGCGGAATACCACAGCGCCACGAGGTAGAAGCCGTTGCGCAGGACGAAGCTGTTGCGCTGGGCAAGCGCCAATAAGAACACTGCGAGAAACAGCGCCATCGCCGCTGCTTCATAGAGCTGCACCGGGTGACGGAACACGCCGTCGCCGAAGTCGTGGCCCCAGGGAAGCGACGTCGCCGTTCCGTACGTGTTGTCGTCGAGACCGGAGAAGAAGCAGCCCCAGCGCCCGACAATGACGCTCGTCGCAAAGGCCGGTACGAAAATGAGGCCGGTCGACCCGCGAATACCGTTCACCGCCTTGTAGAGTTCGACCGCGGCGATTGCGCCCGCGAGCGCGCCCAGAATGCTCCGCCCGATCTCAGGGAAACCTGAGAGCCACAGATTGAGCGTACCGAGACCGAACCCGCCCGCGACCGCGCCCACGACGAGCGCCGCGGCATAACCGAGCCCGCCCTCTTCCAAGCGTGCAAGCGCCGGGCGAAGTCTCCAGCGGCTGACCAGATAGGTCATGGTCAAAGCTGAGAGTGCCGCCAACACGTCGAACACGCTGTGCACCACCATGGGATGAGAGTGGCCGCGTCGCGAGCTTGTGTCCAACATTACCCTGGCATATATCCAATCAATCGATTGATTGAGAATGAGCCAGACCCGCCCACCGCCGGGGTCCCGCCACAAGCTTATCGAAGCGGCGATAGCCGAGTTCGG
>JBJMRA010000004.1:0-12894 GCA_045802365.1 Hyphomicrobiales bacterium | reverse complement strand
CGAGCTTGCGCTCGAGCGCCTTGGCCTCGGCGAGGTTCAAGGCGAGCGGTTTGTCGCAGATCACATGGATGCCCGCATCGATGAACGCCATCGCCGCGGGCACGGGCACATTGTTGGGGGTCACGATCGACACGGCCTCGATGCCGTCCCGGCGTGCGGACTCGGCTTTGGCCATCTCGCGATAGTCGCCGTAGATGCGATCGGGCGCGAGGCCGAGCTCCTCGCCCGAGGCTCTCGCACGCTTCGGATCGGACGAGAGCGCGCCCGCCACGAAGACATACTGGTCGTCCATGCGGGCAGCGAGCCGATGCACCGCGCCGATAAACGCTCCCTGGCCGCCGCCGATCATGCCGAGACGGATCCGCCTCCCCGTAGTCGCATCGCTCCTGCCCTCGACCATCCACTCTTCTCCGTTTGTTTGCGACCGTGTCCCCTCTGCCCGGAGTCCATTCCCTCTCCCCCAACCGGGGGAGAGGGTCAGGGTGAGGGGGAACCGGCCTCTCCGCCAAGTTCCGCCAACACCGCGTCGATTACGCCCTCCATGTTGCCGAGCACATCGACATTCCAAAACCGGATCACGCGGAACCCGAGCTTTTCCAGCTCCGCAGATCGGCCTTGGTCGTAATCCAGCCTCTCCGAGTGTTGCCCGCCATCGATCTCGACAATCAGTCGCTTCGAGAGGCAGACGAAGTCGGCGATGTACGCACCAATCACATGCTGTCGTTTGAACTTATGGCCATAGAGCCGCCGATCGCGGACTTCCCACCAGAAGCGGTTCTCCGCTTCGGTCGGCTCGCGGCGCATTTGTCTGGCCCGATCTCCCCGATGAGCCGCCCCTGCTCTTGTTTGTGCCGTCTTCTCCAGGACCAATGGCGGTTCCCCCTCACCCTAGCCCTCTCCCCCGCAGGGGGGAGAGGGAATTAAATGCCGAGCATGCGCTTGACCTGATTGCGGTCAACGGCGCGGGCGGTGAAATCGTCGAAGGATTTCTCGGTCACTTTGATGATGTGGCCGGCGATGAAGGGCGCACCTTCCGCCGCTCCTTGCCCCGAATCCTTGATCGCGCATTCCCACTCGAGCACCGCCCAGGAGTCGTAATCGTAGGCGGCGAGCTTCGAGAAGATGCCGCCGAAATCGACCTGTCCGTCACCGAGCGAACGGAAACGGCCGGCGCGCTTGATCCAGGGCTGGAAGCCGGAATAGACGCCCTGCCTTCCGTCGGGATTGAACTCGGCGTCCTTCACATGGAACGCCTTGATCCGCTCGTGATAGAGATCGATGAAAGCGAGGTAATCGAGCTGCTGCAAGAGGAAGTGGGATGGGTCGTAGTTGATGCAGCAACGGCGATGCCCGTTCACTTTGTCGAGGAACATCTCGAAGGTGGCGCCGTCGAAAACGTCCTCGCCCGGATGGATCTCGAAGCAGACATCGACCCCCTCGGCGTCATAGGCGTTGAGGATCGGCGCCCAGCGGCGCCCGAGCTCCTCGAACGCCATGTCGATCATGCCCGCCGGGCGCTGCGGCCAAGGGTAGAGGAACGGCCAGGCGAGCGCGCCGCAGAAGGTGACATGCGCGTCGAGCCCGAGATTGCGCGAGGCCCGCGCGCCATACATGACCTGCTCGACCGCCCATTGCTGTCTCGCCTTCGGATTGCCGTGCACCTTCGCCGGAGCGAAGGCATCGAAGGCTTCGTCATAGGCCGGATGGACGGCCACCAGCTGGCCCTGAAGATGGGTCGAAAGCTCGGTGATGACGACGCCGTGCTCTTTGGCCTTGCCCGTGATCTCGTCGCAATAGGTCTTCGACTCGGCCGCCTTCTGAAGATCGAACAGGCGCCCATCCCAGCTCGGGATCTGAACGCCCTTGTAGCCGAGGCCGGCGGCCCATTCGCAGATCGTGCCCCATGAGTCGAACGGAGCTGCATCCCCCGCGAACTGGGCGAGGAAAATCGCTGGACCCTTGATGTTCTTTGCCATTCCGTCCTCCCAATGATCCCGAGCGAAGCTGAGGCAAATGCGGACCCAAGTCAATGAAACGGGTCACTGCACGGGGGAGGTGCGACGGAGTCTGATCTCGATGCGGCGGCGCGAGGGAACTTCACGCCGCGAGCTGCCGTCGGAGAGCCGCTCGTCGGTGGTGATGACCTGCGCGCCGGAGAGCGGAAGGATGCGAAAGCCCTTGAGCCGGCCATCCTCGATGAGGATGCGGGCGACGGCGCTCGCCCGGGCAATGGCGAGGCCAGCATTGTCGCTGAAGGTGAGGTCGTGAAGGAGCGAGTGGCCCTTCAGCGCGTCGATGAGCTTGGCATCGAGGTTCGACGCGGGATTCGCGACCGGCACCTCGTCGGTATGGCCGATGACTTCGATCACGTCGACGTCGTACTCGCGGATGAGCTCGATGAGGCGCGGGATGATCGCTTCCGTGAGCTGCCGTCGGAAGGCGGAAGAAATTTCAGCCTTCCCGAGCTCGAAATAATAATGATCGGCTTCGCTGAGCCGAATGATCGGCGGCCAATCGTGCCCGGGCTTGCTGGCCGCCTCGCCGGCGGGCGGCAGGTTCTTGAGGATCGCGTCAGCGATTTCCGCCTCGTTCTCGACGTGGTAGCCCAAGCTCTCGAGAGACTGCTTCACAAGGCGCTCGGATTCGAGCGACTGGGCAATGGCCGAGGGACCCGCGGACGTGTGGAGTTCATTCAATGCATCCTGGATCCGCACGAGCTCGCGCCAATCTTCCGGCAGGCGGACCCCATGGCGCTGCTCGATTTCCCGGCGCAGCTCGGATGCGGTGCGGCGCTCGGCGGCGGCTGCCGCCTTCGCCCGGCTCTCGCTGGCGATCGCCTCCTGTTCGAGCCGCTTCGCGCGGTCGTGAGCCTTCTGGAGGAGAACGCCCGCGACGAGGAGCAGCGTGAACACGACGAGCAGCATCACCTCGGCCATGGTGAGGCCCATCACCAGGCCCTGGCGGTAGGAGGCCCGCTCGGCGGCGCGGCTCTCGATCATCGCGAACGCCCTCCCGACCTACTCTTGAGGCCCCGCGCGCCGGCGATTCATCCGTCGCGCCCCAGCCAGGCCGCCGCGCGAGTCCACAAGCCGCGCACCTCTCCCGCCGCTCTCTCCCTCTTTCGCGTCAGCTCGAGCATCATCATGCCGGCCTCACGCATCGTGCTCGCCGCTCTGTCCATCGAGATTGCGGCGGCATTCAGCCGATCGGCTTCCTCGGCGCGCGATTTCCTCACCTCCTCGACGAGCGCCTTGATCTCGCCGAGGAGCTCGGGGGTCCTCAACTCGTCGAGGTGCTCCTCGAAATCGTCGAGCGCCTCATCGGCGGTGCCCACCGCCTTCGTCAGGTCGCCGATGCGGCCGGCAAGCTCGGACACGCTCTCTCCGAAGGAGTCGTAGGAGGCCTGTAGCGTCGAGGCGACCCGGTCCTGAAGGGTGCGCTGGTTGTCGATTGCGGATTGCTGGGCGGTGCGCTGGAAGACATTGAGCTCCATCACAACGGAGTCGATCTCGCGCCGCAGCCGCCGCGATGCATCGGCGAGCTCGAGTCGGGACACGCGTTCGACTTCGGCCGGGTCCTGGCGCATCTGGTTGAACATGACCCGCAGGGCAAGGCCGACGATCGTGGTGGCGATCGCAATGCCGAAATTGGTGATGATCTGCTCCTGTCCCGACTCCGACAGGCTGAACTGATAGAGCGAGACGGCGATGCTCGTGAGCGTGTAGAGGAAGCCAAGATAATAGAGGCTGTCGCCCGCCTGGTCGTCTCTGAGAGTGAGCCTGCGCCAGCGGAAGAGGATCACGGCATAGATGAACAGGATGCCGATCGGGACCGCGGTGACGGCGATCTGACCGAAGCCGCTGACCTTGGCAAGGACGATGAACCCCATGCCGAGCGCGGCGGCCACGAAAAACGCCGCAACCCCGCGCGAGGAGGCGCGCGGATCCTCGATCAAGCCCGGCGACCTCACCATCCCATCACTCCGTACCCTCGATCTTCCGTACCCGGACGAGAGACCCGTCGTTGTCGGCGAACCATCGCTCCCAGAACTGGACGAGATCGTTGTCCATCACGCCGGCTTTCGCCCGGTGGATGAAGAACACCACGGCCTCGGCGCCATGCAGGTCGGTGCGAAGCCGCTGGTAAGCGGGAGACCTCCGGAACCGGTCGAAGCTCGGGTCACCCTTGTAGAGGGAATATTCATCGCTGTGCTGGATCATATCAGAGACTACGAAGAGCCGGGATAGGCCTTGGCCTGCGGAGCTCCGGGACTTGACGGCGATCCATTGGATCGTTTCCATGATGGGCGAGGTGTCGGCCGGGCCGGACTGGACCGCGGAACTGAGCAGCGCCTGAAGGGGCGTGGAAAAATCCTGCTCGAACCGCTTCCGCTCGAGCGCGGGATTGGCGATGAGCTCGGAGAGCTCGCGGCCATCGCCCGGATTGCAGCGCGAGAAGAGGACCTTTCCGCCCTCGCTCCCTGGATCGAGGAGCCTGAGCTCGAGGTGGCCGAACTTCGGCACCTCGCCCGCCGCTGCGGAAATCTCGTTCTTGACGTCCTCCTGGGCGAGCGGCGTCAAGGGGTCGCTGACATCGATGAGGACGACGGTCGTGGAGAGAGGCCCGCTCTTGGGACAGAGCGTGTCCTTGTCGATGTCGAGCGGCGGATGGGCGAGGTTGAACCAGACCACGCCGGCGATGAGCGCGAGGCCGACCGCGCCCGCCATCACGCCCGCGGCCTTGGTGAGGCCGCCCAATGACGACCTAGGCCGCTTTGGGCTCGCGAGCGGCATTGGCGCCGATGGGCGGAATGAGGTCATCGAGCTGCTGGAGCTCTTTCGCCGCCATCTCGTATTCGGAGTGAATGATCTGGAGGTTCTCCGCGAGTTTCCCCTGCGCCGCTTCGATCGCGCGATAGAGCTTCTCAGGCTTTTCGGGTGAGCGAATCTCCTGTTCGATCGGCGTCCGCTTCAACGAGACACGGGCGGAGAAGCGCTCTGGAGGCTTGCGCTCGAGCGCCGCGGCATAAGCCGTGCGATAGATCGCGAGGAGCCGGTTGAGTGTCTGCTCGAGGTGGTCTTCGTGATTCTTGAAGGAGCGGATCAACCGCTGGCGATGATCGGCGATCGCCTCGAACTCGCTGCGGCGCACGCCGAGATCGCGTCTCGCCTCGGTGATCGCGCGCGCCGCCTCGTCGCGGACCTCGGCGAGACTCGTAATGACGAACGCCTTGGTCTCTACGAAATGATCGCGCACCGCCCGCAGCCGGCGGTCGACGCGACCATAGCCCGGATAGGGATCATCGAGGCTCAAGACATCGATCAAGGCGGCGAGCGAAAAGCCGATGCCGAGCGCGAACAAGATCCAGGACTTGAGCTCGGCGAGGCTCAAGGGATGATCAGCGAGGCGGCCGATAACCGCCTGGCTCGCAATGTCGAGGGCGGTCCCTTCGCCCGCCACTTCGCGATAATGAGCGAGCGCCAGGTTGAGGCACACGGCAAAAACGACATAGACGATGATGCTCAGCGCGCCGATCGCCTTGCGGAAGGCGCTCCGGTGTCCGAGCTGGCGTATGCCGAAGAAGCCGATGATCGCAGTCCCGATGATGTTGAGGCTCGCGAAGGCGAGCGCCTCGAGCGCGCCGCCCACGAGGCCGAGCGAGCTTCCGCGCGCGAGAAAGTTGCCGTTGATCGCCATCTCGCCTGCAAGCAGCAAGATCAGTACGCCGATCTTGAGCCATTTCTGCGGCGGGTCGGGATAGATCGCGGGCCGCTTGAGGCCGTTCTCGGCCTGGTAGGTGTCGCGCCATTGCTCCATGGCCTGGAGGTCGCGGCGACGCGCATGGAGGAGATCCTTGCCCTGCCGGGCCTGGACCCGGAACTCGGCCGCCGCTTCGACTGCGGCGCTCTCGACGGTGGCGAGCGATCCCTCGAAATCGAGGGCCGCGAGACGCTCGCCGTAGATCTGAATCTGGTCGTGCAGCGCGCCATGGGAGGCCCGCTGCTCGCGCTTGATGTAGTCGACGATCCGCTCTTCGGTCTCGTCCAGCGTGCGGCTGTCCTCGAGCGACCTCTGCTTCTGGCCGGCGGACCGCCCGCGGGTCTCGAGATCGAGCTCGCGCGAGGCCTTCTTGGCGTCGATCTCGGCGAAGGTCTCGGTCGAGGGCCGATAAACGTGGGGGACCTGCTGCACCCCCTCGATCAGCCGTCCGAGCGCTTCCCTGATAGCCACTATCGACCTATGCTCCGCTGACCGCTTGAGGCCCGGTTGCGCCGAACTAGCAACGGACGGCTATGAGCGCCAGTATGGAAGAGACGCCCGGGGACGGCTTGAAATTCGGACGGGAACGCCCAACTCGATTACACTTAAGCTTCATCCAGATCGACAGCCCGTGAACACGAACGAACTCCCGCCGCGCGCCGCTCCGGCCGAAAACGACGACATCATCTATCCCTCCTCCATCCCGTTCGTGCTCGTACACCTGAGCTGTTTCGCGGCCTTCTGGTCGGGCATCACTTGGGAGGCGATCACGCTCGGGGTGGCGCTCTACTGGCTTCGAATTTTTGGAATAGGCGCTGGCTACCACAGGTATTTCGCTCACCGCTCGTATTCGACGAGCCGGGCATTCCAGTTCGTTCTAGCACTTCTCTCCCAAACCACCGCCCAGAAGAGCGTTCTCTGGTGGGCGGCCAAGCACCGCCATCATCATCTCCATTCGGACACCCCCGAGGACGTCCACTCGCCCCGCCACCGCGGTTTCACTTACAGCCACCTCGGCTGGATATTCTCGCGCCGGAGCGATGGCACCGATTTCGTGAAGGTCGCCGACCTCGCGCGCTATCCCGAGCTCATGTGGCTTCACAGACTCGAGCTCGTTCCGGCCGTCGTCCTTGCCGGGCTGACGTACCTGATCGCGGGCTGGCCGGGCCTCATCGTCGGCTTTTTTTGGAGCACCGTCCTCGTGTATCATGCGACTTTCTGCATCAACTCGCTTGCCCATGTGCACGGCAGCAAGCGTTACGTGACGGGCGATGATTCCCGCAACAACTTGGGTTTGGCGCTCTTCACCATGGGCGAAGGTTGGCACAACAACCATCATGCCTGCCAGAGTAGCGTACGCCAGGGCTTCCGCTGGTGGGAGATCGATCCGACCTACTACATCCTCAAGGCGCTGTCCTGGACGGGCCTCGTGTGGGACCTCAAGACGCCATCGGAGCAGATCCTGAGGAACGAGCAGCGGCTCGGGGCTCGTATCGTCAACCGGGCGGCGGAGCAGCTCGCGGCGGGCTTCAATTCCGAACGGATCGCGCTCGCCATCAAATCCGTTCTCCAGACCCGGCAGCTCAAATCGTTGCAGGAGACGCTCGCAAGTTCTCAGCGCCGGAGCGCCGAGGTCCTCGCGAGCCTTCACCTGCCCAATCTGCCGACCCGCACCGAGGTGTTCTCTCGCGCCCGCGAGACCTTCGCCATGACGGCATCGCTCGACGAGATCGCCGAGCGCGCTTACGAGCTCCTGCTCGAAGCGGTGGGGACGCGGCTTTGCTCGGCGACTTAGGCCTTCGATGGGTGCGCGCTCCCTAGACCCCCGCACCCTGAGGAGCATCGCCGAAGGCGATGCCTCGAAGGGTTCGCTCGGTCCGAGCGTGACAGCACCAATTATCGCGTGCTGAGAGAATGCTTCGAGGCCCGGCTTCGCCGGGCGCCTCAGCATGAGGGGTCGTTAGACTAACGGCAGCTCTGCAGGGGCTTTTAGAGACGCGGCGAACGCCGTCTGAAGGGCCTCGACCTGGACCGGCTTCTGCAGGACCGGCACATTTGCGAATCGCGGCTCGATCCGTTCCGGCCCATAGCCGGTGATGAAGATGAACGGAACCTTTGCCGCTTGGAGCA
The DNA here is from genome assembly GCA_045802365.1 of Hyphomicrobiales bacterium. Lineage (GTDB taxonomy): Bacteria > Pseudomonadota > Alphaproteobacteria > Rhizobiales > Aestuariivirgaceae > JBJMRA01. The sequence goes on along the minus strand of JBJMRA010000004.1, from coordinate 5,004 downwards.
GATCGGCGGCCGGGAATACGAGCTCGCCCGCCAGATTCACGTCGAGGATCGCCGCTTCGAACTTTTCGCGGCCGATCGTCGAAATCGCGTCCGCTAGCCGCGTACATGGGCCGACGACATCGTAACCGAGCTTGGAAAGCGCCTCTTCCATCATCATGCCGACCAGCGGCTCGTCCTCGACAAGGAGGATTTTGGGAGCACGGCCATCCGTTGCCCCGCTGCTGCGCGCCGGCTTTTCCTTGGACGAGCGGCGCGTCGGAATGGTGAGCGTGCAGTGCAGCCCTTCGGGCCGCCAGTCGAACGATGCCCGCCCGCCCAGCTGACCGCCCACGCTCGCGCTGATCACCTTGGTGCCGAAGCCCTGGATGCTCGGCCGCTTCGTGTCCGGGCCGCCGCTTTCCCGCCAGCTGATCGTCAGGTCGGGGTCGATCTCCCAGGTCAGATGCAACGTTCCGGAGGAAGAAGAGAGTGCGCCGTGCTTGGCGGCGTTCGTCGCGAGCTCGTGCACGGCAAGCGCGATTGCCTGCGCGCTCGCCGGTTGGAGCACGATATTGGGCCCCGCGGTCATGATCCGGTCGCTTGCCTCGCCGCGATAGGGCGCGAGCTCCTCCTCGACGAGCTTCGCGAGATTGGCGCCTTCCCACCGCGCATCGGAGAGAAGCGCGTGAGCGCGTGAAAGCGACGTGATGCGCCCTTCGACCGCGGAGACGTAGCCCTTGACATCCGCCGCGCGGGTCAGCCTCACGATTGCCTGGACGACCGCAAGCGCGTTCTTCGCGCGATGATCGACTTCGCGGGCAAGGATCGACTGCCGCTCCATCGACGCCTTGAGCTCGGCGGTCCGTTCGGCCACCCGCCTCTCGAGCTCACTGTTGAGGACCTCGAGCTGACGCGTTTTGCGATAAAGATCGACGAATACCTTCACCTTGGCGCGGAGGATTTCCGGAACCACTGGAACCGGCACGTAGTCGACGGCTCCCATATCGTAGCCGCGCACATAGTCGGTTTCGCTCAGGTGAATGGCGGAGACGAAGATGATCGCGGTGTCCTTGAAGCGGGGATGATCCCTGATCATGGCCGCGAGCTGAAAGCCGTCGAGGTCGGGCATGCTCACATCCATGAGCACGACGGCGACATTCATCTTAAGGAGCTGGTCGAGCGCTTCGCGGCCCGATGTCGCCTTCACAAGATTTTCGCCGAGGTCGCGCAGGATGACCTCGTAGCTCAAAAGCTTGGCCGGCTGGTCGTCAACCAACAGGATGTTGACTTTGTCCTCCGGAGCCATGGTCAGCGTAAAAGCCCCCCTGTCGAAAGCTCGAATTTCATCAGCGATGGAGCCAGATGCGCAATGCCGAGATCAGCTGGTCGGTGTTCACCGGCTTAGCGAGATAGTCGGAGGCGCCGGCCTCGAGGCACTTCTCGCGATCGCCCTTCATGGCCTTGGCAGTCAAGGCGATGATCGGAAGCCTTCGGAAGGCCGGCTTCTCGCGGATGATGGCCATGACCTGATAGCCGTCCATCTCGGGCATCATGATGTCCATGAGCACGATCGCCAAATCGGGCGTAGCTTCGATGAGAGCGAGCGCCTCCTTGCCGGTGGTTGCGGTCAGAACCTTCATTCCGCGGCGCTCGAGCACGCTCGAGAGCGCGAAGATGTTGCGCGGATCGTCGTCGACGACGAGCACCGTCCGGCCCAGGAGATCCTCATCCGAGCTGTGCAGGCGCTCGATCATGCGCCGCTTCTCGGGGGGAAGATCGGCGATGACTCGATGGAGAAAGAGCGAGGTCTCGTCGAGGAGGCGCTCCGGCGACTCGACGCCCTTGACGACGATGCTGCGCGCCATGGTGCGCAGCCGCAGATCCTCTCCGGCCGAGAGCTCGCGGCCGGTGAAGACCACGACCGGCAGATCGGCCAGCGTCGGATCCTTGGAAATGCGTTCGAGAAGATCGAATCCCGACATGTCCGGGAGTTTGAGGTCGAGCACGATGCAATCGAAGGAATGATCGCCGAGCCTCGCGAGCGCATCGGTTCCCGTCCCGACGGTCGCGATCTCGATGTCGTCATGCTCGAGAAGCGCCGTGATGCTCAGCTGCTCGGCTGCGTCGTCCTCGACGACCAGCACATTTTTGCGCCGGGTCTCGGCAAAGCTTCTCAAGCGGTCGAGAGCGGCTTCGAGGTCGTGGCTCGAGGCGGGCTTGGTGATGAACGAGAAGGCGCCGCTCGCGAGGCCGTGCTGGCGATCCTCATCGAGGCTCACGACCTGCACCGGAATGTGCCGGGTCAATGGATCTTTCTTCAGGTGGCTCAGAACCGCCCAGCCGAGCATATCGGGGAGGAAGATATCGAGCGACACGGCAGTCGGCTGATACTGGCGCGCGAGCTCGATCGCCTCCCCTCCCGTCGGGGCAACGATGGCCTTGAAGCCGCGATCACGCGCGAGGTCGAAGAGGATGCGCGCATAGTGCGGATCATCCTCGACGATGAGCAGGATCGTGTCGCCCGGGACGATCTCGCGGCGCTGATCCGGGATCGACTCGACGACCTTGAGCGGAAGGGTCGCCGCGGGAGCTCCCGGCGCGGGGCTTCCCCTTGTCCTGCTGAGCGCGACGGGAAGCACCGGGCCCGACGGACCTGCGAATTTCTGGGGCAGATAGAGCGTGAAGGCGCTGCCGACCCCGACCGCGCTCCTCACCTGGATCTCGCCGCCAAGCAGGTTGGCGAGCTCACGGCTGATCGCAAGGCCAAGGCCGGTGCCGCCGTATTTCCGGCTGGTGCTGGCATCGGCCTGCTGGAAGGCCTCGAAGATGAGCTTCTGTTTCTCGGGCGGGATGCCGATACCGGTATCGGACACCTCGAAGGCGATCACGTCTGCCCCATCCTTGAGAGGCGCACTCTTACCCGCCGCCGTCACCCTGAGTGAGACGCCGCCGCGCTCGGTGAACTTGAACGCGTTCGAGAGCAGGTTTTTCAGGATCTGCTGAAGCCGCTTCGAGTCCGTCACAATAGCGGGATCGAGATCGGGATCGACCTCAACGGCGAAGGAAAGCTGGCGCGCGTCGGCTTCGTGCTTGAAAGGCCGCCCCACCACGTCGACGAGTTTATCGACGAGGATTTCCTCGGCCTCGACGGTCACGGTCCCCGACTCGATCTTGGAGAGGTCGAGGATGTCGTTGATCAGGTTCTGCAGGTCAAATCCCGCCGCATGGACCGTCCGCGCGAAGTCGACCTGCTTCGGGCTGAGATTGCCGTCGGGATTGTCCGCAAGCTGCTGGCCGAGAATGAGGATGCTGTTGAGAGGCGTCCTGAGCTCGTGGGACATATTGGCCAAGAACTCGGATTTGTACTTGGAGGTGAGCGCAAGCTCCGTCGCCTTCTCCTCGAGAGCGCGCCTTGCATGCTCGATCTCCTGGTTCTTGCGCTCGACCTCCACGTTGCGCTCGGCGAGCTGCTGCGCTTTCATCTCGAGCTGCTCGTTCGTCTGCTGAAGCTCGGTCTGCTGCGCCTGGAGCTCGGCTGCGAGCTGCTGGGACTGCTTGAGCAGCCCTTCCGTCTGCATCGTCGCCTCGATCGAGTTGAGCACGATGCCGATGCTCGACGTCAGCTGCTCGAGAAACGTCCTTTGCAGCGTCGTGAATTTCTCGAGCGAGGCGAGTTCGATCACCGCCTTGACCTGATTTTCGAACAGGATCGGCAGAACGATGACGTTTCTCGGTATTGCCTTGAAGAGGGCCGAGCCGATCGGCACCGCATTGGACGGCAGCTTGCTGACCAGCACGCTGCGCCGGTCGGCGGCGCATTGGCCGATGAGGCCTTCCCCTACCCGCAGATGCTCCGGATGACCTTCCTGGGCGTCGTCGGCATAGACCGAGAGCAGCTTGAGCCGCGGCGGCTCGGCATTCTCCATCTGGTAGATGGCGCCGAGCTGCGCATTGACGAGGGGTGCCAGCTCGGAGAGCAGCAGCCGGCCCACGGTCGCCAGATCGCGCTGGCCCTGCAGCATGTTGGTGAAATTGGCGAGATTGGTCTTGAGCCAGTCCTGTTCGGTATTGCGCTCGGTCGTGAGACGCAAGTTTCCGATCATCGTGTTGATGTTGTCCTTGAGCTCGGCGACTTCGCCGCGCGCCTCGACCTGAATCGACCGGGTGAGATCGCCCTTCGTCACCGCGGTTGCGACTTCCGCGATGGCGCGCACCTGGGTCGTGAGATTGGCGGCGAGCAGGTTGACGTTTCCGGTCAGGTCCTTCCAGGTGCCGGCGGTGCCGGGCACATTCGCCTGGCCGCCGAGCCGGCCCTCGACGCCCACCTCTCTGGCGACCGTCGTCACCTGATCGGCGAAGATCGCAAGAGTCGCCGTCATGTTGTTGATGGTCTCGGCCAGAGCGGCGACCTCCCCTTTCGATTTCACCGTGAGGTTCTGAACGAGATCCCCGTCCGCCACCGCGGTCACCACCTTCACGATGCCGCGCACTTGCTCGGTGAGGTTGGCCGCCATTACGTTTACGGTATCGGTGAGGTCCTTCCAGGTGCCCGCGACACCCGGCACCATCGCTTGGCCGCCGAGTCTTCCTTCGGTGCCGACCTCGCGGGCGACGCGCGTCACCTCCGAAGCGAAGGCGTTGAGCTGGTCCACCATCGTGTTGATGGTGTTCTTGAGCTCGAGGACCTCGCCCTTCACGTCGACCGTGATCTTGCGGGAGAGATCGCCGCGAGCGACCGCCGTCGTGACCTCGGCGATGTTACGGACCTGGGTCGTGAGATTGGCGGCGAGCAGGTTGACGTTGTCGGTCAGATCCTTCCAGGTTCCGGCGACCCCCGGCACCTGCGCCTGACCCCCGAGCTTGCCATCGGTACCGACTTCGCGGGCGACGCGCGTCACCTCCGCCGCGAAGGATCGCAGCTGCTCGACCATGGTGTTGAGCGTCTCTTTCAGAAGAAGGATCTCGCCGCGCACGTCGACGGTGATCTTCTTCGACAGGTTGCCGCCGGCGATGGCGGTTGCGACT
>JBJMRA010000033.1:0-6107 GCA_045802365.1 Hyphomicrobiales bacterium | reverse complement strand
GCGATGATGCTGAAGCCGCCTTCCTCCGCGCATTGGCTCGGCACCGACGAGGTCGGCCGCGATGTTCTCTCCCGCACGATCTATGCAGCGCGCATCTCCGTCGAGGTGGCGATCGTGGCGGTGAGTGTCGGCCTGACCGGAGGAACTGTCATCGGCTTGCTTGCGGCGTATTTCGGGGGCCTCGTCGACCTGCTCTTGATGCGCTTCATGGAGCTTCTGTTCTCGTTCCCGGCGATCCTGCTCGCCGTCATTCTGATGGCAAGCCTCGGCACGAGCATCTTCAACGCGATGGTCGCCATCGGCATCATATTCATTCCGGGCTTCGCCCGTCTGGCCCGCGCATCGACCATGGACGTGCTGCGTCAGCAGTACATCGAAGCCGCCCGCACGACCGGCATGAGCGATTTCCGCATCATTTTCCGGGAGATCCTGCCCAACATCATCGCCCCTTCACTCGTCGAAGCGGCGGTCGCCTTCGCCTATGCGGTATTGCTCGAATCGGCGCTGAGCTTTCTCGGGCTCGGGGCACAGCCGCCCGAACCCTCATGGGGAAACATGATCAATACCGGGCGCGGATTCCTGGCCCAGGCCCCGTGGCTCGGCATCGTGCCGGGAGCGGCCCTGTTCGTGTGCGTTCTCGGCTTCAACCTCCTGGGTGACGGGTTGAGGGACATCCTCGATCCACATCTCAAGGAGTAGGAGTGCCGGCGTCCTCGCCCATACTGGACATCAGCGGGCTTTCGGTCTCGTTCTCCGGACACGGACGAACCCGCCGTGTGGTCGACAATGTGAGCATCATGGTCAATCCGCGCGGGATCGTCGCGGTCATCGGCGAGTCGGGAAGCGGAAAGACGATCACCGCGCTGGCGGTACTCGGCTTATTGCCCAGGAATGCCCGTATCGAACGTGGACGCATCACGTTGAACGGGAGGTCACTCACCGAGCTGACACCGGCAGAGCGCCGGCACGTGCTCGGGGACCGGATGGCCTACATTCCGCAGGATGCGCTTCGTGCGTTGAACCCGACCATTAGGGTCGGCGACCAGGTCGGCGAGCCGTTCGTCATCCATCGGAGCAGCACCTGGGCCGCGGCGCGGAAGCGGGCCGCGGCGCTGCTCGGCTCCGTCCATCTTCCGGAGCCGGACCAGCGCGCCCTCCAATACCCGCATGAATTCTCAGGCGGCATGCAGCAGCGGGCGATGATTGCCATGGGCCTCGCCCTCGAACCCGAACTGTTGATCGCCGATGAGCCGACCACCGCTCTCGACGTAACGGTGCAGGCCCAGGTTCTAAAGCTCCTGAAAGAGATACGCGACGAGCACGGCACATCGATCCTCTTCATCACCCACGATCTCGGGCTCGTGACCGATTTCTGCGACCAGGTCTATGTCATGTATGCAGGCCGGGTCGTCGAATACGGCCCCGTCGATCGCATTTTCGAGGCCCCCCGGCACCCCTACACCGCTGCTCTCCTTGCGGCGACGCCGTCGGCTGCTGAGCGGCTTCAAACTCTTGATGCGATTCCGGGGCAGATTCCGCAGCCCGGACAGCTGCCGCGAGGTTGCGTGTTTCGGCCGCGCTGTCCACGGGCGGAATCGGTCTGCCAAGAGGATCCGCCCTTCAAAGCCACGAATGGGTCAGGCGCGAGATGTTGGTTCGCAGGTGAAGCGTGACGGCGCTCGTTGAGATCAGAAGCGTAACGAAGCGGTTCGAATCAAGTCTCGGCATCTGGGCGGACCGGCCGAAAGCGGCCGTGAAGGACGTCTCGCTGTCTGTCCGCGCAGGCGAAACGATGGGCATTGTTGGCGAATCCGGCTCCGGCAAATCGACGCTTCTCCGAATGGTGTTGCGCCTGATCCAGCCGACATCGGGAGAAATCCTGTATCGCGGCAGGGACGTATGGCTCGCCGGACGCGCAGAACTCATGCATTTTCGTCGTGAAGTGCAGGCCGTGTTCCAGGATCCCGCCTCTTCCTTCAACCCCCGTCAAACAATCGCGACCATTCTTGCGGCCCCCCTCGAGGTCCACGGGCGGGGTACGCGACGCGAGCGCGCCATGAGGATCGCAGAAGCCATGTCGCTGGTGGGCTTGCCGGATTCGTTCCTGACGCGCTACCCGCATCAGCTGAGCGGCGGCCAACGGCAACGGGTTGCGATTGCGCGCGCGATCATCCTGAAGCCATCCCTCGTTCTTGCAGACGAACCGACCTCGGCGCTCGACGTTTCGGTTCAAGCACAGATCTTGAACTTGTTCCGCGACACCAAACAGAAACTCGGCTTGACGAGCATATTCGTGAGCCACAATCTGGCCGTCATCCGTTATCTCAGCGATCAGGTTGCTGTCATGCGACAGGGCGAAATCGTGGAAGCTGGCCCGAGCGAGAGCGTCTTCTCCAACCCCAAGCATCCCTACACGCAGGCCCTGCTTGCTGCGGTTCCCGACCCGCGCCGGCGATCGGCGGGCAGGGCGGGGAGGCCGTTGCAAGGAGCGGACAATGCTTGAGATCAATACTTTCTCGATTTCAGCCCGCTGCGCCCGCACGGGCATGTTGGGCGTCGCGGTATCGACGGCGGTACCCGGCGTTGGCGGCATCTGTCCATTCGTCGAGCCTGGCGTAGGCGCGATATCTACCCAGTCCTGGGTCAATCCCTACCTCGGCATCGATGGGCTTGTCCTTCTGCGCAAGGGCATGAATGCCGAGGACGCACTGAAGAAGCTCGTCGCTGATGACCCCGGCCGCGAAGTGCGCCAGCTCGGCATCGTCGATGCCGCCGGAGGAACCGCATCCTGGAGCGGCAAGGACTGTACCGCGTGGTTCGGACACCGGAACGGACCGAATTACGCGGTCCAGGGCAACATGCTGGTCGGGGCATCGACGATCGATGCGATGGTCGAGGCGTTCACCGCAACGGAGGCGCTGCCGCTTGGCGAGAGGCTTGTCTCGACGCTCGAGGCAGGCCAGCGAGCCGGCGGTGACAAGCGCGGCCGTCAGTCCGCGGCCGTTCTCGTGTACTTCAAGGAGGCTTTCCCGTATCTCAGCCTCCGCGTAGACGAGCATCCCTATCCGGTCGCGGAGCTGCGTCGCATCTACGAGGTCGCCCGCCATCAGCTCCTTCCGTTCGTCGATGGCATGCCCTCGCGAGCGAACCCGCTTGGCGGGCTCCCGAAAGCGGTCACTGACATGCTGATGACGCCTCCCCCCTTTCGTCCGGGAGGCGGCGGCTCGGGCCTGTGATGGATACGATTCGCATCCTCGGAGACCTGGTCGCGTTCGACACGACGAGCCGGCTTTCCAATCTGCCGCTCCTCCAATATGTGACCGCTCTCCTCGATCGGCACGGGATCGAGCCCCGCCTGATCTACAACGACGATCGGACCAAGGCCAATCTGTGGGCGACGGTGGGGCCTCCAGGCCCGGGCGGAATCATCCTTTCCGGGCACACCGATACCGTTCCGGTCGACAACCAGGACTGGACCAAGGATCCTTTCAAGCTCACCGAGCAGGAAGGGCTTATGTACGCCCGAGGCGCTTGCGACATGAAGGGCTTTCTAGCCAGCGTGCTCGCAGCGCTTCCCGAGATGGTGGACGCGGACCTCAAGCGGCCGATTCATCTCGCCTTCTCGCACGACGAAGAGCTCGGCTGCGTCGGTGTCAGAAGCTTGATCGAGGAATTGCGCGTGGATTCGCCAGGCGCTGCATTTTGCATCGTGGGCGAGCCGACTGAAATGACGCCGGTGATCGGCCACAAGGGGGGACAATCCTACAAGGTTCGCGTCGAGGGCCGGGAAGCGCATTCGAGCTTGGCGCCGCACGCCGTCAATGCAATCGAATATGCAGCCGAGCTCATCGTGTTTCTGCGGAAAATAGCCGAGCGCATGAGAGATCGTGCTTGCGACGATCTTTACGATGTTCCGCGGTCGACGCTGTCGACCGGCATGATCAGCGGGGGGTCGGCAATCAATATCGTTCCGCGTCAATGCGAGTTCGTGTTCGAGTTCCGGTATCTGCGAGGGGTCGAACCGGCCGAGGTCATGAACGATATCCAGCATTACGTGGCAGCGACGCTCGAACCTGCAATGCAGGCGGTCGCGCCGGAAGCTCGCATCACCTTCGAGAACAATTACGCCTATCCGCACTTCGAGATCGATCCGGCCGCGGAACTCGTGAGCCTGACCAAGGCCTGGGCGGGGCGCAACCGCGAGGCCAAGGTCGCTTATGGCACGGAAGCCGGCTATTTCTCCGGCACGCTCGGTATTCCCACCATCGTATGTGGCCCGGGCTCGATAATCCAGGCGCACAAGCCGGACGAATACATTTCGCGCGATCAGCTCGATCGGTGCGACCGGTTCCTGAGGAAAGTGATCGAGTTCGCTCGCGTCCAAGGCTCGCCTTAGCGCCGGATGGCAGAACAATGTTATAGGCTGGCCGAACTCGCGGTGACAGCAACTTGCTTCGCCGCCCTGTGAGGGGCAGTGTATTGGATGGTGCTTTAATGAGTTGTTGGCCAACCCTGACTGTGCGTCCTCCGATGTCAATTGAATTTCCCAATCCGAGCCGGACATATGATGCGACGCGGCACTGCGTCCGTTTCTCGGGGTATGACGGGGCGATCGAAAAATCCTTCTTTGTGGAAGAAGAGGCGCTTTGGCGGCTGGGTGGAAATGACCAAAATGGCCTGATGACGCTCCTGGATACCTTCGACCGACATCGTGACCGGATTTGCAAGGTCGCGCGCCGAGCATACGAAAGCCGCCGGGAGCGTTCATATACCCTGAAGGCTGCAGACTTCTCCTGACCACAGTGGTTCGAGCGCGTCGGACAGGAATTAATCCCCTCTGACCAACTGCGCACGAACTTTGTGCTGACCGGGGGCGATGTGTCGCTGTGGAGGTCCTCGGCGTCGGCGGGTAGATGGGCCCGACCCTCGCGCGGCTCGCAATGCCGGGTGAACGCAAAAATGAATGGTTTCATTTTGGCTCTTAGGATCGCCTGGCGCATAGTGAGCCGCTGGATGATTATCGTGAGCTCGACGGATCGCTGATCAATGACACGCGTGGTCATCGTCGGCGCCGGGCCTGCGGGCATCGCGGCAGCGGCCACTCTCGTCCAGTACGGGGTCCGGCCCGTTCTGTTCGACGAGGGACGCCATCCGGGTGGTCAGGCCTATGGGCGGCTCCCGGACAGTCCTCGGCTTTCCGCCGCAGCCCTCCTGGGGCGCGAATCGGTCAAATATCGGCGAGTCCACGAGACCTTCGAGAAGATCAGGCCTCATCTCGCCTATCAGCCGGAGTCACTCGTCTGGAGCATCCACGAACGCGAGCTGCATGTGCTCCATCGTGGACGCTCCCGGGCTTATGATTTCGACGCGCTGATCCTGGCGCCCGGCGCCGTCGATCGCGTCCTTCCCATCGAGGGCTGGACACTGCCCGGGATCGTCACCCTGGGCGGCGCACAGAACCTGCTCAAGGAGCAGGCTAGCTTGGCGGGGCGCCGTATCGTATTCTGCGGCAGCTCGCCGCTACTTTATCTTGCCGCCCTGCAATACCAACGGATGGGCGCCGAGGTCGCCGCCGTCCTCGACACGACGGCCTTCGCGGCGAAGATCCGCGCCATGCCCCAGCTTCTGGCAAGTCCCCGCACGTTGCAGCGGGGCCTCGGCTACTTGGCGGCCTTGCGCCGGCTTGGCGTCCCGGTCCGGCATGGTGTGCGTCTCAGCAGATGCGATGGAAGGACGGGCGTCGAGGCCGTCTCGTACCGTGACCGGGCGGGCGAGCATCGCATCGCCTGCGACTCCGTCGCCATGAGCTTCGGTTTGCGCCCGGAAACGCAGCTGGCCGAACTCGCCGGCTGCCGGCTGGACTACGATCCATGGTTCCGCCAATGGCTCCCGGCCTGCGACCCCGAGGGGCGGGCTGGGGAGGGTGTGTATCTGGCGGGCGATGGGGCGACCGTGGGCGGCGCCGACGCGGCCGAGGTGTCCGGCCGGCTCGCCGCCTATGCGCTTCTGGAAGATCGCGGTGTGCAGCCGCCGCCCGCCCCGCGCCGCCGGCTTCGGCGGCGCCTCGCCCGGCTTCGGCGCTTCCAGCGCGGCTTGGCCAGGGCCTT
>JBJMRA010000032.1:0-6210 GCA_045802365.1 Hyphomicrobiales bacterium | reverse complement strand
TCCAGCTGCTTGGCGATCGCTGCGTTCACTTCTTCGTTGCCATGCCCGATCGCGTAGACGGCCGGGCCCGACGAGCCATCGATGTATTTCTTGCCCGAGGTATCCCACACATAGCTGCCCCGGCCGTAAGCGACCTTGGGAAGGCCGGGGCCGGCGACCGTGATGCTGGCAGGGAGCGGCTGAACCGTCATGGCGACCTCGCGCGGGCGTTTTCGCTCAGTTACTAGCAAAGGCGTGGGGGAAGAGAAAACCGCGATCAGGCCGATGCGCAGCGAGGATGCGGAGGAGATCGCCGTGCTGGTGCGCGATCTTGCGCGCGAGACGCGGCCAGGCATCATTCCGAAGCTGACGGGCGCGCTCATCAACGCCAATACCGATCTCATCGATGTCGTGGTCGCGCAAGCGGACGGGCGAGTGGTTGGCGCCTGCCTTGGCCTCATGACGTTCTCGACTTGGCGGGGCGCGAAAGGGCTCTACGTAGTTGATCTGTTCGTCGCCCGCGAGGCGCGCAGTCGCGGCGTCGGGCTTGAACTCTTGAGGGAGTCGGCACGCCGCGCGAGCGTGCGCGGGGCCCGCTTCGTCAAGCTTGAAGTCGATCATGCGAACGAGGGCGCCATGCGCTTCTATCAACGCCTGGGCTTTGCCCGGCATGAGGAGGACCGGCTGTTCGTCCTCGAGGAGGACGGCTTGAGCGACCTGCTACGGCCATAGCCTCAAGTTGAGGGGATTCCGCAAGGCGATCGCGACGCCTGAAACCGCGAATGGAAGTGCCCATGCGCATGCCGATTGTGGGACGGAGGATTGTAGCCGGCCCTTGTTATAGCAGAGGTTCGCTGTTAAGAACGGCCCAGATGGGGGAGGGTTATCTATGAGGGGTTTCTCACTCAGTCTTTTGCTTGCTGCGTTCTGTACGACTTTCGTGCTCGCCGACACTGGACCGGTCTCGGCGGCCCGGCGCGTCGTACGTCCGGACCACCGCTCCATACATATCGGCCGCGCCACCGGCGCTGCGATAGCCGGAGGAATCGTGGGACTTGCGGTCGGCACCGCGCTTTCGCGGTCGGACAGATACCAGCCTGATGTTTATGTCCCCGGGTATCAGCCGCTCTATCCGCCGGGTGGATATCCCTACGCATGGCAGCAATCCTTCTCACCTAAGCCTGGTGTCAACTGCTATCCGGTCCAGCATGCCTGTTATGACGTGGGTGGCGCCTATAATCCCAAATGGACCGCCAGGACGTTCATGCTGCAATGAGGGGTCCCATGTTCACGAAATCTACACTCGCCGCCGTCGCCCTGATGGCTTTGGCAATTGCCTGTCCGAGGGCCTACGCGCAACCAGCCGATGACAATCGGCTCGACGATGCCTGGAAGGCGGCGCTGGAAGACGAGGAAGGTGTCATCGGCCGGGCCCAGTATGCTGATCTCAACAATATTGCATATCAAGCAGCGGTCGCGCGCGTATGCGAGGGGTTTGAGATCGACCGCAACAAGTATGGCAAGGCCGTCAATGACATCATCGTTCCAGGAATGGACAAGCGTTCCGATGAGGAGAACCTCGAGCGCCAAACCAGCATCTTGATCTCCCTGGGCACGGCCTACGGCTTGTTCCTTGCCGAAGGAACGATTCACAAAGAAGACTTCTGTGCCAACGCGACGGAGTTCAGGAGCGACAAAGAATCAAACCACCTGTGGAAATAGCGAGAGTGCGTCGCTGCCAGATGCCTCCGCAGCCCAACTCGGTTTGTCAAAACACACATATTGCGTGTGACTGGGCACCGCTCTTGGGCGAGGAATATTCTGCCCGAGCTTGAGCGCCGCTTTCGATCATCCGGCCGGCTGGCGTAACGAGGCCCGTCGCGCCAACGAGCGCGCCGGGTGAAAGCTCGAGTCCGAGAAAGCGGTCGAGATCGACCGGGCCGGGCAGCCGCAGTTCGCCCGCGGCGGCGCGCGTGAAACCGAAGCGGCGGTAATAGGGCTCATCGCCGACGAGCAGGATGGCGCGGTGGCCCCGGCGCGCGGCCTCCGCGATCGCATGCTCCATGAGAGTGCTGCCGATTCCCTGTCCACGCTTCGCCTCGTCGACCGCCACCGGACCAAGCAGCAGCGCCGGGCCGGCCGATCCCGCCTCGATGTCCCAAAGGCGGATCGTGCCCACGATGTGGCCGGTGTGGTCGTGCGCCAAGAAGGAAAGCCCCTCGGACGGGAGCCGGCCCTCGCGCAGGCGTTCGGCGGTCTTCCGGCGCCGCTTCGGTCCGAAAGCGCAGTCGAGAATGGCCTCGCGCCGCGCGACGTCGGATGGCAGTTCACTAGAAATGCTGACCATGGGCGGCCTCCTTCTCAACTGGAGGGATTCAGATCACGTGGCTCTTGAGGGGCGCGAAGCCGTTGAAGGCGACCGACGAGTAGGTCGTCGTGTAGGCGCCGGCCTTGTCGATCAGCACCTCGTCGCCGATCGTCAGCGTGAGCGGCAGGTCGTACGGCGTCCTCTCGTAGAGCACGTCGGCGGAGTCGCAGGTCGGCCCGGCGACGATGCACGGTCCTTTGGCGTCGCCGTCGCGCTCAGTGAGGATCGGGTACCGAATTGCCTCCTCCATCGTCTCGGCGAGCCCGCCGAACTTGCCGATGTCGAGAAAGACCCAGCGCTGCTCATCGGCTTCGTCCTTCTTCGCGACCAGCACCACCTCCGCCTTGATCGCGCCGGCCTCGCCGACCATGCCGCGTCCCGGCTCGATAATCGTCTCCGGGATGGCATTGCCGAAATGCTTGCCGAGCGATGAACGGATCGCCTGCGCATAGCTCCTGACGCCCGGAACGGGCTTGAGATAGCGGGCCGGAAAGCCACCGCCGAGGTTGACCATCGAGAGCGTGATGCCGCGCTCGCCGAGGCGCCGGAAGATGCCCGCCGCCTGCGCCAGAGCTTCGTCCCACGACTTGAACCGCGTCTGCTGGGAGCCGACGTGGAAGGATATGCCATAGGCGCGCAGGCCCCGAGCGTGCGCGAGCACGAGCACCTCCTCGGCCATCGCGACCGAGCAGCCGAATTTGCGCGAGAGCGGCCATTCCGCCCCTTTTCCGTCGGTGAGTATCCGGCAGAATACCCGCGCACCCGGAGCGGCGCGCGCCACCTTCTCCACTTCCTCGATCGCATCGACGGCGAAGAGGTCGACGCCAAGTGCGTGCGCGCGGGCGATGTCGCGCTCCTTCTTGATGGTGTTGCCGAAGGAGATGCGTTCGGGCGTGGCGCCCGCCGCGAGCGCCATCTCGATTTCGGGCACCGAGGCCGTGTCGAAGGACGAGCCGAGCTCGGCCAAGAGCGACAGGATCTCAGGCGCCGGGTTGGCCTTCACCGCGTAGAAGATACGGGTGTCGGGCATTGCCCGCGCGAAAGCGAGATAGTTGTCGCGGACGACATCGAGGTCGACGACGAGGCAGGGCCCCTCGGGTCGTCGGTCGGCAAAAAAGTCGAGGATTCGTTGCGTTGCCATTGGGGTTTCTCCCAAGCCGAAGGTGATGGCCTTGCGAGCAGACGAGGCGCGCCCGCGATGGAGACGGGGCTGCGCCGACCTCTCTTGGGCCGTCGAGTGCGATGCATGTCCGGGCTCTTCCGAGCCTCGCATTCACCGCGGTTTGTCTGCCTTGGCTTGGCGGGAAAACCCGACCGCACTGCCGGCAAGGATAGTGGTGCCTCTTCAGTAACGCTGACCGTTGGATGAGCCAGACCGAGACCAAAAAAGCCCGCACCGTCGTTGCTTCAAGGCGTCCGCGATCTCCGGTGTTCTCGAGATCGCATCCGGGGGTTAACCGGACGTACCGACCCGGGTTCTCGTTTCGAGAGCCGGGGGACGCCCACAGGCACGTGCGACTTTGGGCAAGGACCCATATGATGGATTCGCTGCTTGCGTTCAAGAAAAAATCGTCGCCCGGAGCAGACGCGAAGCTCGGAGCTTTGCGGCGTGAGCATCCGGAGGGTTCGCGCCTCCGATTCTGCCGCAATCATCTGCAATAAGCGCGGACATGAAATTATTGACATGGTGCGCCCTGCTCGGCGTTGCGGCGGGAATCGGGTGTTCGGCGCTTGCCGAGGAGAACGCCCTTTCGACGGGCAAGGCCCTCTTCGAGCGCCAGTGGGCGGACAGCGTCACAGGCATCGGGCCGCTCTTCAACGCCTCCTCATGCAACACATGCCACAGGGAGGGAGGACCGGCTCGCTTCACCACCATCGGCGGAGTGCTCGGCGCTCGCGGCTTGGTAGTGAGGCTCGGTCGCCCAAATCAGAGCCCTGATCCCTACTACGGACGGCAGCTGCAGGAGAGCGCGGTCGCCGGTCTATCGCCCGAAGCACGGATCTTTCCTCGCCTCGAGCTTTCGGGCTCCAACGGACTCTCGCACATGGCCGCGCGGATCGACGTCGAGGGCCCTCGTCTTCATTCCGAGACGCGCACCGATATCCGCATAGCCCCATCGCTCGTAGGGCGGGCGATGCTTGAACGCATCCCGGTCGCGGCCGTACTCGCGCTTGCCGACCCCGACGACCGCAACCGCGATGGAATTTCGGGCCGGGCGCGGCTGATCGAAGGCAGGCTCGGCCGCTTCGGCCTCAAGGCCACCGCGACGAGCATTGAGGATCAGATCGCAACCGCCGCGAACGTCGATATGGGATTATCCTCGCCCGACCGCGACGACCCTGACGGGGATTGCACGCCGCTCGAGACGAGCTGTCTGCAGCGGGCCTCAAGCCACGCTGATGAGGACATCTCGAGTGGAGAGATCGGCGCGCTCGCCGCCTTCGTGCGGTCTTTAGCCCAACCCGCACGCCCCGAGCCGCCCCAGATATTCACGAAGGCCGGCTGCACCGAGTGTCACGTTCCGAAATTCACGTCCCTCGATGGCGTGCCGCTCTCGCCATACACGGACCTGCTCCTCCACGACATGGGCGAGGGGCTCGCCGCCGGCTTCGGCGATGAGTTTGCGAGCCCGCGCGAGTGGCGCACGGCGCCGTTGATCGATTTGGCATCACGAGCGGGCAAGCGCCGCTATTTGCACGACGGCCGAGCCGCGAACCTCGCGGAGGCCATCCGCTGGCACGGCGGAGAAGCGGAGAAGGCGAAGCACTCGTTCGAGATGCTTCCGAATGCCGAGCAGTCCGCCCTCATCTTCTTCCTGAGTTCGTTATAACAAAGTGCAGTGATGGCACGAGAGAGCTACCTCAGTGTTGATCCTCGTTCGCGCCCTGATCGAAGCCGATGAACGAGAAGCAGTTGTAGTAGATGGGCGGCTTTTCCTCTTTCGTGCATTGATCGATGATCCCAAGCTCCTCGGCATCCGTGTACTGAAGATAGGGCGCGATCAAATATCGCGTCTCCCCGCTCGGCGAGTTTCCGAGCCGGTCGATGTGCCCCCTCATTTCGGGGCTAGCGGCGATGATCGCGTCATGGAGCGCATTGCCCTTGATGAAGTTGTCCGGGAGCTGGTCGAAGGGGCCGTCGAAATAGTTGTTCACGGCGGTATTGATCTGGTTGACTCCGATGAGGATTTTTCGACTCGAATAATCATCCGCATAGAAGGCGAACCCCGTGCGTACGCCGATGGTCACGCGCTTTGATGCGGCCGACTGCACGAACTGGTCCGGATTGGCGACGGTCTCGTCCAGTACAAACAGGAAGATCTTGAGCTTCGGGTGGAAGACCAGAAAGAAGCGGATGCCCGACTCATCGAAGATCGGACCGAGATAGGTTTCATCCGGCCGGACCGCTCCTTCGGACGGCTTCACGCCCGAGAGGTCGTTGAGCTCGAAACGGACCGTTTTGCCTTCGAAGCTCACGTCGTAGACGAGGTTTGCCGTCTTCTTGACCTCGATCCCGTCCTTCGCCCCATAG
Source organism: Hyphomicrobiales bacterium (assembly GCA_045802365.1). Lineage (GTDB taxonomy): Bacteria > Pseudomonadota > Alphaproteobacteria > Rhizobiales > Aestuariivirgaceae > JBJMRA01. The sequence goes on along the minus strand of JBJMRA010000032.1, from coordinate 331 downwards.
AGAGCGCTGTAATCGGTCTCGTCCCGTTGCCAGAGCGAGAAATCCTTGAAGTAGTTGAAGTGCACGAGGCCGCGGTCGCGATCTTCGATGTCGAACCGGAAATTGCCGGCATATTTGACCCCGCCGTGGTAGAAATAGAAATAATAGTAGTTCTCGGTCGGATAAACCTTCACGCGCTCGGGTAGGCTGCCGAACACGAGCCGGAAGACCGATTTGACGTCATCGATCCTGAGATCGCTCTTCCGCATCGTGTCATCGAGATAGCTCTCGTTCGTGTAAACGCGCGGCTCTTCGGCGCGGCTCTGGCCGGCGCTGAGGAGCAGGAGCACGG
>JBJMRA010000031.1:0-24278 GCA_045802365.1 Hyphomicrobiales bacterium | reverse complement strand
TCCTCATCCACCATCTCCCCCTTCCCGGTCTTGCGCCCCAACGGCGCGCCCTCGAGGATGCAGCCGCACTAGAAGACGTGCTCGAAGCGGAAGGCGCGGAGCTCGTTCTCCATGGCCACAACCATCGGCTCTCGCACGAGACGCTCGTTTCCCGGCACGGTCCGGTCATCATCATGGGACTTCCGTCCGCCTCGACGCCGCTCAAGCACTCCGACGATGCGGCCGCGTGGTGCCTCTACCGGATCGAGCGCGACAAAGGCGTTTGGCGCACCACCGCCATTACCAAGAGCTGGGACGAGACCACGTCCGGGTTCGTCGAGCACTCGCGCCTCGAGTTTTAGGCTGACCGAAGGTACGCTTTCCCGCACAAGGCGCGGGGCGCCGCCCCCTCCCATGGAACCGCCGAGCACTGCGTCGGAAACGCCAGACTCGGCGTCGCAGGGCCTCGCCCACGGTCGGATCGGTTCATTATTGTGCGTCCAATGGTACGTTGAAGGAATGAAGCAATGAGGTCTCACGCGCGGGCAGTGGTGATCGGCGGCGGCGTGGTCGGCGTATCGACGCTCTACCATCTCGCCAAGAAGGGCTGGGGCGATGCCCTCCTCTTCGAGCGGCGCGAGCTGACCTCGGGCTCGACCTGGCACGCGGCGGGGCTGCTTCCGCTTTTCAACCTTTCCTACTCGGTCGGCCAGATCCACAAATATTCCGTCAAGCTCTACAAGGAGCTCGAAGCCGAAACCGGCCAGCATGTTGGCTTCCGCGTTGTCTCGAACATCCGTCTCGCTCGCACGAAGGACCGCTGGGACGAGTTCATGTACTATGCGGGGGTGGCCGAGACGATCGGGGTCAAGGTCAACACGCTTACCCCCGACGAGGTGAAGGCGATCTGGCCCTTGTGCGTCATCGACGGCCTGTTGGGCGCGATCCAGCATCCCGACGATGGGTACATCCAGCCCGCCGATCTGACGCAAGCGCTCGCCAAGGGCGCCAGGGCCCGGGGCGCCGAGATCTACCGCAATACGACGGTGACAGGCATCGAGCGGAAGCCGTCGGGCGAATGGCTCGTCAAGACCGACAAGGGCGACGTCACCTGCGAGCACGTCGTTTCCTGCACCGGCAACTTCGTTCGCCAGACTGGCCGGATGCTCGGCATCGACATTCCCGTCATCCCCGTCGAGCACCAGTACATCGTGACCGAGCCGCACCCGGCGATCGTCGCCCGCCAGAAGCAGGGTCTTCCCGAAATGGGCGTGCTGCGCGAGGCGGATTCATCCTGGTACATGCGCGAAGAGAACGGCGGGCTTCTGCTCGGTCCCTACGAGAAGGGCGCGCCCTGCTGCTATGTCGACGGGCCGAGCCCCGACGCCGAGTACGAGCTCTTCCAGGAAGATCTCGATCGCCTCGCTCCGCACATCGAAACGGCAATCGCCCGCGTTCCGGCCTTCGGCGAAGTCGGCATCAAAAAGGTCTACAACGGCGCCATCGCCTATACTCCCGACGGCTCGCCGATCATCGGTCCCGCCTCGCAGCTCAAGAACGTGTGGCTCAACGAGGGCCATTCGTTCGGCGTGACTGCCGCGGGTGGCGCGGGATGGCAGCTCGCCGAATGGATCGTCGAGGGCGAGCCCACGATCGACATGATGGGCGTCGATCCCCGCCGTTTCGGCCCCTATGCGACGGAGGGCTATCTCAGAATCAAGAACGAGGAAGCCTACGCCAACGTGTTCACGCTGCATTATCCCGATGAGGAACGCGCCGCCGCACGACCGCTGAAGCGCGCTCCCTGTTACGATCGCATGAGGGATCTGGGCGCCGTATTCGGGTCGGTCTACGGCTGGGAGCGGCCGGGATGGTTCGCGCCGAAGGGCTACGCGCTGAGCGAGGCCGATCTCGACATGCCGGACACGCTCCTGAGGCACAATCACGCCCCCGCGATGGACAACGGCCGCATCGTCGAGAAATGGTCGTTCCGGCGCTCGAACTATTTCCGCTTCGTCGGCGAGGAATGCCGCAATGTCATGGAGAATGTCGGCCTCCAGGACATGTCGGCCTTCGCCAAGTGCTTCATCACCGGCCCCGGTGCCGAAGCCTGGCTCGACGGGCTGTTCGCCAATCGCATCCCGAAGAAGGTGGGGCGCATCGCGCTTTGCCACATGCTGACGCCGCGCGGCGGCGTGCGTTCCGAGTTTACGGTCTACAAGGCGCGCGAGGGCGGCTACTACCTCGTGTCCGCGGGCGCCTTCGAGCGGCACGACCACGACTATCTTCGCAAGGCGCTGCCCGCCGATGGCAGCGTCCAGTTCTATCCCGTGACCACACAATGGGGCGTGCTCGTGCTAGCCGGCCCGAACAGCCGCAAGGTGCTCGAGAAGGTGACGCGCACCGACCTTTCGAACGAAGCCTTCCCGTGGCTGTCGGGCAAGGAGATCAATGTCGGTCCGGTCACGACCTATGCGATGCGGGTCAACTTCGTGGGCGAGCTCGGTTGGGAGTTCCATCACCCGATCGAGCAGCAGGTCACGCTCTTCGACCTGCTCATCGAAGCCGGCCGTGAGTTCGGCATCCGGCCTTATGGCATCAAGGCGATGTCGGCGCTGTCGATCGAGAAGAGCTATCGGCTCATTCCGCGCGAGCTCTCGATCGAATACACGGCCTATGAATCGGGCCTCGACCGTTTCGTACACCCCAACAAGGGCGAGTTCGTCGGCCGCGACGCCCTGGTCAAGAATCGCGAGCAGGGCCTCGCATGGAAATACGTGACGCTCGAACTCGACCGGGTCACCGATGCCGACGCGCGCGGCTCGGAGCCGATCTACGCGAACGGCGGCCTCGTCGGCCGGGCCACCAATGGCGGCTTCGGCTGGCGCGTCAACAAGAGCCTCGCCTTGGCGATGGTGAGGCCCGAATACGCCGAGATCGGGCAGGAGCTCGAGATCAAAATTTTGGGCGATCGGCATCCCGCCGCGGTGGTCGCGGAAAGCCCCTACGATCCCGAGAACCTGCGGCTCCGGGCCTGATTCCAGACCTCGCCTGGAAGGCGCCTTCGTTGGGCGCTATAGCCCGTAGGAGAGTTCCCGAGAGGACGGCCCCCGCGTGTTCCGCATCGCCGATCGCTACATTCTGCGCCAGGTGTTGGCCCCCCTTGCCACCGCGCTCGCGATCGGTCTCCTCATGCTGCTCGCCGACCGGCTCGTGCGTTTGCTCGATACGACGCTCGGCAAGAAGAATTCCTTCGCCGTCGTGTTCGAGTTGCTGGCCTATCTCGTCCCGCACTATCTCGGCCTCGCCGTGCCCGCCGCCTTGTTCCTCGGCCTCCTCTTCGGCTTCAGCCGCATGTCGAAGGCGAGCGAGGTGGACGCGTTTCTCGCATCGGGCATTGGTCTCCATCGCCTAGCCCAGCCGGTCGCCGTGCTGTCGCTCGTGTTCATGGCCGCCTCGATCGCGATCATCGGATGGCTGCAGCCGCACACGCGCTATCTCTACCGTTCCGTGGTCTTCAACGTGAAGAACGTGGACGTGTTCTATCTGGCCGAAGAAGGCGTCTTCATGCAGGCGGGGACGCGGACCTTCATCATCGACGACCTCAACCGCAAGGAAAACCGGTTCAAGCGCATTTTCCTCTTCGATGACCGGTCCACGGAATCGGGCGCCGAGACGGTCACCGCGGCACGCGGCGAGCTTATCGACGCCGGCGAAGGCCGGACACCCATCCTTCGCCTCGAGACGGGTCACCGGATGGAAATCAAGCCATGGCCGGATCCGACGTCGAGCGAGCCGCCGCCGACCGCGATCGTCGGGGAGTTCACGACCGCCGACACGCCGCTCGGCCGCGTCTCCGACAAGGTGTTCCGCCCCCGCGGCAATGATGAGCGGGAGCTGACGCTTCCCGAGCTCGTCGCCCAGCAGGACACCCCGCCCGCCGGCGCTACGCGTGAGAAGATGCGCTCGGAGCTCCACAAGCGGCTCGTCAGTATCCTGACCATACCGGTGCTTCCGTTCCTAGCCGTCCCCTTCGCGCTCGGCAGGCGGCGGAGCCAGCGCGCCTACCGCTTCGGCGCCGCTCTCTTGATCCTCATCGCCTACTATGAGGTGATCGAGCAGGGCGCCATCGCGGTCAGATCGGGCGCATCCCCCTGGCTGACGCTCTGGCTGCCGTTCGCGGCGATCGTCGCGTTTGCAGCCTGGCGCTTCTGGAACGCCTGTTTCGTGCTCGGCCCAGATCGGCTCGAGCCTTATTTCGAGAAGCTCGCGCGCGCCGGCAAGGCCGTGAAGCGGGCGATCGCCCGGCATGAGCACGTAGAGGAGCGCGCGTGAAGATCATCGGATGGATGCTCACCCGGATGATCCTCGTCAGGTTCATCTTCATCCTGTTCGGGATATCGACATTCGTCATCACTCTCGACATCATCGCTTACCCGACAGAAATCCTGGCGCTGGCTGAAAGCCCCTTCCGAGCGATCGGCACGTATGCATGGATGCGGGCGCCCTATGTGATCGCGACTTTCCTGCCGATGAGCGTTCTCCTGGCGATTCTTCTCGCCTTGACCGAGCTCAGTTTTCGAAACGAAATTCCAGCGATCTGGTCGACGGGCACATCGCCCACGCGACTCACGCTCATGCTTCTGCCGTTCGCGCTCCTCGTCGGAGGGTTGCATTTTCTCCTGTTCGATCAGGCGGTCCCCAAGGCCGCCCCGACCCTGCGCGAATGGGGCATCGGCGACTACAACGAGAAGAAGCTTCAGGTCGGCGGCGAGGGCGATCCGATCTGGATGAGGGCGGGCAAGGATATTCTCAGGGCCCGGAGCTCCAACCGCGAGGCGACCGCGCTCGAGGACGTCGTGATCTTCCGGCGGGACGACCAAGGGCTCCTGATCGAGCAGATCCTCGCCAAGACGGCGTCCCTCGTGGACGGGCGTTGGATACTCTCGAATGTACTCGTCTATTACCGGCAGAACCTGCCACCGAGCCGTCTCGACCGGCTCATCTATTCGGGATCGTTCAGGCCGGCCGCGGCGGGCGCGCGGTCGGGCGATCCCGAAGAAATGACGATGAGCGATCTCGGCTACTTCATCGAGAACCAAGGCTTTGGAATCCGGCCGACCTGGGTCTATCAGACTTGGTGGCATCAACGCCTGACCGTTCTCGTCTCGGCCCTCCTCATGATCGCGATTTCGATCCCGCTCGCCTCGCGTTTCCGCCGCGGTGGGGGAATCGGTATCCTCTTTGCAGTCGGAATCGGGCTAGGCTTCGCGTATTTCGTGCTCGACGGAATTTCGATCACCATGGGCGAGCTCGGCTTCGTTACACCATGGCTTGCTGCCTGGGGCCCGGTGCTCGGCTTCGTCGCGATCGCCGGGTACATCACCTTCAGGGCCGAGCACGTGTGAGTGCTTGAATCGCGCGGTTCTGATCAACCCCAAGTCTGGGCGCGGCGGCAAGGGCATCGCCCTCGCAGGGCGCCTTGGCGCTCATCCTCATGTCATGGTTCGCATGCTCGAGAACTTCTCGCATTTGCCGGAGATTCTGGCCGAGATGGGGAGAGCACATATCGACGAGCTCTTCATCAGCTCCGGCGACGGGACTATCCACGCCGTCCTGACGGAGATCGCGGAGCGTCGGCCCTTTTCCTTTCTTCCCAAACTGGGGATCCTGCCGCACGGCAAGACCAACCTCACCGCCGGGGATCTTGGCCTGCGGCTACCCAGCCCTGCGGCAGAAGCCGGCTTCATCGCCGGAAGAGCCGCCTCGCTGACGAAACCTCGTCCCACGCTCCGCGTTCTCAACCCAGGAGACGGACGGGTCCGCCATGGCATGTTCGTGGGCACGGGAGCGGCGGCGGCTGGGACCCGCTTCTGCCAACAAGCCTTCCACGGCACAGGCGTGACTGGAAAGTGGGCCACCTCCGCCACCTTAGTTGCCGCCACGCTGAAAGCCCTGTTCACGGCGCCTGATCCCGATGACCTCAAGCGTCTCGATCGCGCCTATGTCATCGGCTTCTCAATCGGCAATGACGCGTTCCCTGCGGCGCCTCGCTTGTTTCTTATGGCCAGTACTCTTGATCGGCTGCTTCTCGGAACACGCCCGTTCTGGGGCGGCAAGCGCGAGCCGATCCGCGTGTCCGTCCTGCCCTACCCAGTGCCGAGCGTCATACGTTGGATGCTGCCGATGATGTATGGCGCCGAAGATCGCGAGGCCCCCAAGGGCGCCGCGAGCTGGTCGACCGACCGGCTCGCCGTTTCAACGCAGGAGGAGTTCGTGATCGACGGCGAGTTCTTCGACCCGCCCGCGAACGAACCTTTGCGGATCGAAACCGGCCCTTCGTTCACCTTCATCTGTGGATGAGCGAGATCGACATTTTCAGTAGCGATGAACTCCGGCGCTCCGAAGGGCTTTGTCGATGAGTCCTTCGATGTTCCCCGTTCTTGCGAGTTCGTTCCATGAGACATCACTCGCGCGCCCCTGTAGGGGCATGCTTGTGTCACGCTCTGCGCCGGTGTCGAGTGCTGGAGCTTCTCCGAGAAGCCGGCGCGCGCTTGGAAGGCTTTTCGAACAGCCCTTCGTGATCCCCCAGAACTGCGCAATGTAGAAACTGGAATCTATGCCAACGTCCAGAAAAAACGGACCGGCTCTCCCGCCCCTCGGCCGCCGCGCGCCGCCGTCCAGCGGAGTGCCATGAGCCATGTTGGGGATGATGTACTGCTCGATCACATCTGCGCCCCCTTCACGCCATGCCCGCCGTTTGGCGCCGTTGATCGATTCTTCGGATGACGGCAGCGCAGGTAGGGCGTGAAGATCGGTCCACTGCTTGATGGACTCTTCAGCGTTTCGCGGTTGAACCGTCCTATCAGCGCTTCCATGCCAGACTGAAATGCGAGGCCAGGGGCCAGGATGCGCTGACGCTCCCCGGACAAGATCGCCCCATTCCCTGCTGGAACGGCTCCGAACCTGAAACATGCTTTCAAACGCTTCCTGCACGTTGCCGGCGGTTCCATATGGAAGCCCGGCAATGATCCCGCCCCCGGCGAATATTTCCGGATAGGTCGCCAGCATCACCGATGCCATTGCGCCGCCCGCTGACAGACCGGTCACAAAGATGCGCGACCGGTCGACGTTCCAATCGCGAGCAGCCCTTTCGATCATCTGCCGGATCGAGAGCGCTTCCCCTCTGCCGCGCTCGGTGTCGCTCGGCTGAAACCAAGTGAAGCAGCCCTTTTGATTGTTGGCCTGTTGCTGCTCCGGAGCCACGATCACGAAACCGTGCTCATCCGCCAAGGATGCCCACCCGGCGCCATCGACATATCCCGCCGCCGTTTGAGTGCACCCGTGCAACACTACGACGAGCGCCGGCGATGTTTCGACGGTCTTGGGTATGTAAGTCCACATGCGCAACGCACCTGGATTGGACCCGAAACCAGTCGCTTCCGTTAGCTGGAGGTCTGGGGAATATCTCGATTCGGTGTGCGTTGCCCTGCCGGGCGTCAAGCGCGTCCAGCGGTTGCGATTGAGGCTGAGTTGCCGAAGAGTGCTTGCCAATCCAGTCATGAGACCTCCTCGTGGGAGTCACTCACATGGATTGTGCACTGCGGCGGTTCAATGTTGCAATGCAATAATTAAATATATAATCCGAAGGTCCAGACTTACCAAGTCGGGCGGCCAGTCGGGCGTCCCCGGTTCTCGTCGATTTTACGTTTCGGAGTGGGAAGCGAGCCGTCCCGTTGTGCTTTCTTGCGGGCAGCCTTCCGAGCCCTGCGAATTGCTTCCGCCTTCTCTCTGGTCTTCTTCTCGGATGGCTTTTCGTAAGCCCTTCTCGTTTTCATCTCCCGGAAGATGCCTTCGCGCTGCATCTTCTTCTTCAAAACTCTCAATGCCTGATCGACATTGTTATCGCGGACCATCACATGCAAGGCGGCCTCCCTATTGCTCTACTTACGGAACAAGTCACAGCGGATCCTTTGTGCCCTTACGCTTGTCGATGAAAGACCTGATCTGTTCTCTAACGCGGTCGGATCCCAAATCGTGCATATCCATTATGGATGTAGCTTGGTCGACAATCCGTTTCTGGACCTCGAGGGGAAGCTCGTCCCATTGCCAAACGACGGCTTTTCCCAGACGGCGAATGATGTGATCTTCGCTTGTATGGACGTTGAGGTGCTTGCTCCCAATCCTCGGCATCCCGTTATCCTGTTTTCGACTGAGACGGGAGGCCCGTTCTCTTCAGCCGAATAAAAAAGCCCTGTACAGCAATACAGGGCTCCTTACGCCAGAAACTTCGCCAGTTCATCCGTGGTCGAAGCTCCATGGCGATGTCGGCTTAAACCGCTCGCAAATTGTCAGCGGACGCTTTTCCCGTCCGGCGGTCCGAAACCACCTCAAACGAGACCTTCTGACCTTCATTCAGGCTGGACATGCCGGCTCGGTCAACCGCGCTGATGTGAACGAACACATCCTTGCCCCCATCTTCCGGCTGAATAAAGCCGAAGCCTTTTTGACTGTTGAACCACTTCACGGTCCCTGTGCTCATCGTACGTTTCCTTGGTTAGGTTGAATGCCCCCCGAGTTGTGAACTCCGGGCGGCGCTAGTTTCGAGGTTTGGGAAGAAGATCGTCAGTCAGGCGCGCTGGTCGCGGGCGAGGCCAAGTCGTTCGGCCGAAAACTTCGAGACCCGCATTTAGGCGACTGGCCAAGAAATATCAAGGAGCAGCGGGGGGAAAAGGTCGGCAAGCTTGGATGATCAACTCACTCGCTCCTGCTCAACCTTTCGAAATCCTCGAGGACCGCCGCGATGAGCCTCTGTTTTCGCGGATCGAGAGCCGCAGGGCTGGCCGCGAGAATCTCGAGCAGGTAGCGCGCTTTCATCGCCGCCTCCGGCCAGGAGGACGCGGGAGCGGCGAGCAGCTGCGATTCATTGTCCGACTGCTGAGCCCGTAGATTCTCCTCGTTGGCCTTGACCTCGGCCGAGAGGCGGCGCGTGACCGTCGCCTTCTGCGCCGCCATGCCGCGATGGCTGTCGAGAGCTACTGGATCGTCCGCGCTCATTGTCTTGGATGGGCGTTCGCGAGGAGCATCTCGAGTTCGGATGAACTGAGTTCGATGTTCTGACTGACGCCGGGCCGACCCGGGACGTGCGGCAAATATATTACGGCTGACGTCCGCCGGTACGCCGGATAGGGCATGTCGCCGAGCGGCTCCTCCTCGGTCGTCACCTCATACCGACCCGCAGGCACCGGCTCGTCCAGTCCGGCCAGCCGAACGGTGTCGCTCAGAAGCACGACGACGCGGCGGATGCGGCTGGTCATTGCTGTTTCGGTCTCAATGAGGCAGTTCGGCGCGAACTCGGATCGCCTGTTCCGCTTCGGCGCCGCAGGCCGAGCAGGAAATTTGCTTCGCCGCGGGGTAAGTTATGGCTTTCATAGAGCTGCTGCTTAGCGGGAGTATGCGCTCATATCCGACGAAGTTCTAACGATATTATCGAGTTCTGGCGCTGCGCTCGTCCGCTGCCGTCGACCTTGGCCGTTCTCGGCGTGACGATCACTTGCCATCCGGCGCGCTGAAGCCCGGCGCTCACCTTTCTTCTCGGCTCTCGCGCTCGAGCGCCCGGTGGACATGAAGGGCCAGGAGATAGGCGATGCGCCGATCGCCGAGAGGGCGGGCCTCGACGCGCTGATGGATGTCGAGGTCGGGCTTGGTGTTGCCCTCGACGATGCAGGTGCTGCCGTCGGCCAGCATCGCCACATCCCACCCGACGACCACCCGGTGCGGAAACGCCTCGTGCGCGCGCCCTGCGAGATCGATGACATCTCTCCAGAGCGGCAGCCGCCGGCCGCGGATGGGCGCGCCGCTCACGGGGTGAACATCGCGCCAGCCGACCTCGGGCCTCAGGCCCATGTCGGTTGCTGAGCCAATGACGCCGGTCTTAAGATCGACATTGGACGCGATCCCTCCGGCGTGAAAGTTGTCGATCACGTTGTTGCGGCCGATCGCCATGCGAAAAGCCGCGTTGGTGGCCTCGAACCCGCCATGCTCGTTTCGGCAGGTCAGGACCCGCACGGTGGCGAGAGCCCCGTTGCTCACATCATCGACGGCCGGATGGTTGATCGCCCGGGGCTGCACCACGAAGTCGCCTTTGAGAGATTGTGCGGCGAGCGCCTCGGCGAGCGCATTGCGAGCGAGCGTCACGCCTCTGCTGCTCCGGTACCGGCCATCGCCCAGATAGTCCCAGCGCTCGGTATTGCGGCCGCCATTGCCCTGCCGCGGTTTCACGAAGATGTCCATGGCGGGCAGATCGACGAGACCGTCGGTCGCAATCATTTTTCCGCCGGACAGCAGGAAGAACACCGGGACGGCGGCAACGCCCGTCTCCTTGCAGTAAGCCGCGAACCAGACCTTGTCGTTCATCGAATCGAGATCGGCACGCGGCTGCAGAAGTGAATACGCAGGCCCGATCGTCTCGTGCGCAGTGAGGTAGAGTGCGGCGGCCGCACTTCGCTCCGTGAGATAGAGCTCGAACATGTAGTACCAGTAGGACGCGATCGCATGGCGCGCTGCAAAGAGTGCCTGCTCGCTCATCTGGCGCGCGATGCTCTTTCCGTTCCGGTCGCGAATGGCCCGTCCGTTCCGCGACGTGAAGAGCCACACGATGACGACGAGACCGATGGGCCAGAGGATCACCGAGACAAGAGCCTTGGGCGGACCCCAGGGCAAGGCCCAGTAGGCATCGCCGTAATAGTCGTGCAGGTAATTCGCAGGTTGATCCTCATACGACGCGCGCGAATGCCGCCCAATGCGCCGCAACGCGATCGGCAGCCCGACGACGTGGTAGGCGAGCGCTTCGAGGCGCTTGAGCAGCGATTTGCGGACTCGGCCGGCCAGTTGCACCGACCGATCGTGGAGCCCGAGGCGCGAGGGAGAATCCATGTCTTCCGATCTGTCTCGTTCAGAGCTGGAAGAGCGCTCGGATGTGCTCGGCGGCGCGCTCCATGTCGCGACGAGGCTCCCGCGGAGAGACAATCGGCGGCCTTTCGCCCAGCCAACGCGCCAGCCCGTTCTCGACGAGCTCACGATGAACGATACGCAGATCGCGCGACCACTTAGGCGGCGCGAACCTGATCGCCAATCGGAAGAGCGTTGAGGAAAGATCGCGGCCTCGCCAGCGGGGCGGAGGCATTTCATCGGCTCCCTCCTCGGCCCGCATCGCCTGCCCGCCGTCTTCGACATCGAACATGATGACCGGTTTCATGGTCGCGCAGGCCTCGGCCAGCATCGAGATGCTATCGGCGGTGACCACGAACTCATCGGCGAGCGCCAGGATGCCGAGAATCGGATTGCCGCGCTCAGCGAACGTCCAGCGATAGACGTAGGACGGCGCGTCGATCGCGTTTGCGAGTGCCTCGGCTGCGGCCTTGCTCGTGCGGGCGCTCGTCGTGACGAGGAGCGAGCCGCCGCGCGCCCGCGCCATCGTGCAGGCCTGTGCGCCGAGCCGAATGGCCGCGCGCCTGCCGAAGGTGTAGGGCCCGCTGTCGCCGCCCACCAGCACGCCGAACCGCGGCCTCGGCAAATCGGCGATACGGCCCTCCCATTCGGCTGCCGCCGACCTGAGACGCTCGGGTGTCACGCCGTGCAGGGGAAGCGAGTTGTGGAGCACGTTCCCGCGCATAGGCAACCGATATTGGGGAGTGGTGATCACGAGGTCGAAGCGGCCGAGGTCGGCCCAAGGCGTGCCGATATAGACGATGCGCGCGGCAGGATTGCCGTGGCGCCGGATCCAGAATGCAATCGACTCGGTCGAGCGTCCCGCGGCGATGATGAGATCCGGGAAGGGCGGCGCGATCTCAGCCGACCTCGTCCGGTCGAGGCCGGCGAGAGTCGGCGCCATCGTGAGCCTCAGAAGGTCGTGATAAGCACGATAGGACAGATGCTTCGCCAGGAACGGCCAGCCGAGCTCTTCTACGAGCGCGAGGAGCTGGGTATTGTCGCCTGCATGCGGGCTTGCCAAGAGCCAGACCAGTGGAAGCGTCGATACCGCCGCGCTCTTCGCAATCGTCTGGTCGTGGTGCCCCACCCGTCCTTCGCAAGTGATCGGTTTCTTCGTGTCCCACTAGCCTATAACGTTCCGTTGCACAGGCTGAAAGAGGCAATGAAGCGACCTCTATCGCGCATTGACGAGGAGCACTGGCATGCTAGAGCCAACTCCGCGCCGGGGGTGATTGGGATTGTGGAGGAGCGGAATGGCAAGCGAAGCGATGCGCCCGCATGTCTTCATTCAGACCAACGCCAAGCAGTCCATCGGAGCGCTGGTGTCGGCCTACTCGCTCAAGCGAAATTCGCGGCATGCGGACGAGTTCGACGTGACCGTGGTCAACCAGGAGGATTATCCCTTCTTCCGGGCGCGTGACGGGCAGACCTACAAGCGTCACGGGGTCACGCGGGTTTGGCGCAATGATGATCTCCAGTCGTTCACCCTGACGAGATTTCTGCCGCCGGAGCTCATGGGCTACAGCGGCCGCGCGCTGGTCATCGATCCAGACGTCTTCGCGGTCGGCGATGTATGGGAGCTGCTGACGCGGGACATGGAAGGCAAGGCAATCCTGTGCCGCCGCTCCAAGTTCAAGAATGGCGCGTTCGCCACAAGCGTGATGCTGCTCGATTGCGCCAAGCTCACCCATTGGGACGTCGAGCAAGGGTTCAACGAGCTGTTCGAAGGCAAGCGCGACTATCACGACTGGATCTCGCTGCTGCTCGATGATCGCGACACGATCGGCTTCTTCGAGAACGAGTGGAACGACTTCGACCGGCTCACGCCAAAGACGAAGATGCTCCACAACACCAAGCGGCGCACCCAGCCTTGGAAGACGGGTCTCCCCGTCGACTACACGCCGACCGAATTCGTGCCGGTAATCGGCTGGATCATGCGGGCAAGGCGCGCTCTCTTCGGGGACCACGGACTGCTCGGGCGATATGCGCGCCATCCCGATCGCCGGCAGGAAGAGTTGTTTTTCGGGCTTCTGCGCGAATGCGTGGAGAAGGGGATCGTCGCCGAAACGACACTGCGGAATGCCATGCGGAGCAACTATATTCGTCACGACGCGCTCGACGTCATCGCCAAGGTTCCGCCGCTCGCCGAGCTCAAGCTCGCGTAAGCGGCGCGTTGTGCCAAGCGCACCGCCCTACTATTGTGCGAAGACCACAACTCGAGGTGTTAGCCGATGAGCGCCGGACAGACTGCCGTTCAAACGCCGAAGGTCACCGGTTTCAGGAAATGGCGGCGGCGGAAGATCATGAAGATCGGCCAGGCGCTGACGCGCGGGATCGCCCGTTTCGAAGGCGCCCAGTCGCTGATCGGCGATCCCCCCGTAATCGATGCCGGGCATTTCCCCTTCGTGAACACGCTCGAATCCAATTGGCAGGCGATCCGCGACGAGGTGGCGGAAATCATGAAGTACCGCGCCGCCATTCCGCTCTTCGAAGAGATATCGACGGATCAGAAGAGCATCTCGCGGACGAATACCTGGCGCACGTTCTTCCTTTACGGGTTCGGCGAGCCGATCAAGGGATCGTGCAAGCGCGCGCCCATAACGGCCAAGCTGCTCTCGCAGATTCCCGATCTCCAGAACGCCTTCTTCTCCATCCTCGAGCCCGGCTCCCACATCCCTCCGCATGAAGGACTGACGAAAGGGCTCCTCACCTGCCACCTCGGCCTCATCATTCCCAAGCAACGCGAGAAATGCCGCATTCGCGTCGCGGACCGTATCCTCCAGTGGGAGGAAGGCCGGATGTTCATCTTCGACGACACCCGTACTCACGAGGTATGGAACGACACCGATGAGATCCGCGTCGTCCTGCTCTTCCATGTCGACCGGCCGATGCGTCCTTTGGTGCGCATGCTGCACCGGACGTTCGTATCGCTCGTAAAGCTTTCGGCTTACGTCAAGGAGCCGAAGGCGAGGATCGGGCAGTTCGAGGACCGCTTCGAGGCGGCCGTCCGGCAGTCGCACCAGATGTTCGAGAATGCCGGCCGCCATTGAGGGCGGTGCGGAGAGCGATCCCGAGCTCCGGGTTGCCCTGTTCACGGGCAACTACGACTACATCAAAGATGGGGTAGCCCTGACGCTCAATCGCCTCGTGGCGTATCTCCAATCGCAGGCCGTTCCCGTTCTCGTCTTCGCGCCGACCGCTCGCCTGCCCGCTTTCGAGTCGGTGGGCGAGGTGGTGTCCGTCCCCTCGATCCCGATCCCCTCTCGATCCGAGTATCGAATCTCGCTCGGACTGCCGCGCAAGGCCCGCGCGCGGCTCGCGGAGTTCCGGCCGAGCCTTTTTCACATCGCCGTTCCCGACATTCTCGGCTACCGGGCGCTCGCGCTTGGCCGGCGTTGGAACGTGCCGGTCGTCGCATCCTATCACACGCGCTATGACACCTATCTCAGATACTACGGTCTCGGCATCCTGGAGACGCTCGGGACGCGGTATCTCCGGTGGTTCTACTCGCGCTGCCGACAGGTCTATCCGCCCTCCGAATCGATGGCCGCCATCCTTCGGGAGGAAGGCGTCACCGCGGAGATGCGGATTTGGTCGCGCGGCATCGATAGCGGGTTGTTCGACCCCCGCCGGCGGTCGCCCGAGTGGCGCAGGGCGCTCGGCCTTTCCGATGAAGACGTCGTGGTCACTTATGTAGGCCGGCTCGTGAAGGAGAAGAATACGGGCCTGCTTGCAAGGCTGTTCGCCGAACTCGCGCGAGGCGAACCGCGCCTTCGCGGCATGATCGTTGGTGACGGACCCGAGGCGAGCGCGATGAAATCGGCATTGCCGGGAGCGGTGTTCACAGGCTTCCTGCACGGCGAGGATCTGGCGCGCGCCTATGCATCGGCGGACGTATTCGTGTTTCCGAGCGAAAGCGAAACATTCGGCAATGTCACGCTCGAGGCGATGGCTTCCGGTCTTCCGGCGGTCTGTGCGGATGCGAGCGGCAGCCGCTCCTTGGTCGAGGAGGGCGAGACCGGCTTCCTCGCGCGCGGCAACAGCGAAGGCGAGTTCATTGCGCTCATTCGCAGGCTCGTCCAGGACGATGCGCTCAGGCAACGCATGGGGGCCGCCGCCCGAAAGCGCGCTCTCGACTTCAGCTGGGAAAAAAGCCTGCGCGGCCTCCACCAGAATTATCTAGAGGTTTTGAGAGCCCCTGTCTGATTGTCTCCCTCCCATTTCGGGGGAGGTGATTGCTGCTTACGCGTTCACCGCGAGCGGCGGCCGACTCTTCGCGACCACCTCGCCGAAGAGGGCGATGATGCGATCAATGTCCTCGGCCGTGTGCGCGGCGGATACGGAACAGCGCAGGAGGCACTGGCGCCCCGGCGTTCCCGGCGGAAGGGCGATGTTCACATAGACTCCGGCCTGGAGAAGCGCGTTCCACATGGCGAGCGTGCTCACCTCGTCGGGGCACTTGACCGCAATCACCGGACTGACCTCGATGCAGCCGAGCTCGAGACCGAGTGAAACGAAGCCTTCGTGAAGTCGCGCCGAGTTGGCCCTGAGCCGGTCCCGCCGCTCAGGCTGGGCCTTGAGCTTCCGGAGGGCGGCGAGCGATGTCGCGACTGCCGAGGGCGAAGGCGAGGCCGTGAACATGTAGGCTCGCGCCGCGTAGCGCAGCGTGTCGAACATCGGGTGGTCGCCTGCCCCGAAGCCGCCGATCGCGCCCACGCTCTTCGAGAATGTGCCGACGACGAAATCCACCTCTTTCTCGAGGCCTGCTTCATCGGCGAGACCGCGTCCATGAGGCCCCAGCACGCCGAACGAATGCGCCTCATCAATCAAGAGCTGGAACCCATGCTTCCTCTTCACCTCGACGAACTCGGCAAGCGGAGCGCGATCGCCGAGCATCGAGTAGATGCCCTCGATGATGACGAGACGCCCTCCTTCCTCGCCCTCCGAGCGCTGAAGCCGCCTGTCTAGGTCGGCCGCATCGTTGTGACGGAAGCGGACGAGCCGCGCGCCCGAGAGCGTACAGCCGTCATAGATGGACGAGTGTGAGTCGGCGTCGAGATAGATCGTGTCCTTGGGACCCGCCAATCCGGCAATCATGCCGAGATTGGCCTGGTAGCCCGTCGTGAAGACGATGCAGCGGCGGCGACCGAGGAAATCCGCGAACGCGCGTTCAAGCTCGCGATGAATGGAGTAGGTGCCGTTTGCGATGCGCGAACCCGTGGTCCCGCTGCCGTGCTGGGCGAGCGCATCCTGTCCCGCTTTGATGCAATCGGGATCGAAGGTGACCCCCATGTAATTGTTCGTGCCGGCGAGAATGGTTTCACGTCCGTTGATGATCGCGCGGGTGGGCGAGAGCACGCGGTCGTTCGTCACCCCGAGCGCATTCTCGCCGATCGCCATCATGCGCTCGTAGCGTTCAGTGATGCCGTCGTACTTGTCGAAAAGGTCTCTCATGCCCGGGGTCCCCTCACCCGCGATTCGACCACCTTCACGAGGTCGGACATGGTACGCGTTTCGCCAAGCACGTTGAGCGGGATTTGGATATTGAAGTGGTCTTCGACTTCCATCACGAAATCCATGACCGAAACGGAATCGATGTTGAGATCCGTCGAGATATCGGTCTCGGCGGCGAGCGGAACCCGTTTCGCGTTGAAGGGCTCGAGCAGCCGGCAGAGCGCCGCGAACGTGTCCTCACCCCCGGTCATCATACCGCCTCCCCGTTGCCTTCACCGCTTCTATCGGCGTCATTGCCGCCCCGCAACCAGCCTTGCTTGCGATACCATCGGACGGTCTCGCCAAAGCCTTCGCGGAACCGCAACTGCCCGGTTAGGGGGAACGCGCCAGACCGGCAGACCCAGTCCTTGTGATAGAGCTGGCGCACCTTGTCTGGTGACAGAAACGCGGGCCTCCCCCTCACCCGCGCAATAGCAGCAATGGGTGCCGAAACCGCAAGGAGCGCCCTGCGCGGCAGATACACGGGCGTGATCGGCCGCCCTTCCACTTCGGACGCGATGCGCACCAGGCCGGGCCAGCTGTAGCCCTCGCCTCCATCGTCGATCTCATGGAGCCCATCGGGCCCGTGATCGGCAGCGTGAATGGCGGCGCGCGCGAAATCCCTCACATGAATGAGCGAGAATCGAGCATCAGGCGAGCCGGGGAGAAACGCGATGCGATGCGTGAGCTCCGCGATGAGCGGCAGGCTCGTGCGATCGCCCGGGCCATAGATGACGGGCGGCCTGAGGATGGTGAGAGCGAAGGAGCTTCCGTATGCCCTAAGCAGATCCTCCCCAGCCCGCTTGCTTGCTCCGTAGTCGGACAGTGGCGGCTCGCGCGCGGCGATACTCGAAATATGGACGAACCGCGACACGCCCGCTTCCGCTGCGGCTTTTGCGACTCGCCCCGCTCCCTCGGCATTCACCGCGAAGAATTCGGCCCGGCTGCGGGCGGCAATTGCGCCGGCAATGTGGATCATCGCGGCGGCTCCCTTGACCAGCCGTTCGAGCGAGTCCTTGTCCTCGAGGCTTCCCCGTACGATCTCGATGTGGGAATGATCGGGGGCGGAGCTCGGGCGGCGGACGAGGAGGCGTATCGGCCGCTCCTCGCGCGCAAGCAGCGAAACCACATGCCGTCCTGCGAAACCGGTTCCGCCCGTTATGGCGATCGGATCCATCAACCAAGCGCCTCCCCTTTTGGGAGGGCTTCCTTACTCCGCCGCGGCGAGCGTCGTCTCCAGACCTCGGCGTGGCGCGGCCTTGTCGCACGGCGAAATTTCCGCGATCGCCCCGGAGAGATATCCGACTTTGGCGGATGTCCGCGACAGCTTGCCCGAGGAGGTGAAAGGCAGGCTTTTCGGGGGCACGAGGACGATCGTGCACTCGATTCCGGAAGATCGGTGTACCGCCTGCGAGACCCGACGGCGCAAATCTTCCATATCGGCGGCGTTCGTCGCACGGCACTGGACGAGGACGATGACCTCGTCGTCGCCGTCTTTGCCCTCCATGGCGAAGGCCGCGGCATCGCCGTCCCGCAATGGCTCCAACTGCTCCGCGGCCCATTCGAGGTCTTGCG
Organism: Hyphomicrobiales bacterium; assembly: GCA_045802365.1. Lineage (GTDB taxonomy): Bacteria > Pseudomonadota > Alphaproteobacteria > Rhizobiales > Aestuariivirgaceae > JBJMRA01. Next base: position 6,239 of record JBJMRA010000031.1, on the reverse strand, counting down.
GCCAGATGTTGCGGCCGTTGTGAAGGATCAAATCCTTGGCGCGGCCGGTGATCACGAGCTCGCCCTCGAGCCAGTAGCCCATGTCGCCGGTATCCATGAACCCGTCACTGCTCATGATGGTTTGAGTCGCGTCTTCGTTTTCGAAGTAGCCCGACATCACGCTCGGGCCCTTGATGTAGATTCGTCCGATCTCGCGCTCGCCGGCCGGGCGGCCGTCGCGCTTGCGGATTACGACCTCGCAGCCGGGCAGTGGGCGTCCGCAGAGGACGAACTTGCGCACGCGCTCGGGCGTTCTCATGACCGCAGCGCTCGCCGGCACCGCCTTCTGCACGAGCTTCGAGCGGGCGCGATCGACGGCATCCGTCTTCGGCCGCTGGTCGACATCCCCAAAGGTGACCGCGAGAGTGGCCTCGGCCATACCGTAGGATGCGAGAAACGCCTTCGGGTCGAAACCCGCCGGCCGGAGTCTATCGGCAAAATGGTCGAGGATGTCGGCGCGCACCATGTCCCCGCCTATCCCGGCGATACGCCATCCCGAGAGATCGAGCGATTTCGCCTCCCCATTGATGCGCCGTGCTGCCAAGTCGTAGCCGAAGGATGGCGAGAACGACACCGTGCAGCGGTTCTCGGACATGAGCTTGAGCCAGAGTGCCGGCCGCCGGGCGAAGGCGGAGGTTGCGAGATAGTCGATCGACGCTTGGCCCATCATCGGGGCGATGCAGAAACCGACGAGCCCCATGTCGTGATAGAGCGGCAGCCATGAGAGGGCGCGGTCGCCGGGAACGATCCTCAGGCCGTACCGGAGCATACCCTCGGAATTGGCGGTGATCGCCCGCTGGCTGATGAGCACGCCTTTCGGAGCCGATGTCGAGCCTGACGAATACTGGATGTAGGCTGGTTCATCGGCGCCGAGAGGCTCGAGCCCGGCCGCGACGTCCGGCATGGCCGAGAGCGCTCCGAAGGTCCAGACACGGATGTTGCCGGCCTGGGCGGCCGCTTCGATGACCGCCTCCTCGAGCTCATCGGGCACGATCGCGATCGCGGCCCTAGCCGTGGCGAGCATCGAGCCGATCCTCGCCACATAGGCGTCCCTGCCGCCGATGTGCATGGAATAGGGCATCGGGCAGGGAAGCAGGCCCGCATATTGACAGCCGAAGAATACGTCCATGAAATCGGGGCCGGTCTCGGCGACGACGGCGACGCGATCGAATCGATTGAGACCGGCGGCGATCAGCTTTCGCCCGGTTGCGCGCGCCGAGGCCTGAAGATCGCGATAGCTCAGGACCCTGTCGAGCTCGCCGTGGCCGGAATAGAAGGAAAACCCGGTCTTGCCTCGTGCGGCGTAATCCAGCCCTTGAACAAGAGTCGAGAAACCGCCGAGCCTCTGCGCGGGGGCGCATTCGATTGCCGAATCACCCGCGCCCGCAGGCTCTCCTCGATTTTCGAGACACTGTTGCGCCAATCTCAACCCCTTGCCGAGACACGAATTCTTTAGTTTCCCCCGCCCCGCTTGCGGATTCGTGAACGACAATTCCGTGGTACCAGCGAGCTTTCCCCTCCCGAAATCAAATGCTGTTTCGAATTGTAACCGCGTTCAGCCGCTCGCCTTGGCGAGCAGCACTCCGGTCACGAAGAGGACGAGGGCCCCCGCCATGAAGCCCGAAAGCCACGCAAGTACGAGGGCGCCTGTCGAATAGCCTTCTCTCACTGGGGAAGGGGCCGGCCGCGCAATGAGCCGATTTCGAGCGATCGTTCGGTGGGCCATGTGCTCGCGGATTCGCTCCACCATCTGCGCGCGATCGGTGGTCTCGAGCAGGATTTCGCGCCCCGCATCGGTTTCCTCGATCAGCCGGTAGGTTCGCGGATTGGGCGCCATCACGACCGAGCTGATGAGATCGAGCCACAGCCGGGGCGGATCCCCCGCCACGAGAGCGAGCGCAAAGAAATCCTGGGCGTCTCGTTTCGATGCGACGATGGGCGTGAGCTCGTCCTTTAGCACTTGCAGCCTCAGGGTTTGGGCATCCCTGATGTCGAGGGCCGCCTCGAAGTGGGCGCCTTCCTTCAGCCGCGCCGTCCCGAGGGCGTCGTCGAACTTGCGGCTTTCAGCCGAGGTGGACATCCGCGTCCCTTAACTCCCAACAAGGTGTTGACTGTGCCAGAATGGTGCGCGTCGCATGCCGATTTCCTATCACATCGGGCGCCTGCACCCGTGATGCCATGAATGCCTCCTCCCTTCCAGAAAGTTCCCTTCGCGTCGCCAAAGCCGCCCGCGAGTGCGGGCTCGACGCCCGCATCGTCGAGATGGCCGGGACCACCCGGACGGCCGAGGAGGCCGCTCGCGCCTGCGGCTGCGAGCCGGCGCAGATCGTGAAATCGCTCATCTTCCGGGGAATTGAGACGGGCCGGCCATACCTGCTCCTCGTCTCCGGCAAGAACCGGGTGAACGAGGCGAAGGTGGCGCACGTCGTCGGCGAGCCGCTTGCCCGTCCCGATGCCGCCTATGTACGGGACGTTACCGGCTTCGCGATCGGCGGCGTGCCGCCTCTCGGCCATGCGACGACGCTTCGGACCTTCATCGATCTCGATCTCCTGGCGTTCGCCAAGGTATGGGCAGCGGCCGGGACGCCTCGTTGTGTGATGGAGGTCGACAGCCACGCCTTGAAGCGGGCGACCGGGGCGACCGAGATCCCGATGGGCTGATGCGTTCGGGGGTTGGGATCACGCGAACATGCCCGCGGGCTGTTCCTCGGCCACGTGGATCGACACGCCGGTACGCCCGATCGCCTGAGCGAGGGCGGGCGGCAGAGGCGCGTCCGTGATGAGGTCCCGGAACTCGCCGATCGGGCAGACGTGGGCGAAGAGCCTGAGGCCGGCCTTCTCGTGATCGACGAGGAGCACTGAGCGCTTTGCCCGTTCGAGCATCTTGCGCTTCACCCAAACTGCCGATGAATCGGCATCCGTCACTTCCTCCCCCGTGAAGCCGCCGGCGCCCAGGAAAGCGATATCGGCGTGGAAGCGCCCGAGAAACGAGAGCGTCTCCGGCCCATACACTCCCTCTTCCGTCCACCTGAGCTCCCCCGGGCAGAACATCACTTCGATGAGGTCGGATTGGCCGAGAAGGCGCGCAACGCCGAGAGAATTGGTGATGGCCTTGATCTCGAGCTCGGCTTTCATCAAGACTTCGGCGAAGTGGGTGGTGGTCGAACCTGCATCGATCATGACCACATCGCCCGGCGCGATGAGCCGCGCAGCGTTGGCCGCGATACGGCCCCGCTCGGCCACGAGCTTCTGAGCGCGCGTCTTCACTCCTGGCTCGCTCGCAAGCGCCCGGCCGGCGGCGCCCCCATAGGTCCTCGCCAAAAGGCCGCGCCCGGCCATTTCGTCGAGATCGCGCCGGATGGTTTCGGTGGTGACCTGAAATTCCTCGGCGAGCACCGAGATCCTTACCGCGACGGTGCTCGCAAGCCGGGCGAGGATGCGTTCCTGCCTGTTGCGCTTACCAAGCTTTTCCATACGTCTCCCCCACATGATCTTTGGCGAGAGGTGGAATAGTCCACCATCGTTCGGAGTAGTACTGAAGGTCTCGCCGCAACGCCTGAAACCCTTTTCCACGCGCGCTGAAACAGAAGTGAAACACTGCTAACTTACGCACCATCGCGTTGTAAGCACAACATCACATGTTGCATCCTCAATAACGATCAGGAGAACGTCATGAACGCGCCTATGAAACCGCCTCGCCCGCCCCTCAATGGGGTGGATACTCCGAGGCTCATCAATACCATCAACTTTGTCGCAGGCCAGCCGGAGCTCGCGCAATTCAAATTCCGCGCCGCCAGTGAATGGATCGACGGCACCCATAGCCGCAGCTCCATCCAGGGCTTCTTCGGTGCGGGCGGCGAGCAGAAGCACGTGAAGACCTATTTCGCCGACGGCGATCATCCCGTTATTCTTTGCGGGGCCGATCGCGCGCCGACGCCCGTCGAGTGGCTGCTCCACGCCCTCGCCACCTGTCTCACGGCCGGCATCGGAAACATCGCCGCTGCCCGCGGGGTGAAGCTGACCAAGGTCAGCTCGTTCGTCGAGGGCGACATCGACCTTCAGGGCATCCTCGGCATTTCGAACGAGGTGAGGAACGGCTTCCAATCCATCAGCATCCGATTCGAAATCGAAGGCGATGCGCCGCGGGAGAAACTCGAACAGATCGTCGATCAGGCTCGCGCCCGCTCGGCCGTGTTCGATGTGCTGACCAACGGTGTTCCGGTCTCGGTCGGGATGAGCGGGACTCTCTAGCGAAAACGCCGTCATGAGTTAGGCCCGGCGAAGCACGCCGGGCCCTTCGGAGAACGACATGCATAGGATCGACGTTGCCATCATCGGCGCCGGACAAGCCGGACTTGCCCTCAGCAGATGGCTCACCAAGGACGGCATCGAGCACGTGGTGTTCGAACGTCGCGAGATCGGCGCGCGATGGGTCACCCATGCCTGGGACTCGCTGCGCCTGCTCACCCCCAACTGGATGAACGGCCTACCGGGGTCCCCCTATGCCGGCCGCGAGCCGGACGGGTTCATGCTGCGAAACGAGTTCCTGTCCCGTCTCAGAAGCTATGCCGAGAGCTTCTCCGCTCCGGTGCTGGCCGGCGCGGACGTGCTCTCCGTCGCGGTCGACCGCGGTCGCCTCCAGCTCGCCACGACGAGAGGGGTCTGGATCGCAAGGGCGCTCGTCATCGCGACCGGCCAATGCGATCGGCCGCACATCCCCGAAGCGGCCCGCGCCTTGGGCACATCGGTCCTCAACCTTCATTCGTCTACCTATCGGACCCCGGCGGCTTTGCCGGACGGCCGCGTGCTCGTGGTCGGAGCCTCGGGGTCGGGCGTGCAGATTGCCGATGAGCTTGCGCGGCGCGGGCGCGACGTTTCGCTCGCTGTCGGCCGACACACGCGGCTCCCGCGTACCTGGCGCGGTCGCGACATATTCTGGTGGATGGACCGGATGGGCATCCTCGCCGAGCGGACGAGAGACATGCCCGATCCTGAAGCCGCCAGACGCCAGCCGCTGGCGCAGCTCGCGGGACGGTCCGACCGCTCCGACGTCGACCTTCGCACATTGCAGCAGCAGGGCGTCGCCCTCTTCGGCCGGTTCGCCGGCGCCAAGCCGGGCAGGATCAACTTTACCGATGACCTCGCCGCGAATGTCGCATGCGCCGAGGCGAGACAGCAGCGCCTGCTCGCCAGGATCGACGCTTTTGCAGGCACGAGCGTCGAAGCCGGCCATGACATCAAACTCGTCGACCTGACGCCACGCCCGAAGCGCTCGCTCTCCGTCCGGAACGACAGGATTGGCACGATCATCTGGGCCACGGGATATCGGACCGACTTCTCCTGGGTCGATGCCCATGTGGTTCGATCGGATGGCCAGCTCGTTCACCGCGACGGCGTGACCCCGGTGCCCGGCCTCTTCGCGTTGGGCTTTCGGCTGCTCCGCAAGCGCGACTCTCATTTCATCGGGGGCGTCGGAACGGATGCGCGCGCCATAGCCGGCGAGATCTCAGTCTATCTCAACAATCGCGCTCGCTCCGCAGCTTAAGAGTATCGGAAAATGGCTCACGTCCTCGACTTCAGACCCCATTACGACGCGATCGTCGTCGGCGCGCGCTGTGCGGGAGCAGCAACTGCGATATTGCTCGCACGCGCGGGCTTGCGCGTGCTTGCAGTCGATCGCCAGCCCTACGGGTCGGACACGCTCTCGACGCACGCGCTCATGCGCCCCGCCGTGATGCAGCTCTCGCGATGGGGCCTGCTCGACGACATTCTCAATACCGGTGCTCCCGTCGTGCGCTCATCGACCTTCCACTACGGCGAGGAACAGGTCACCGTCCCGATCAAGCCGGAGCCTGGCATTCCGGGCCTCATCGCTCCGCGCCGGACGGTGCTCGACCGCGTCCTGGTCGATGCCGCGCGCGCTGTCGGCGCGACCGTACTGCACGACACTCATGTGCACGAATTGACGTTCGACCGGCATGGCCGCGTGGTGGGGGTCGCGCTGACGAATCCCGACGGCAAGCCGCGGTACCTTGCGTGCGAGGTCGTGGTCGGAGCCGATGGGCTCTCGTCACTGGTGGCGCGCGCGGCCGGTGCGAGCCCGATTGCGACCGGGCGCGCACCCGTCGCGCACGCCTATGGCTACACGACCATTCCCGCTGCGCTGAGCGGTTATCATTGGTACTTTCAGACCGGCCTCG
>JBJMRA010000030.1:0-8031 GCA_045802365.1 Hyphomicrobiales bacterium | reverse complement strand
GTCACTGCGTCGGCGATCGCTTGGCGATCGATCGCAGCGCTCACCGCTTGGCGGACGAGGATGTCGTCGAACGGCTCTTTCGAGTGATTGATGATCATCTCGGACATGATGCTCGAAGGCTCCGGCGTCGCCTGGAAGCCCTCGGCGGCGAGCTGCTGCAGGAGCGGGTAAGGCGCGCCCAGTAACATGTCGAGCTCTCCGGCGCGAAGCATCGAAACCCGGGTGTTGTCGTCGGGCACGTACAGGATTTCGATTCCGTCGAGATAAGGCAGGCCCTGCCTGTAGTAGAAGGGGTTCTTCTCAAGGACGACGCGATCGCCTTTGCGCCATTCGACAAGGCGAAACGGCCCGGAGGAGACCGGGTTCTGAGCGAATTTGTCATCGCCCAGGCTCTCGACCGCGACCTTGGGCACGATCCCGCTGTTCCAGATTTCGACGTTTTGGATGAAGGGCGTGAACACCTTGTTGAGATGCATGACCACCGTCTTCGGCCCCGCGGTCTCGGTCTTCTCGAGAGCCGTGAAGGGGCCGGCGTAGGCCGAGTCCTTCTGGAAGCGCATCCGCGTGTAGCTGAAAGCGACGTCCTCCGCCGTGATCGGCGATCCGTCGGAGAATTTGGCTTCGGTCAGATGGAACGTGTAGGTCTTGCCGTCGGGCGAAATCTCGTAGCTCTCGGCAAGGCCGGGGAAGAGCTGCTTGCGGTCCGCCGATGAGCGCAAGAGGCGCGAGAACATCATGCCCTGGATCAGGATGTCGGGACCGTACACGGTTTTGATAGGGTCGAGGGTCAGCACCTCGTCCGAAAAGCCCATCCGCAGCACCGCTTTGCCTTGCGCAGACGCGCGCTTCCGTGCGAACGGAGTTGCGATGATGACCGTGGCGGCAGCCGTAACCTGCAGCAAATCGCGTCGACGCATTCTTTCCTCCCGTGGCGAATTTTGCTGAACAATGCCCCGCCGCGCACCGCCCCGCAAGAGCCGCCGGCTTCGTGCATGTCAGGCGCTACCCTCTCTCCCAAACAGCCCTCTGACCGCTGTCCTTCAGGAAGGCGCTGTTTGTCGCCTCCGATCCCAAGGGGTTCGGGCTATACGATGTTCACCAAGGAGACACGTTCAAGCGCGCCGATCCGATCATCGTCTATGCCGAGCCCGTTGGCTTCGGTTTCCGGAAAGAGGGCGCGCTCAACGTCATCGATCTGTCGGTTGATTTCGAGGTCAGGACGAAGGATGGCCGGCCGGTCGGGAATGGGAAGAACGTGGCAAGCCCCGCGCTTCGCAGCCATGCCGAGAACCGCGAATTCTCGATCAACGTGATCTATGATTTTTCCGCTTTACCCGCCGGCTCTTACCAATTGATGACGACCGTCGTCGATAAGACCACGGGAAAGGCGGGCGCCTTCTCGCTTCCATTCACGCTCACCGAATAAGCCGCGGATGGAGCATCTGCAAGCGAGGCTTCAGTGTCCTGCGCCTCAGGACTTCTGGTCTTCAGTACTGAGGCTGGCTAGCCAGCACGCAGCTGAGGAGCCACTGAGCACAGGACAAGCAGTCGGACGACCAAACCGAGGCTGGTGCTCTGGAATTCCAGCTGTGCGTCGAGCTGGGATGCAACCAACCTGATCAGGCGGAGACCGAGCGACCCGCCCGTGCTCGGGTCGAAGTCCTCAGGAAAGACTTACCCCGTCGTCGCTCACCTCAACGGCGATTGTTCCATCCTCAGAGCGGCAGGAGACGGAGATCGTTCCTCGTACCCCGCTCGGATTCGAGTACTTCAGCGCATTGGTGATCGCTTCCGGCTGTGAAATCTTGACCTCGTCTGAGCCGATCGGAGTAAAGGCGTGAGCGGCCGAGCCGAGCAGGCCCGCGCTGAACGTGCCGAGAACGGCCGCAACCACCCCGGTTGCAAGTTTCAATCCCATCATCGTTTTTCGAAGTTCCTCCTTTAAGGATGACCGACCATGGCACCCTCTTCATGAACGGAAACTGGAGATTCTTGTTGCCTATCGCGCCCGGGGGCTGCCAAGCTTCTGGCGGGCGGGCTCACGCCACTGCGACCGGTTTGCGACCAACATGGATCGGCGGGCTTCGCGCTACCCAGCCCCTGGCTGTTTCGAGGCTCGCCGCAAGCCTAAGAAGCATCGCCTCGGCTCCGAAGCGGGCAACCAACTGCATGCCGATCGGAAGGCCGGAACGGCTCTCGTGCAGAGGCAGTGATATGGCTGGGTGGCCCGTGCCGTTGAAGAGCGCGGTGAACGTTTCGATCGGCGCCAGATGGTGGAACAGGTCCTTGACCGTTGCTCCGGGCGTATCGAGGGCATGAGCGCTGAGCGCAAGAGGCAGGCAGGTGTTCGTAGGGGTGACGAGGACATCGTATTGTTCGAAGAAGGCCCCCACCCGTCGGGTTACGACATTATAGTGCTCTTCTGCCTCGACCAGCGTCGCGGCGCTCGCGGACTTGCCCGCTTCGTATACGGCCCACGTAGTTGACTGGAGATTATCGGGGGAGGGCTTGCGTTCCATGGCTCGCCCGACCGAGGCAATCGCAGCCGCCGTGTGCCCGGACCAGAGATCAATCTGAGCGGCGAGGAATGGTTCATAGTCCAACTCCGGAGTTGCCTCTTCGACCGCATGGTCCATGTCTTCGAGAAGCTTCCCGGTTGCACGGACTGCATTGGCCACCTCGGGATCGACCGCAAGACCGGACCAAGCAGTGGCCGTGAGTGCAATTCGGAGACGCTGCGGGCGGCCGGCAATCTCGTCGATATAGGGTGTCCTCGGCCGAGGGATTTCGAACGGATCTCCAACCGCCGGTCCTTCGAGAGCGTCGAGCGAAGCGGCGCAATCCCTGACGGTCCGGGTCAGCACGAAGTTCACGACCATGCCACTGTATGGATTGCCGCTGTCGGGACCGAGCGATATGCGGCCGCGCGTGGGCTTCAGCCCGACGAGCCCGCAGAATGAGGCGGGGTTGCGAATAGACCCGCCGCCATCGCCGCCGGTCGCAATCGGAACGACGCCCGCCGCAACCGCAGCAGCCGACCCGCCGCTCGAGCCCGCGGTGCTGATCTCGAGGTCCCAGGGGTTTCTGGTCGCACCCGTGTGGCGCGACGTCGTCAGCGCCGCCAGCCCGAATTCGGATGTCGTCGTCCGGCCGAGATTGATGAACCCAGCATTCCGCAGCCGGCGCATCATTTCCGTGTCGTTCAAAGCCCTAAAGCCCGCCGCAAGCTCGGATCCCATTTCGGCTCTGACCCCGGCTTCGATCGGAAAGTCTTTCACGAGCAGAGGAACCCCGGCGAATGGACCGCTCGTGGAGATCACTTTTCGCGCTCGATCCGGAAAGGTCTCGATCACCGCATTGAGGTGAGGATTGACGGCTTCCACTCCGCGCAATGCGAGTTCGCATAGCTCTGCCGAGGTTACTTCCTTGCGGCGCACGAGGTCGGCGAGCCCGAGCCCGTCATAGGAAGAATACTCCGCGAGGTTCATCGGGCCTTCACCGAGCGCGACCGGTGCTGGTCGAGGAACTCGAGCAGCACGGGGAAATACACGTGCGGCTCTTCCCAGAACGGCATGTGAGAGCTGTTCTTGAAAATACGCGTACACGAATCCGGAAGCGCACGTTGCATCGCCATGGCGCAATTGGGCGTGAGCTCGTCATGGGCGCCGGTCAGGATGAGGCACGGCACGGTGATGAGGTGCATGTCGGGCAGGCGATCCCAGTCTTTCAATGTTCCGACGCAGCAGAACTCGTTTGGTCCCCACATCGTGCCGTAGACATCCATATTGACGCCGTCCATCGAGCGCTTCACTGCCGAGGGCCAAGGATCCGCCCGGCAGAGATGACGGTGATAGAGGATGGTCACCGCCGCCGTATACTCGGGGTGATCGGTCGTACCTTCCGCCTCATGGCGGAGCATCATCGTGACCGTCTCGGCGCCGAGGTCGGCTCGCAGGCGGTTGAGCTCGGCGACGGTCTGGGGAACGCTGCCGGAACCGTTCGCGATGATGTAGGTCTTCACGTTGTCGAGATATCGAAGACAATATTCGGTGCCGAGCCAAGTGCCCCAGGATTGTCCCAGGAGGTGCACCTTGCCCAGTCCGAGCGCCTGGCGCACCGCTTCCACCTCTTCGACGAAGCGAGGGATGTTCCAGAGCGACTTGTCCTTGGGTTTCTCGGAGCGGCCGCTACCCAGCTGATCGAAGACGACCACGCGAAACCCGTGCTCGGTAAGCACACTGTGGCTGTCGCGGACGTAGTCGCAGGTGCACCCTGGGCCACCGTGCAGACCGAGGATTGCCTCCTCCCCTTGTCCGAACGAGTAGACCGCGACTCGGCCGCCAGGGACCTCTACCATTCTGGTCTCGTCTGCCTCCCGATATTCCGTCATTCCTCAAGCTCCTCTCAACTCAGCCCGTCGCTGTCCCAAATGTCTCAGCTGCCGCGATCCGCGGAATCGCTGCGAGAAGATCGCGTGTGTACTGTTCTTTCGGATTGGCGAAGATCTCCGGCGTCGGCCCGAATTCAATCACCCGGCCCTGACGCATGACCGCCACTCTCTCGCACAAGTGCCTGACGACGCCGAGATCGTGTGAAATGAGAACCAGGGTCAGATCCATGAGCTCCCTGAGCTTCCGGAAAAGCCCGAGTATCTGGGCTTGAATGGTGACGTCGAGCGCCGATGTGACCTCATCGGCGATGATCAATTTTGGTTGGAGCGCGAGGGCGCGAGCGATACCGACACGCTGCCGTTGTCCGCCCGAGAGTTGACCCGACCGACGCAGGAGAAGATCGGGGGGAAGCTCGATGTCCTGCATTAATTCGGTGATGCGAGCAGGAAGTTGCGCGGCTGGGCACATTCGATGCTGCTTCAGCGGTTCGGCCAAGGTCTGGGCGACGGTGAATGCCGGATTAAGCGACGTGAAGGGGTCCTGGAAAACCATCTGAACGGACTGCTTGAAGCTTAACCGGTCCGCTCCTTTGAGGTTTGTCACAGCCCTCCCCTCGAATGCGATTCTTCCGGCGTTCAGCGGCGCCAGACCGACAATGGCGCGGGCGAGCGTGCTCTTGCCCGAGCCGCTTTCGCCCACGATGCCGAGCGTCTCACCCTTTCTGACGGTAAGGCTCACGTCATCGACGGCGCGGATAGACGAGCGGGCCTGCCCAGACACGAGCCCGATCAGGCTGCGGTGCTGGGGAAAGGCGACGGACACATGATCGAGCACGAGCAGGGGATCGCGGGCCGATGTTGCAGAGGGAGCCGAGGGCATCAGCGACGGCTGAGATGCAACGAGTTGTCCTGTATAGGCGTGCTTGGGCCGGGCGATCACATCTCGAACCGGGCCATCCTCGACGATTTCCCCGCGGCGCATGACCAGAACGCGATCGCACATCTCGGCGATGACGCCGAGATCATGCGAGACGAGTACGATCGAAAACTCCCGCTCGCGCCTAAGCGCTCTGATGAGGCCGAGAATTTGCGCCTGGATGGTGACGTCGAGCGCCGTCGTAGGCTCGTCTGCGAGAAGCAGCGCCGGCTTGCAGGCGAGGGCGGCGGCGATCATGACGCGTTGCCGCATGCCCCCGCTCAGCTCATGAGCGTAGCTGTCGACGCGCTGATCAGGATTGTTGATCCGCATCTCCGCAAGAAGCGAGATCGCCTGCCGGCGAGCTTCCGTCGGGCCGACTCCGTGGTGGAAGCGCAGGGCTTCACCGACCTGGCGCCCGACGCGCATAAGAGGATCGAGGTGCGTCGAGGGATTCTGAAATATCATCGCGATCCGCTCGCCGCGGATGCGTGCGAGTTCGGCCTCGGGCGCGCTGAGCAAGTCGCGGCCCTCGAACTGGATCCGCCCCGAGCGAACCCTCGCGTTCGAGGGAAGCAGCCGCATGAGCGACTGGCATGCGACCGTCTTGCCCGAACCGCTCTCGCCGACGATTCCCAGGACCTCGCCCGTGGCGACACTGAAGGAGATGCCATCCAAGGCGGAAACGACGCCGGCGGGGGTATCGAAGTCGACGGCGAGGTTCTCGACCGTCACGACCGGCGCGGCGTTCATGGGGAGGTATGCAGCACTTTTGCCAGGCCGTCGGCGATGAGCGAGAACCCGAGCGCCAGAAGCGAGATCGAAAGGCCCGGGAAGACGCTGATCCACCATGCGGCGGCGAGGTAGAGCTGGCCTTCGGCGATCATCACGCCCCATTCGGCGGTCGGCGGCTGCACGCCGAGGCCGAGGAACCCAAGTGACGATCCGAGCACGATCGTCAGCACGGCGTCGGTGAAGATGAAGACGACGGCAGGCGAAATGACATTCGGAAGCAGGTGCCGTGCCATGATCCTGCGCTCGCTGATCCCGATCGTGCGTGCAGCGAGCACGAAATCGGCGGCCCTCCAGACCATGACCTCGGAGCGCACGAGCCGTGCGTAGGACACCCAGTTCACGAGCGTCAGTGAAATGTAATAGCTCGTAAGGCCAGGCTCGAGTACCGCCACGATCGCGATGACCAGAACGAAATAAGGAAACGAGACGGTAACATCGAGCAGCCGCATCAGCACCGTATCAAGCCGGCCGCCGTAGTTTCCAGCGACGAGCCCGATTGTCGTCCCAATGATGAATGGACCGACCACCCCGAAGAAAGCCATCTGGAGATCGACCCGCGCGCCATACATGATCCGGGTCAACACATCGCGCCCGAAGCTGTCCGTTCCGAGCGGGAACTCGCTGCTCGGCGGGAGCAGCGCGTGCGCTATGTCGACCGCAATCGGATCGTGCGGCGAAAGAAAGGGGCCGACCAGCGCTATCGCCAGCCACGCGGTGACGATCGTTCCTCCTAGGATAAGGCTCGCCGGCCAGCGGGCCGCGGCTCGCCGTGCTTTCGATTCGGCGGCGATCGTCAAAGTTTCACCCGTGGGTCAAGGGCCACGACGATGACGTCGACGATGAAATTCGTGAGCACGACGCCGAACGCGAAGAAAAGCGTGATGCCCATGACGATGAAATAATCGCGAAGCAGAACCGCCCGCACGAGCAGCTGACCGACCCCGGGAACGTTGAACACGGTCTCGACGACCACCGTCCCGCCAATCAGGAATGAGACCACGATGCCGAGCAGACTGATGGTGGGCAGCAGGGAGTTCGGGAACACGTGCCGCATGAAGATGTAGGTCTCAGGCAGTCCCTTGGACCGCGCCGCGACGGCGTAATCCGAAGACGACTGGGCAATGAGCGTGGCGCGCAGGTTGCGGGTAAGGATGGGCGTAACGGCGATTGCAATTGTGATCGCGGGGAGGAATAGATGCCAGACCACGTTGCCGGGCGTTTCGCCGAATCCCGAGACCGGGAACAGCCTCAGGCGCAGGCTGAACAGAATGATCAGCATCAGCCCGAGCCAAAATGAAGGGAGCCCGAGCGCGGCGACACAGAAGAACCTAACCGCCTGGTCGACCCAGCTGGACGGGTTGCGCGCCGCCGCGACCGCCAGGCCTATCGTCCAGATCAGGGCGATGCCCAGTCCATAGAAGATGAGGCAGATGGTCGGAACGAGCCGGCCGAGGATGACGTCGAGCACCGGTGCCCGGAAGGCCAGCGACTGGCCGAAGTCGGCGCGCAGGACGTTCCATAAGTAGTACAAATACTGGACGAAGATCGGCTGATCGAGCCCGTAGCGGGCGCGAACCGCAGCGATTGCGTCCTCGGAGGCCCGCGGCCCGAGCATGATCCGCACCGGATCGCCGGGCATCAGCTGGACCAGCAAGAACGTCACCACGCTGATCCCGAGTAATACTGCCACAAGCTGCGGCGGTCGCCGTAGGATAAAGCCGAATCGACCCATTCAGACGAGCGAGACGCGAAGCCGACGAGCCGGCAGAACGCTCAGCTTTCGAGCTTCACCTCGTCTATTGTCGAGAACTGATATCCGGGGTTGAGCCTCATCGCTTTCACCTTCGGGCTGTAAACATTCCGGAAGGGCGGATAGAGCAATCCGACCTGCGCGACTTCACGGTACACGATCTCCTGGATTTCGAAATAG
>JBJMRA010000029.1:0-12509 GCA_045802365.1 Hyphomicrobiales bacterium | reverse complement strand
CCTCGACCTTCTGCATGATCTGGTGGATGTGCCCGTTGAGCACGGTGACGGAGCCGAACCGCTTGAGGAGCGCGAGCGCCTGAGCGCTGTCGTCCGTTCCCCATCCCCACTCCGGGTAGACGGTCCAGAGCGGAATATGGGCAAATACCACGATCGGGACCGAGGACGGGCGTGCCCCGAGATCGTCGGAGAGCCAAGCGAGCTGTTCGGCCCCCAGATTGCCGAGCCCGCCTGCCCTGAGGTTGACCACGTTGACGAGACCGATGAAGTGCACCCCGTTTTGATCGAACGAGTACCAGCCGACGCCTTTCGTGCCCTTGCCGTAGCGGTCGAGATAGGCCCGCCCGTTCGTCTCGTCGACGACATCGTGCTCGCCTGGCACATAGTGCACGTCGAGCCGAGGCGAACCGATGATCTCTCTCGCGGTGTCGAACTGCTCGGGCTTCGAGAGATGCGTGATATCGCCGGTGTGGATCATGAACGAGGGCTTGACCGGCAGCGCCTCGATCTTGCCGATCGCCTCCCTCAGCGTGTCGACCGCGTGCGGGTTCGCGGCTTTGTCGAAACCGACGTGACTGTCCGAGATCTGCAGGAACGTGAACCCCGGCATTTCGGCCGCTTCCGCCCGATCGAGCAAAGCAAGCGACTTGGGAATACCGCCCGTCACCGTCCACAGCAGGCCGGTTCCCGCCCACAGCATGCATTCGAGCGCATGCCGGCGGCTCACGCCGGCGTTATCATCCTTGTCCATTCTGGTCTCCTGTATGTGCCGTCCGCACGATGAGACCGGCGCAGGCCTACCGATATTCCCGCGCGTGCTTCACGTGATTGTGAGCGGAGCATGGCTTACAACTGGGGTGATTGCGTAAGATGGTAAGATGGCTTACGTCTAAGGCATGTCCACGGCATATTCGAAGATCACGTCGAAACACCAGACTGTGGTTCCTCGCGAAATCCGGCATCGACTTGGACTGAAGCCCGGCGACCGGCTCAGGTACACGGTGACGCGGAAGGGCGTGCACATCGAGAAGGCAAATCCGCCAATCGAGGAGGACCCTTTCGCTGTGTTCTCGGAATGGGCGTCGGATGCGGATGAAAAAGCCTTCGGCTCGCTCTGATCGATCGAGGCGCGTCCCCGGGGCCTGGGACGTAGTGGTCGTTCCTTTTCCTTACTCCGACCGTTTCGCGGAAAAGCGGAGGCCGGCTCTCGTTGTGTCAAGCAACTGGCTTCGAGAGGAATTCGACCTCATCTGGGTCGCAATGATCACCAGTCGTGTTGTTCCGGGATGGAGCTGCGATGTTGCGATCGAGGACCTTGGCCTCGCCGGATTGCCATCGCCGTCCGTCATACGACCGGCAAAACTCGCGACAATTGAGCCGGATAGGGTCCTTCGCACGATCGGAAACGTCGAGCCCAGCGTACGCCAGGGCGTATTGGAATATTTGCAGCGCTTTCTACCCAGCTGACCGCCGCGTGGCGCTACAGAGCTGTGCATGTCGCGGATAGAAAGAGCGGCTCGGATTATCGATGCCTGGAACCTCATCTCGTCCGCTCGATCTCCACCCCCACACTTCGTGCGTTGCGGATGACATCCGGCTTCTCGATCCGGATACGAACCGTTTCTACGCGTGCGTCCTTGAGGCATTCCCGCGCGATGAGCTCGGCGAGCGTCTCGACAAGGTTGACATGGCCTTGAGCGACGATGCGCTCAACTTCCCTGACGACGACCTCGTAGCTCACGACGCTAGCAATGTCCTCGCTCAGGGGATCATCGCCCTCCTTCACGGAGAGGTCGACATTGACGAGGATCCGCTGAGGCGTCGTCCTTTCTTCCGGATAGATCCCGAGCAGGGCATTAAGCTCGAGATCACGGACGAACACGTGCCTGAGCCGCGCCGCCGCGCTCGCGACCTCACGAGGCATTTGCGGTTCGCGTTTTTGGCAGCAGGATGACGTAGTGCTTGCGCACGATCTCGACCGTTTCCCACGTACCCTTGAAGCCGGGTGGGATGATGAAGGCATCGCCGGCGCGCAGTGTCCAGCTCCGCCCTGCCTCATTGGTCAGGACGGCCGCGCCCTCGATAAAATGGCAGAACTCCCATTCTTGGTTCTCGATCGCGACCTTTCCGGGAGTCGATTCCCAAATGCCGCAATAGAGCCGTTCATCCTCGCCCGTATAGTGGTTCCAGGTCTTGGTGCGGTATTCGCCTTCGATGAGCTTCGCGGGATCGGGCTCGCCCTCTTCGACGCTCGGCGCTCCCGGCCCCTCTGATTGAACAATGATAAGGTCTGTCAATTTCTTTCCCTCGCTACTCGCGCCAGCAGATCGTCCCGATCGGCGGTGAAGCCGGAAGCAATCCACCAGTCTTCGAGGCGGCGCAAGGTCTCGCCGACTGCAGGGCCGGTGAGTCCGCGGGCGACGAGGTCGCTGCCGCGCACCGGAAACTGCGGCCGTTTCCAGTGTTGCGCTAAATCCAGGAGCTCGTGCCACGCGGCATCATCGACGGGGTCGCTCGAGCGCGCCCAGGCAACCCTCACAGCGTCTCGGAACGCTTGCTCGCTCACCTGGTAAAGCACACGCTCCCGTTCACCGGGCCGTAAGTTGGGTGTCGGCGCGGCGTGAAGGAAAAGCGAGGTGAGCCGCTCGACTTCGGCGTTGGTGAGCTTCAGTCGCTCACGAAGCCCGAGAGCATCGGTTGCGATTGTCGCCAGTCTGAGGAGCGGGTCGGGCGTGAGGCCCCAATGGCGATCTATCCGCGCCATACGCTCGATGGGCCCGAACCCTTTCGTGTGCGGCAGGACATGCGCGAGGACCCCATGTTCGTCCATGACCCGCAGGATCGGGACAGCGCCTTTGCCGACAAGCAGCTTGAAAAATTCCTGCCGGATGCGTTCGGCGGAAAGCCGGTCGAGGCCATCCTGAAGGCGGACGCAGGCTTCGAGACTGGCTCGGTCGCCAGTCTCGCCGCCATAATGTGACTCGAAGCGGAAGTACCGCAGGATCCGCAGATAATCTTCTTTTATCCGCGCCTCCGGATCGCCCACAAACCTCACCTTCTTGGCGAGAATATCTGGATAACCCCCGACAGGATCGTGGATTTCGCCATTTGGCGAGCAATAGAGCGCGTTCATCGTGAAGTCGCGTCGGCGGGCGTCCGCCGCCCAATCATCCGTGAATTCGACCCGCGCCTTGCGGCCGAACGTCTCGACGTCGACCCTGAGCGTCGTGACCTCGAAGGGCTGACCCGAGGCGACCAGCATGACCGTGCCGTGCGCGATCCCTGTCGGGTGAACGCTGAGGCCCGCGGCTTTGCCGGCCTCCATCACCGCTTCCGGGGTGAGCGTGGTCGCGATATCGATGTCGCCGATGGGCTCGCCCATGAGCGCGTTGCGGACCGCGCCCCCCGCCACGCGGGCTTCTCCCCCGGCCGCGCGAAGTGCGTCGAACACCTGCCGGACGGGCCGGGTGGTGAGCCAGGCCGCTCCGGCGAGCGAGGGCAGACGTCCCGTCACGGCGCCACGGCATACAAGCGATCGTAGAGGTTGCGGATCATGCCCGCCGTCGCGCCCCAGATATAGCGCTCACCATAAGGCATCGCGTAGAAGAATCGTGTCCTTCCCTTCCACTCTCGGCTGTGCCGGGTATGGTTCTCGGCCGACATGAGAAACCGCAACGGCACTTCGAACACCTCATCGACCTCCTCCGGGGCAGGTTGAGGGGTGAATCCGGGCCGCACGAGCGCCACGAGGGGGATGATCTTGAAGGACGTGCCGGTGACGTAGCCGTCGAGAAAGCCGAGCGGCTCGATGAAGGCCCGGTCGAGGCCGATCTCCTCCTCGGACTCCCGCAGCGCGGCCTCTACCGCATCCTCGCCCTCGTCGATCCGCCCGCCTGGAAACGCGATCTGTCCGGCGTGACTGCGAAGATGTGCGGTCCGCTGGGTTAGCAGAACCGACAGCTCCGGTTGGCGCAGCACGATGGGCACGAGCACGGCCGCCGAGCGAAGCGGAGCATCGGATGGATCGATCGTCATCTCGGGATTGAGGTCGTAGTCGCTCCGGCGGTAGGTGCAGGGCGGAGCGGAAAGGAGGCCCGAACGGGCCCGCTCGCGGAATTCGGTGAGGTCGAAGCGGAAGGAGTTCATCCGGCTTGCAGCGCGATCTCCGATTCCCGCTGCATGGGCCAGAACCGTCCCGACGACCACACGCCGAACCATCGCTCGCCCTCCAGCTCCTCCCCACAGCCGCCGGCCACGAGATCGTAGAAGAGAGCCCGCGAGACCAACGCCTCGAGACGGGCCCGCACCAGCACGTAGGGCTTGAGGCCGCCCGTTCCTTCTTCCGTCGCGACGCGCAAGGGATGCGCCTCATCGAGAACGACGACGTCATCGGCGTTGGTCTCGAAGGTAATGACCTGCTCCCGACCCTCGCCCTCCGCCGTCATCCGGACCGCAACGAAGGGCGCATCATCGACCCTGATCCCGCACTTCTCGGCGGGTGTCACGAGATAATATTTGCCGTCCTGGTCGTGCCGCAGGACCGAAGAGAAAAGTTTCATGAGCGGCTTCCGGCCGATCGGCGAGTTCATGTAGAACCAGGTCCCGTCCTGGGCGATGCGCATGTCGATATCGCCGCAGAAAGGCGGGTTCCACAGATGCACCGGCGGCAGGCCCTTGGTCCCGGCGGCCTGCTTGGCCTCCTTGAGGCCTTTGAGAGGGTTGGCGGCGTCGCTCATTGTACGAATCGTAACCCCGCATGCCTCAGTATGGCCATGCTTGTTCACAAGGATTTCATTACCGGAACCGGCGCGGCACCGTCCACTTCCGCCGCGAATCCTGCCAATCCCAGAAAGGCATCATGTCCAGCATCACCGAAGCGGAAAAGCATATCGTTGCCGAGCTCGACACCATGTCGAGCAAGCTCGCCCGGGTGCGCGAGGCGATCGGGAAGGTTATTTTCGGCCAGACCGAGGTCGTGGAGCTGGCGTTGACGGCCATCCTGGCGGGCGGCCACGCCCTCCTCGTCGGCGCTCCCGGTCTTGCCAAGACCAAGCTTGCGACCTCGCTCGGGCGCGTCCTCGGCCTCGAGGAGAAGCGCGTTCAGTTCACGCCCGACCTCATGCCCGCCGACATCCTGGGTTCCGAGGTCCTCGACGAATCGGACGACGGCCGCCGGCAGTTCCGTTTCGTGCCGGGCCCGGTTTTCTGCCAGCTGCTCATGGCGGATGAGATCAACCGCGCGAGCCCGCGCACGCAATCGGCTCTTCTCCAGGCCATGCAGGAGTATCACGTGACGGTCGCGGGCGCCCGCCACGACATTCCCCGCCCCTTCCATGTGCTCGCCACCCAGAACCCGATCGAGCAGGAGGGCACCTATCCCCTCCCCGAGGCTCAGCTCGATCGCTTCATCATGGAAGTCGACGTGCCCTACCCGGCGCTCGAGGCCGAACGGCGCATGCTGTTCGCGACCACCGGCACCGAGGAAGCGCCGGCGGAGCCGGTGCTGACCAGCGCCGAGCTCATGAAGATCCAGCACCTCGTGCGCCTGATGCCGGTCGGCGAATCGCTTGCCGAGGCGATCCTGAAGATCGTGCGCATGGGGAGGCCCGGGCCCGACGCCGACGATTTCATCAACAAGAACGTGGGCTGGGGGCCTTCCCCGCGCGCCAGCCAGGCGCTCATGCTCGGAGCCCGCGCCCGGGCGCTTCTCGATGGGCGGCTCGCACCCTCTCTCGATGATGTCCTGGCGCTCGCCAACCCCGTGTTCCGTCATCGCATGGCCCTCAATTTCACCGCGCGGGCTGACGGAATTACCATTGATGGTGTGATCGAGCACCTCAAGACGGGCATCGCCTGACCCTTATGCCGGCAAGAACGGCTCTCGCCCTCAACGACCGCGCCGACGAGCTTTCGCGCGCGCTGCCGCCTCTGCTGGTCCAGGCGCTCAGGATCGCCGCGACGGTGATCATAGGAATTCACGGCCGGAAACGGTCGGGGCCGGGCGAGACCTTCTGGCAATACCGTCCCTACAGCTTCGGCGATGCCGTCCAGCACATCGACTGGCATCGCTCCGCGCGCTCCGATCGCGTCTTCATCCGCGAGAACGAGTGGGAGGCCGCGAATACGCTGTGGCTCTGGGTATCGCCCTCCGTCTCGATGACGTTCCGCTCCCATCTTGCCGGCGTGACCAAGACGGAGCGCGCCAAATTGTTGGCTCTTGCCATCGCCAGTCTGGCGGTGAGAGCCCATGAGCGGGTCTCGATCCTCGGCAGCGGCCTCAATCCAGTTCATTCGCGCCCGGCGCTCGTCAGGATCGCCGAGTGGCTCGAGACGCAACCTCAAACGGCATCGCTTCCGCGCGCCATGAAGCTTCCGCGATTTTCGACCGTCCTCATGTTAGGCGATTTTCTCGAGAAACCGGAGCTCATCGCCCAATCGCTGGGCGCGATCGCCGCGGCGGAGATCGCCGGTCACCTCGTCCAGGTCTGCGACCCGGCCGAGGAGACGCTTCCTTATCAGGGCCGGGTCGAGTTCCACGAGATGGCGGGGCCTCTGCGCTACACGGCCGGAAAGACCGAGAGCCTCAGGGCCGAGTATCAGGAAAAATTCGCCGAGCAGCGGGCTCGCGTGCGCGAGATCGCCAAGCGGATCGGCTGGACGTTTACGGTCCACCGCACCGACGAGGCGCCGCTGCGTGCGCTCTACATGCTCCATGGTCTCATCGGCGGCGAGAAGAGCCGCGCCTTCGGAGCGGCGGGCTGACGATGTCTCTCCTGAACGCCCTCACGTTCACGACGCCGTTGGCGCTCGCCGGTTTGCTCGCACTGCCGGTGATCTGGTGGCTCTTGCGCTTCACCCCACCCAAGCCGCAGACGGTACGCTTTCCGCCGCTGCGCCTCCTCCTTGAGCTTGTCCCACGCGAGGAACAGCCGGACCGGACGCCCTGGTGGCTCATGGCGCTAAGGCTTCTTCTCGCGACGCTGGTGATCCTCGGCATTTCGCACCCGCTCCTCGCCCCCGATGCGGCGACCGGTGTGACGGGCGAGCCGACACTTCTCGTTATCGACGACAGCTGGGCGGCGGCGAAGGACTGGGACAGGCGCCGCGACATCGTGCAGGATATTCTCGCGGCCGCAATGCGGAACGGAGCGCCTGTCGCGGTGGCCACAACCGTCCCGAGCGTCCGCCCCGCCGATCTGGGAACGACCACCGCCGATGTTGCCGTGCGGAAGATCGCCGCCCTCGAGCCCAAAGCGCTCGCTCCCGATCGCGATGCGCTCCTCGGCCGCCTCGCCCAAACCTATGCCGGCTCGCAGGCGCTCCAGGTCATCTGGGTGAGCGATGGCATCGACCACGGCTCGGCGCGCCGGTTCGCAGAAGGTCTCCTTGCTCTTAATGGCGGGCGCGCCTCCTTGGAGGTCCTGACACCCCCGCCATCGGCCCTGCCAATGGCCTTGGGCGCGCCGCGGATTGAAGGGGGCCGGATCAAAGTGACGGCTCTTCGCGCAACGCAATCCCCGCAAATCCAGGTCAGCGTGCGCGCAGTGGCCGCGAATGGGCGCAGTCTCGCCGAAGCGCCGCTCTCATTCGCGCCTGGGTCCTCGCGCGCCGAAGGTTTCATCGATCTTCCGCTCGAGCTTCGTAACGAGGTCGAGCGGATCGAGCTCTCTCAAGGACGGACAGCGGGCGCCGTCTACCTTCTCGACGACCGTTGGCGCCGCAAAACTGTAAGCCTCCTCGCCGGGTCTTCGATCGAAAGCTCGCAGCCGCTGCTCTCGCCGCTCTACTACGTTTCGCGCGCCCTAGAACCCTATACCGAGGTTAGCGAACCCGAGGGCGAACAGGCGCTCCGCGACAAGCTTGATGCTGGCCTGTCGATGCTGATCCTCGCCGATATCGGCCTGTTGCCGCCCGAGTCCGAGGAGATGATCGCCAACTGGGTGTCGCGCGGCGGCCTGCTCCTGCGCTTCGCAGGGCCGCGTCTCGCCGCTGCGCAGGACAACCTCGTTCCGGTGGCGCTCCGCCAGGGCGGCCGGGCACTGGGCAGCGCGCTCAGCTGGGAGACGCCACAGCCGCTGCAGCCGTCCTTTCCGGAGACGAGCCCGTTCTCGGGGCTCGCAATGGACAAGGACGTCCTTGTCAATCGCCAGGTCCTCGCCGAACCCGCCGCCGACTTGCCGCCCAAGGTATGGGCAAGCCTTGCCGACGGCACGCCCCTCGTCACCGCCGACAAGCGCGGCAAGGGCATGATCGTTCTGTTCCACGTGACGGCGAATGCCGACTGGTCGAACCTGCCGATCTCGGGCATGTTCGTCGAGATGGTGAGACGGGTGCTCGACCTTGCACCGGGAGCAGGCGGCGGAGCGGCAGGCCAGGCCTCCGCTGACGCTGGCGCTCAGGCCTTTGTGCCGCACCGGACGCTCGACGGCGAAGGCATGCTCGCCGACCCGGCGCCGGAAGTGGAACCCATACCCGCGGCCGAGATCGATAAGGTGACCCCCTCGCCGCTTCATCCGCCCGGCCTCTACGTCCGCGGCGTCCTCGAGCGGGCGGTCAACCTCGTGATTTCCGACGATGCGCTCAAACCCATCGCCGACCTTCCCGCCGGTGCCAGACTCCGCGGCATGGAGCCCGCGCCCACGACGCCGCTTGCGCCCTATCTGTTCACCGCGGCCTTCCTGCTGTTCCTGGCCGACTGCCTGGTCGCCTTGTGGCTGTCGAACAGCTGGCAGAAGCTCAGGCTTCGCCTGGGTGGCGCGGCCACGGTTTTGCTCTTCATGCTGTTGGCTTCCCCGCATCCTGCTCTGGCGCAGGACCAGTCGGCGGATCAGTTCGCGCTCGCCAACACCCTCAAAACGAGGCTTGCGTATGTCGAGAGCGGCGATGCCGAGGTGGACGAGACGAGCCGCGCAGGCCTTACCGGCCTCTCGCGCGTCCTCACCGACCGCACCTCTGTCGAGCCTGCAGATCCGATCGCCATCGACATCGAGCGTGACGAGATCGTCTTCTTCCCGCTTCTCTACTGGCCGGTTTTGTCGGAGGCGCAGGCGCCTTCCGCCGCGGCGATCGCCAAGCTCAACACCTACATCAAGAACGGCGGCACCATCTTCTTCGACACGCGCGAAGACGGCACCGATCTGAGCGCGCTTGCCGGCGAAGTGAGCGGTGCGACACTGGCGCTGCGCCGAATCGTCGAGAAGCTCGACATCCCGCCGCTCGAGCCCGTTCCGCCCGACCACGTGCTGACCAAAGCGTTCTACCTCATCCAGAACTTTCCCGGCCGCTACGACCATGGACAGCTTTGGGTCGAGAGCCCGGATGCCGGACCAACGCCGGCGGGGAACGCCGACGGCGTGACCTCGATCATCATCGGGTCGAACGACTACGCGGCGGCCTGGGCCATCGATCAGAACGGCCGCTCACTCCATGCAACGATCCCCGGAGGCGACCGGCAGCGCGAGCTTGCTTACCGCGCTGGGATCAACATCGTGATGTATGCACTGACGGGCAACTACAAGGCGGATCAGGTTCACGTTCCGGCCCTGCTCGAAAGGCTCGGGCAGTGAACGCTTGGAATCTAGTCTTCGAGCCGTTCCTCTCGTGGCCGTTGACCGCGGTTCTCGCCGCGCTGGGCTTGTTGTTGATGGTCGCGGCTGCACTCACGCGAAGCCGGGGATGGCCGTTTCGTGCATTGGCACTCCTTTTCCTCCTCCTCGCGCTGCTCAATCCCTCGTTCCGCACTGAGGAGCGCGAACACCTGAGCGATATTGCCGTCGCCGTGGTGGACGAGAGCCAGAGCCAGGACTTCGGCAACCGGCACGCCCAGACCGATGCGGCCCTCGACGCGCTGAAGACCGCCGTCGCCCGCCTCGGCAATGTCGATCTGCGAGTCGTCACAGCGAAATCGGGCCTCGCTGCCGGCGAGGATGGCACCCGCCTCTTCGAGGCGCTCGACCATGCGCTTTCCGAGGTCCCGCCCGAGCGCTTTGCCGGCGCGGTGTTCATCACCGACGGTCAGGTTCACGACGTTCCCGTCGATCCGAAGAAGCTTGGCCTTGCCGCTCCGATCCACGCTCTCCTGACCGGCAGCCGCAGCGAGATCGACCGCCGGGTCGTGCTCGAGCAGTCGCCCCGCTTCGGTATTGTCGGCAAGGAGCAGACGCTCCGCTTCCGGGTCGACGACACGAACGCGGACGGGCAGCCGATCGGCGTCGATATCCACATGGGCGACGGCCGGACGCAGAGGCTCGAGGTCGAGGCCGGTCAAAGCGTGACGGTTCCCGTGATGGTCGATCATGGCGGCCAGAACATCACCGAGATCGTTGCCGACGCGCGGTCGGGCGAGATCACCGAACAGAACAACCGGGCGATTTCGGTCATCGAAGGCATACGCGATCGGCTGAGGGTACTCCTCGTGTCGGGCGAGCCGCATCCGGGCGAGCGGACCTGGCGCAACCTGCTCAAGGCGGACGCATCCGTCGATCTCGTCCACTTCACGATCCTGAGGCCGCCCGAGAAGCAGGACGGCACGCCGATCAAGGAGCTTTCGCTCATCGCGTTTCCAACCCGCGAGCTCTTCGTCGAGAAGCTCAGCGAGTTCGACCTCATCATCTTCGACCGCTACCAGCGGCAGGGCGTGCTGCCGATGGCCTATCTCGCCAATGTCGCGGACTATGTCGAGAAGGGCGGCGCGGTCCTGGTCGCCGCCGGTCCCGATTATGCGGCGGCGGACGGCCTCTACAATTCGCCGCTTTCGGCCGTGTTGACGACAGCGCCGTCGGGGCGCGTGCTCGAAGGCGGGTTCCGTCCCCAAGTGACCGAGCAGGGCAAACGCCATCCGGTGACGCGTGGGCTGCCCGGCGCAGGCGACAAGGAGCCGACTTGGGGCCGGTGGTTCCGAATTGTCGATGCGACCGCATCGAGCGGCGATGTGCTGATGTCAGGCCTCGAGCAAAGGCCGCTTCTCGTTCTCTCCCGCGAGGGCCAGGGGCGAATCGCGATGCTGCTCTCCGATCACGGCTGGCTCTGGGCGCGTGGCTTCGAGGGCGGCGGTCCCCAGACCGAACTCCTCCGGCGCATCGCTCATTGGCTCATGAAGGAGCCCGATCTCGAGGAAGAAGCGCTGAGCGGACGCCAGGACCAGGGCCAACTCGTCATCGAGCGGCGCACCATGGCCGATAAGGCAGGCCCAGCAACGGTCACCCTTCCATCCGGCAAAACGGAAACGGTCGAACTTTTCCAGAAGGCGCCAGGGGTATGGCAAGGCCGGCTCGCGATGAAAGAAGCGGGCATCGTGAGGCTGACCGACGGCAAGCTCTCGGCCGCGGTCGCCATCGGCAGCCCCGACCCCAAGGAGACGGCGGAGCCGATCGCCACCGCGGAGAAGCTTGCGCCCGTCGCCAAGGCGACAGGCGGCGGCGAGTACTGGCTCGAAGCTTTCGACGGCGTACCGCGCCTCGTGAAGGTCGCCGCCGGCCGCCAGATGGCAGGCTCGGGCTGGATGGGCCTCAAAGAAAACGATGCCTTCCGCGTGAAGGCGGTGAGCGAGATCCCTCTCTTCTCAACATCGATAATGCTGGGCCTGCTCCTCGGCGGGCTCGGCGCGATGTGGTATCGCGAAGGCCGCTGACACTTCTGCATATCGGTGCGGCGGCAGGACGAGCCCATGTATGCGCGCTAGCGCGCCCGGCGCAAGCTCGAGATAGAGCAGCCGGTTCGGGTCGACGGGACCCGGCATAACGAGCCGGCTGTCCGGCACGCGCGAGAACCCGACCCGCGCGTAATATGGCTCATCCCCTACGAGGATCACCAAACGGTGGCCGAGGGCCGTTGCCTTGCCGAGGCCCTTGCGCATGAGCGCGCGGCCGAGGCCGATGTTCTGACGCTCGGAATGCACCGCCAGCGGTCCGAGCAGCAGCGCATCGGCGCCGCTCCGTCCGATCTTGAGCGGCCAGAAGCTGATCGCACCGACGACACCGAGGTCCGGATCGCGCGCGACGAAGGAAAGACCTGGCACCGGATGGTTACCTTCACGCAGGCGGTACGAGGTCTTGGTGTGGCGGTCGAGCCCGAAGGCGAGATCGAGCAGCGCTTCGATGTGGGGAACGTCGGAGGGAGATTCGTGACCGAGAAGACAGGAGGGGGATGTCATGACGAAACCGGATGGAGGGCCTTGGAACGGGCTCCAGCCGATTGGTCAAAGGCCGGAGCGGCTCAGCCGCGCGAGCGTCCTCGCGCGAAGCGGGTTCGTCGTCGTCGGAGCTGGCCCAGACCGGTCATCATCTTGCGATATCACAGTCCCATGGAATGGTAAACTACATTGCCCTCTCTTTTGCGTGAAAGGGCGGTCGCGCGGAAAGAGACCGCTCACCAATGGGCCGAAATGGGCGCGCCGTCGAATACCTCGGCGATGCGGCGGCGGGTGCCGCCGGTCGTCTGCTCGGGCAAGGCCTGCACGGGAAATGTGCGCGCTTCGGCGATCTCGAGCGAGCGCGCGCGGGCGATGCGCT
>JBJMRA010000028.1:0-7675 GCA_045802365.1 Hyphomicrobiales bacterium | reverse complement strand
TCCCACAAGAGCCGCAGCTGATGGCGCCGCTCGTTCGCGAAGAGCCAAGCGCGATGGGGCATCACATAGGCCCGCATCATGGTCGAGAAATAGCCATGATCGTCGGCCGCAAACGCGCGCACCCGCTCGGCATTGGCGGCAAACTCCTCATCGCTCTGCCGGCGGCTCGTCGCCGCACGAAGCAGCGTGACGTAGAGGTCCATAGCCTCGCGCATCGAGAAAGCGGGCCGCGCGGACGTGGACAGGTGACGCACTCTCGGTCCGAGCCATTCGGCGAGCGACAGGATGAGATCCTCGACCGGACGGTCGACCTCGCTCACCGGGTCGTTACTCATGACCGCCACCCGAAGCTCACCCAACTCGCGCTCGTCCGCAGGCAGGGACAGCCGGTAACCGCGCGCTTCGATGATGTCGGGGCCGGCGAGCAAATCCACCATCGCACCGACATCGCGGGCGCTCCGTGCGAGGGGGCCAGCAACCGAGATGTCAGAGGGCGTGACCACGTCCGGCGGCGACTGTCCGCGCATCGGCACGATCCCGAAGGTCGGCTTGTGCCCGTAGACGCCGCAGTAGTGGGCGGGATTGCGGATCGAGGCGCCGATATCGGTGCCGATCTCGAGCGCGCTCATGCCCGACGCAAGCGCCGCAGCCGAGCCGCCCGACGACCCGCCGGGCGCCCGGGAAATGTCCCAGGGATTGTTGGTGACGCCGTAGACGTCGTTGAAGCTCTGCCAATCGGCGAGCATGAGCGGCACGTTGGTCTTGCCGAACATGACGGCGCCGGCGTCGAGAAGCCGGCGAAGCGCGACGGCGTCGCTTTGCGCGATGTTGTCCTTGAAGCGCGGCGTTCCCCAGGTCGAGGGCGTTCCCGTCCAGTCGAACGATTCCTTGGCGGTCATCGGGACGCCGTCGAAAGGACTGAGCGGGGCCCCCTCCTTCAGCCGACGGTCGGCGGCGTCGGCCGATTTTCCGGCCCGCTCGATATCGACGTAGATGACCGCGTTGATGCGGGGATTGTGCTTCTCGACCTGAGCCCAGCACAGATCGAGAAGCTCGCGCGAGCCGAGCTTGCGTTCGCGCAGGAGCCGGCCCAGCGCGAGCGCCGGCTCGAAGATGACACGGTCCATTCGATCAGGCGGGGACCGTGCTCGGCTCCGCCTTGGCTGCGAGCGCGATCACTGGCTCCATCGCCAGGAGCACCTCGTCGGGGAGATGGCACATGATCTTGTGGCCGGACGCCAGCTCCTTGACGGGAGGAAGCGTCGTCTCGCAGATCGCCCCGATCTTGCGAGGACAACGAGTCTGGAACGGGCAGCCGGAGGGCGGGTTCATCGGCGAGGGCAGCTCTCCCTTCAGCACGATGTGCTTCTTCTTCACCCGCGTGTCGGCGATCGGCACGGCCGAAAGCAGCGCCTCTGTGTAGGGGTGGTAGGGAGGGGAGAAGACCTGGTCTGTCGTCCCCTGCTCCATGATGTGGCCGAGATACATGACGACGATGCGGTCGGCGAGGTAGCGCACGACCGACAGGTCATGGCTGATGAACACCATCGTCGTCCGCTTGCGGCGCTGGATGTCGGTGAGGAGCCCGGTCACCGCCGCCTGGACCGAAACGTCGAGCGCCGACACCGGCTCGTCCGCGACCACTACGGCCGCATCGCCGCCGAAAGCGCGCGCGATGCCGATGCGCTGCTTCTGTCCGCCCGACAGCTGGCGCGGCTTGCGGAACGCAAACTCGCGCGGCAGCTTCACGAGGTCGAGCAGCTCGTAGGTCTTGCGCTCGATCTCCTCGCGGGTGTTGGCGATGCCGAACTTCTTCAGCACACGGCCGATCTGCGCGCCGACCGAGTGGCTGGGATTGAGCGTCTCGAACGGATTCTGAAAGACGATCTGGAGATTGCTGATGAGCCCCGCCGGGCGCTTGCGCACCGGCAGCTTGCCGACCTCGATGCCGTTGACGATCACCTCGCCCGAGGTCGACTCTTCGAGACCCATGAGCACCTTGGCAAAGGTCGTCTTGCCGCACCCCGACTCCCCGACGACGGCGACCGTCTCGGCTTCTCTCGCCTCGAAATCGAGTTTCTCGTTCGCTTTCACGAAGCGCGAACGGTGCCCCGAGAAGAACGCACCGAGCGAACGGTCGCGGATCTCGTAATACTTCTTCAAATCCTTGACCTGGAGCGCCACCTTTCCAGCCACCAGCGGCGCCGTTTCGACGCCTCTCGGCCGGTATGACGCCCAGTCGATCTCGTCATAGCGGACGCAGCGCGCCTCATGCCCGCGGTCGCCCTCGACATCGAGCAACGGGATGGGCTTGTCGCACCGCCCGGCCACAAAGAAATCGCAGCGCGGACCGAACGTGCACCCCTTTGGCCGGTCGCGCGGCAACGGCAACTGCCCGCGGATCGGGACAAGCGGATGAAGATAGCGATCGGTGCCGGGGAGCGGGATCGACGAGAACAACCCCCGCGTATAGGGATGCCGCATTTCGTCGAAGACCTGCTTGACCGTGCCGACCTCGACCGCCTGGCCCGAATACATGACGTAGATGCGGTCGCACGTCTCGAGGATGAGCCCGAGGTTGTGCGAGATGTAGATCATCGACGTCCCGAACCGTTTCGAGATGTCCTTGATGAGCTCGACCACGCCCGCCTCGATGGTTACGTCGAGCGCGGTCGTCGGCTCGTCGAGAAGCAGAAGCTTCGGGTTGGACAGAAGCGCCATCGCGATGATGACCCGCTGCTGTTGGCCGCCGGAGAGCTGGTGCGGATAAGAGTTCATGATCCGCTTGGGATCGGGAAGCCGCACCGCCTCGAGAACCTCGATGGCGCGCTTGTAGGCGGCATCCGCCGAAATGCCCTCGTGAATGATGGGAACTTCGATGAGCTGATCCTTCACCAGCATCGAGGGATTGAGCGAGGCCATGGGCTCCTGATAGACCATCGAGATCTGGGAGCCACGGATGCGGCGCAGCTCCTCCTCCGACATGGTGCGCAAGTCGCGGCCCATGAACCGGATCTCCCCGCCGGTGATCGCGCCGTTGCGGCCCATGTACTGCATGATGGCGAGCGCCACGGTCGATTTCCCGCAACCGGACTCGCCGACGATGCCGACCGCCTCGCCCGGATTAACGGTGAGATTGAAATCGTAGACCGCCGGAACAGGGCCCGCGCGCGTATAGTAGGATATCGAGAGGTCCTTGCATTCGAGGACGGGTGAGGCGCTGTCGTTCATCCGTCAATCCCTGAGCGATATCTCGCGCAAGCCGTCGGCGAGAAGGTTGAGGCCGAGCACGAGGGAGGAGATGGCGAGGGCGGGCCACAGCATGGCATTGGCCGCCATCGAGCCGAAGCCGCGCACTTCCGAAATCATCTTGCCCCAGTCGGGATCGGGCGGCGGCAGGCCCAGGCTCAAGAAGCCCAGAACGGCGATGGCGATCGTCACGTAGCCGAGTCTCAGACAGGCATCGACGATGAGCGGTCCCCGCGCGTTGGG
The DNA here is from genome assembly GCA_045802365.1 of Hyphomicrobiales bacterium. Classification (GTDB taxonomy): domain Bacteria; phylum Pseudomonadota; class Alphaproteobacteria; order Rhizobiales; family Aestuariivirgaceae; genus JBJMRA01. The sequence continues at coordinate 4,183 of JBJMRA010000028.1, read as the reverse complement.
CAGAAGCTCGATGATCATGATGTAGAACGGGCTCTCGCCGCGCACTTCGGCCGCGGCGACATAGTCGCGAGTCTTGAGATCGAGGACGAGGCCGCGGACGATGCGCGCGACCTGGGGCGCGGTCGAGAAGGTGATCGCGAAAATGATGATGACGCCCGAGACGACGACGTTGTTGAGGCCGAAATTCGTCGCAAGGTAGTGCCCCAGCTCGGAATTCGGCCCGAAGTTCGAGAGGATGACGAGATAGAGAACCATCTGCGGAAACGAGAGGAGCACGTTTCCGATGAAGGAGATGACCTCGTCCCACCAGCCGCCGCGATAGCCCGCCATCACCCCGAGCAGCATGCCGACGACGTAGGCGGCAACGGTTGCGAGGATCGACCAGAAGAGGACGAGCCGCGAGCCGTAGATGAGGCGGGAGAGAATGTCGCGGCCCTTGTCGTCGGTGCCGAGCCAATAGAGGCCGCCGTCGGGGGCCGCCGACAGCGCCGGCCTCAGAAGATCGGGCCCCGACTGCGCCAGGGGGTCCCTCAGCGGCAGAATGTCCGCGGTCAATGCGAGCACGATCCAGAACAGCACGAGAAAGGCGCCGAACATGCCGACATAGGATTCGCGCAGAAGTCCCACCGACCGGAACAGCCGCGACCAACGGGTCGCTCGCTTGGGGATGACTGCGGTTGTGGCGAGATCGGTCATTGGAGAGCTCAGGCGAAGCGGATGCGCGGATTGAGATACGTATAGCCGACATCGGAGATGAACTGCGACAGCACGGCCACGAATACCGCGACCATCGAGCCCGCCTGCACGACATAGATATCGCCGAAGAGCGCTGCGTCGTAGATCGCCTTGCCGAAGCCGTCATAGGCGAAGAACACTTCGGTGACGATGATGCCGGAGAGAAGATAGTTGAGCTGCAGGATCATCACCGTGAACGGGGCGATCAGCGCGTTGCGCAAAGCATGCCGAAGGACCACACGCCGGAACGGCAGTCCCTTGAGCACCGCCGTGCGCACGTATTGCGAGGTCATCACCTCCGCCATGGAGGCCCGGGTCATGCGCGTGTAGTAGCCGAAATTGTAGATGACGAGCACCGCGACCGGCAAAATGAGCTCTCGAACCGAGAAGCCGTTCGAGAACGAGGATGAACCCGGCAGCCAATCGAGCAAGAACACGAAGATCGCGACGAGAAAGGTCGCGGAGGCGAATTCAGGGATGGACGTCGTGAGAACCGACGCAACGGTGATGGCGCGATCGCGGAAGCTTCCCTCGTCGATGCCTGAAAGGACGCCGAGGATGAGCGAGATGATCATAGTCAGCACGAAGACGCAGCCGCCGAGGATGGCGGTGTTGAGGAGGCGCGGCGCCAGGAACTCGAGCACCGGCCGATTGAACTGCGCGGAAACCTTCCAATCGCCCGTGAAGAACCCGATGAGCCAAGCGAAATAGCGGCTGATCAGCGGCTTGTCGTAGCCGTTGACCTCGAGCCAATGGAGGCGCCCTTCGAGAGTCGAATATTGGCCCAGCACCCGCATGGACAGCGCCATCTTGTCTCCCTCGAAAATGAGGAAGAGAAGAATCGAGATGACGACCATGATGAGCAACATGGACGCCACCCGCCGGGCGGCGAGGACGAGCAAAATCCCTCCCTTGTTCTTATCGTTCTTGTCGCTCGATCATAGAGCGAACCGGACCGGACGCAAGCCGGGCGGCGACATTCCCGCAACTGAAAACGAAACGGCCCCGCCGTGCGGGACCGCTTCTCGAAGTCAGCTCCGGCCGCTCAGACCGCTTCTTTGAGCTCCTTGGCCACGCGGAAGGAAACCTTCTTCGAAGCCTTGATCTTGATCGGCTCGCCGGTCGCAGGGTTTCGTCCCATGCGGGCGGCGCGCTTGCGCACCTGGAGGATGCCGAGGCCGGTGATGCGCACCTTGTTACCCTTCTTCAAGTGCTTCGTCGTGATGTCGACGAGGTCGGCCATAAGCGTGGTTACCGCCTTGCGCGACATATCGTGCTTTTCCGCCAGCTCGCTCGCCAGCTTCGATAGCGGGATCGTTATCACTTTCTCTGCCGGCTTCTCAGCCTTCACATCAGCCATGCTTTTCTCCTTCGCCCGATTCGGGTCTTGCAGCGATAGCGCAAGCCGCGATTCGTGAAAACCCCCATTTCATGCGCCTTTTTGAAGACCTTCCGCAACGTCCATGGGCGCAGCGCGGACGAAAGCGGCAGAAACCGGTTAACAAGGGCTGCATAAGCTGCTACCCGCGCCCGGTGCAGAAGCGCGATACCGTCGAGGTTTTCCGTCGGCGGCTCGAGGCCGTGATCGAGCGCTCCGGCCTGTCGCGGGCGCAATTCGCGGCCCGCGCCGGCCTCGACCGGTCGACCTTGTCGCAGCTCCTCAGCCAGGAGAATGTGCGGCTTCCTCGCGCCGAAACCATCGCGCGGATCGCCGCCCGTCATTCCGTTTCGATCGATTGGCTGCTCGGCCTCTCGCAGGAAGACCACGTCGCTGCGGACATCGTCTCGCAGCTTGCGATCGAGCCCGACGCCCGCAGTCCCGCCGACGCCCGCCTTCTCAAGTGGCACGAGGAGGCGCGCGGATTCAAGATCCGCTATGTGCCCGCAACTCTTCCCGACCAGATCAAGACCGAGGCGATCATCGCCTTCGAGAGCGGAAAGTTCGCCGAAGCCGACGCCAGCGCGTGGACCGAAATCGCGCAGGCGCGGATTGCACAGGCGAGCCGCTCCGAGAGCGAGATCGAGGTGTGCATGGCGAAGCAGGCGCTCGAGACTTTCGCGCGAGGCGAAGGCCTCTGGCGGGACTTGGAAAAGCCGGAGCGCCGCTCGCAGCTCGAGCACGCCAGGCGTTTCGTGGAGGAGCATTATCCAAGCTATCGATGGTTCCTGTTCGACGGCCGGGAGCACTTCTCGGCGCCCTACACGGTGTTCGGCCCGAAACGCGCCGCCATCTACGTCGGAGAGATGTATTTCGTCTTCACCTCGACGGAGCACATCCGCGAGCTTACGCGCCATTTCGAAAGCCTGATCCGGGCGGCGCGCGTCCAGCCCAACGAAATGGCGCACTACCTCGAGAAGCTCGTGGACGAAGCGCGATGATCGCGTCGCTCCCCATGTACGACTTGCCCGAAATCCACTGGGCTACCGATGCCTGGTGGCGGGGGCTTGCGCGGCATATCGGGGTCGACTGCCAACTCGAGCGGGATCCCGACTACCGCCGCCGCTGGGACTCTCCCGACCTCGTCTTCAGCCAAACCTGCGGATATCCCCTGACCCACTCACTCCGCAACAAGGTCTGCCTCATCGCGACGCCTCACTATGACGCTGAGGGATGCGAGGGGCCGCTCTACTGCAGCGTCGTGCTCGCCCGGGAAGCATCAGCGCCTGAGAACTTCCGGGGAAAGGTCGCGGCCTACAATGGGCCGGACTCGATGTCCGGTATGCTGGCGCTCAAGCTCGCATTTGCGCCCCTTGCCGAGCACGGCCGCTTTTTCTCGCGCGCGATCGAGACGGGCTCTCATCTCAATTCGCTCGACGTAGTCAGGACCGGCGAGGCGGACGTTTGCGCGATCGATGCGGTGACGCTCGCGCTCGCGCGCCGCTATCGGCCCCAAGCCGTCGAAGGCCTCGTCGAGATCGCCCGTTCGCCGCGAGTTCCGGGGCTCCCCTTCATCACCTCGGGCAAGCGCAACGCGCAGCTAGCGGCCTTCCTGGAAGGATTGGCGCGGGCCTTCTCCGACCCGGAGCTCGCTGAAGTGCGCTCGGCCTTGCTGCTCACCGGATATTCGGTGCTGCGCGAGAGCCACTACGAAACGATCCTTCGCCTCGAACAGGACATGGAAGCAGCCGGAGGCCTGGATCTCGTACATCGCCTTCCCCTTCTTCCGCGCGAATGCGTGGGAGAAGGTGGCGCGTAGCGCCCTTCGGGCACCTTCTCCCGCTGACGCGGTAGAAGGGGAAAGCTGTCGGAGCCAATCAGGCTTCTCGGAAGAGGAAGACGGCCGCGGCGATCGCGCAAGTCCAGCGCCCAGCCGGGTCCCCCGGCGCTGCAGCCGTGAGCGACAGGCTGTCGACGATGAGATTGCTCATCTGGTAGGCGCGCTTGCGCTCGTCCCAGGCGGCATCGGAATTGAACTCGATCCCGAGCGTCGAGGCGAGCATGGTAGCG
>JBJMRA010000027.1:0-12768 GCA_045802365.1 Hyphomicrobiales bacterium | reverse complement strand
CCTGCGAAACCTGTCCGCGCAGGAACACCATGGCGCCTCGCGCCACGACCGCCTGGCACAAATCGTTGTCGAGCTTCTGCTCGGGATAGGTGTCGCGCGTATTGAACGGACGGATACGCCTGTGCGCGGTCATGCCCTCATTCCGCAGCCTTTTTCTGCGCCCCCCAGATTCGATCCGAAAGCCCGGCGGCTCTCTGAGCAAATTCGAGGGGGCCCGTCCAGTCGAAGCTGCGATAGACGGCGGCGAGGTGCGCGAAGGGCGGTGATTGCGCGAACAGCTGGAAGGTCAGGCGATGGCCGGCGTAATCGGAGTTCAACAGATCGCGCGCGAAGGCGAGGAGCTTGCGGCGGTCATCCGCGACCCATTCTTCGTTGATGGTGTAGAACTTCTGCAGCCACGGCTTGGTATCCGGATGCTCGAAGGCCGCCGCATCGGGCGTGACGCAGATCTGGCCACCGCACAGCTCTCGGGCAATGTGGATGACGTGCGGCAAGTTCGAGATCGCATGGACGCGCCCCGTCATGAGCAGCGACTGGTTCGGCATCAGAAGGCCGTTCGGGCTCTTCTCACCCATGGTGACCGCGGCGGTGAGATGCGCGTTGATGCCCTCGCGCCAGACTGCGAGTTCGGCGAGCTTCTCCTGCACCGCCTGCTGCTTGTCGAGCCCGGTCTGCTTCACGTTCCAGAGCGCCGCGCCGATAATCATATCCGCGAATGAAAGCGTGCGCTGCACGAAGGGAAAAGCCGAGTAGCGATGGAGCGTCTGGCGGATGAAGGCGGCGGCGCGCGTGTGCTGATAGAAGAGGACGTCCTCCCACGGAATGAGCACGTCGTCGAGGATGACGAGCGTATCGATCTCGTCGACGCGGTTGGACAAGGGATAGTCGCGCGCCGGCGCCCTCCCGACGAAGCCGGTGCGGCAGATGTGCTTGACGCCCGGCGCATTCATTTTGACGATGCAGCCCAGCGCATATTCGGAGAGCTTCGAGTCCCCCCAGTTGGCGATGGTTGGCTTGAGGAACGCCTGGTTGGCGTAGGCCGCGGCCGTCTCATACTTGGCGCCGCGGATGACGATCCCGGCGTCCGTCTCCTTGACGACGTGGACGAGCATGTCGGGGTCCTGATCCTGCGGGCGCTTGGAGCGGTCGCCCTTGGGATCTGTGTTGGCCGACACATGGAACGGATCGAGCTTGATGGCGCGATAGATGTGCTTCTCGATGTTCTCGGCGAAACGCGGATCGATCTCGTTTAGGATGTCCTTGCCGTCCCACAGCGACCACATTTCGCCGACTGTCTCGTCGCCGACGCGGGTAACCACCCCCCCGATCTCCCACATGACGGCATCGACGGCCCGGCGCTTGTCTTCCCAATCCTTCGCCGCATAGGGCAGCTTGAGGCCGATGGGCGAGCGCTCGCCATCCTCGTCGTAGGTCATGACCTCGCGCGTCTTCGGGTCATGCGCCATGTCGTAGATGCGGGCGCGAATGTCGACGACGGGCTTGAATGCCGGATGGGTCGTGACGTCGCGGACCCGTTCGCCGTTGATGTGGACCTCGCGCCCGTCGCGCAGCGACTCGCGGTACTCCTGCCCGGTTCTGATCATGTTTGTCCTTCCATGCCGACGGTGCGCCGGAATTGGCGATTGCAGTAGACGAGCGGCTCGCCATCGCCCCGCCGCGATCACCCGGCCGACGAAAATGCGGTGTGTGTGACCGCATCGCAGGCCGCTTTCCTCCCCCTATACGCCACTGGGCAGATTGAAGGAAAAATAGATTATAGTATGCCTGTAAATAGGAAAATGGCTGCGCTACACGCTCCGCCAGCTCGAATACGCCGCGGCTGTGGCCGAGCACCGGTCGGTTGCTGCGGCGGCGCAGTCGCTCGGGGTCGCGCAACCCTCCGTTTCGGCGAGCCTCATGAAGCTCGAGGCGCTGAGGGACGTCATATTGCTCGCATCGCGTCGAGCCGGACCTATTTCACCCGCATTCTCGAATCGAAAGACATCACGCCGCGAGTCGCGTTCTCCTCGCCCTCGCTCGAGCTTGCGCGCGGGCTCGTTGCGCAGGCGCTCGGCTATTCGCTTCTGGTCACCAAGCCGCACGGACATCATAGCTATGACGGACGCCCTCTGGCGTTGCGGTCGATCAGGAAACCTCGAGAAGGGCGTCATCGCTCTCGCCGCTCTCAAGCAGATGCGCCCGACCCGGCTCGTATCGGCGTTCGAGCAATTCTGCCTCGACTTTCTTCGCGAGGTTGGGCCGCGCTCTCTGATACCGCCACGTTGTTTTGCGCATTGAGATATTGTATCGCGGCATGATACAACATGATCAGGAGCTTTAGGGGTGACTTTGCGCGATCCATACTGAGGGACCGCAAGCTCCCGAAGGGGTTCCCTGAGCGAATCGCGCAAGTCGCCCGTCGAAAGTTGGTACAGCTGGATAACGCGGCCGTGTTGAGCGACTTAGCGGCCCCGCCAGGAAATCGACTAGAGGCGCTTAAAGGGAAATTGTCCGATCGTCATTCGATTCGAATCAACGATCAGTGGCGAATACTATTCAGATCTACCCGGGACGGACCTGAAGAGGTCGAGATCGTCGATTATCACTGAAAGGCTACAATGAATCGCAAGCTGAATCCCGTTCATCCGGGAGAGGTTCTGAGAGAGGAATTCCTAATTCCCATGCGCCTATCCCCCTACGCGGTGGCCCGGGCGTGCGGAGTTCCGAGAACACGAATTGAACGGCTGGCGAGGGAGGAATCACCCGTCACCGCCGACACGGCTCTCCGGCTTGGGCGTTATTTCGGGACGACGCCAAGCTTCTGGATGGGCATGCAGGCGCAGTTCGATCTTGAAAGCGCAGAGGATCGCCTGACCCCAGAACTGGGCCGGATCAAGCCGGTGAAGGCCGCCTGATGCCGACGGCCAGCAATCCCGGCAACGTCACGATTATCGGCGCCGGGATCATCGGCGTCTCGACGGCGGCGTTTCTCCAGCGGGAGGGGTTTGCCGTCACGATCATCGACCGCGTGGCGCCAGGCCAAGGCTGCTCGTTCGGGAACGCGGGCGGGGTGGCCTTCGCCGAGATCGTGCCCAACGTCCATCCGCGCATTTTGCTGAAAATTCCGAGCTGGCTCTTCGATCCGCTTGGGCCGCTCACCATCCGCTGGAGCTATCTGCCCAAGGCGCTGCCCTGGTTCCTCGCGGCCGGACGCAATGCCTTGCCCGATCGCGTGCGAAAAATCACCGAAGCCAGGGCGGCGCTGGGCCTCAGAGCCGTATCAGATTTCGAGACTCTGCTTGCCGAGGCCGGCGCTTCTGGCCTCTTGGTCAAGACGGACGGAATCAGGGTCTACGACACCGAAGCCGAATACCAGGCGGAAGAACTCGAGCGCCGGGCAAAGCGGGAGCACGGCTACGACATGCGCCGCCTCTCGCCCGGCGAGCTGCGAGAGATCGAGCCCGATCTTGCGTCCGACTTCGCTTGTGGAGCCTTCCACGGCGGCTGGTATTTCGTCAGGAACCCGAAGTCCGTCGTCTCGGCAATCGCCGAGCGGGTTGTCCGCAACGGCGGCGAGATCGTATCGGACGAGGTTCTGTCGATCGCGCATGACGGCAGCCGCGCAAGCGCCATCATACTCAAGCAGGGTGGCGAGCGCCGGATCGATCGGCTGGTCATCTGTGCGGGCGCCTACTCGCATCTTCTCAGCCGTGAGCTCGGCGACCCGGTCCTTCTCGAAGCCGAGCGCGGCTATCACCTCACCATCCCCGATCCCGGCATCGCGCTCAGCCGCGCCATCACCTATGCACGGAGTCCGATGGGCATGACGCCCATGGACGTGGGCCTGCGGCTTGCGGGGACCGACGAGTTCGCCGGTCTCGACGCGCCGCCGAACTGGAACCGCGCCGACGTCCTCTGGAAGAGCGCCAAGCGGTGCCTGCCGAACCTGCGGCCGATCGATAACACCGTCAGCCGCTGGATGGGACGGCGGCCGGGAACGCCCGACTCATTGCCGGTGATCGACCGGTCGCGGCGAATCTCGAATGTGTGGTACGGGTTCGGTCACAGCCATATGGGCCTGACCTGGGGCCCGACGACCGGGCGGCTCCTCGGCGAGATCATCGCCGGCCGCAAGAGCAACGTCGACCTCTCACCCTTCCGGGTCGACCGGTTCGGCTGAACGTTCGCCCGCGCTGTCAGAAGCGGTATCCGAACAGCTCGATCTCCTTTTCGAACAACAGCGCGACACGCTCGGCAAGCGCGTCGTCGTAATAGGCCCGGTAGTCGCGGCGGCGGCTCGCGTTGAGGTGCGGCAATATCTGCCGTTCCACGAGGCCGCACTTGCTCAGGATCGCTGGATAGACCTCGCTTATATCCTCGAATCTGAACACTTCACTCACGAGTTGCCGGCCATGCTGGTCGGAAAGCCACTCCCACATCGGCCGCATGACCGGTTTCATCAACTCGCCGGCGTTCAGGAATTCAGCGAAGGCGAGTTTGACCGATTGCCGATGAAGGGCATGAGCACGGGTTTGGGTGATGTAGCTGTAGAGGGAGACTATCCGGTCCCAGGGATTTCGCACGAGGCCGAAACTGTAAAACCGGCCCCACTCGTCCGCGCCTAGCGTGCCCGCCACATCGCGCGAGCGCATGTGAGTGAGGTTGAGAACGCCGTCTTTTCTCCCGGCGGAGGCGACAAGGTCGTCACACTCCGCCAGTAGCCGGCCATGAGGTCTTAGGATCTCCTGCAGGCTCCTGCCCGCGGTCTTCGGCACGTGGATGAAGACGAAGCGCCTCTGAAACGAGATCACCCCCACAACTTGGCGGAAAGGCGAATGACTTACTCTTCGACCCGTTCGAGTGAGACGATCTCGGCGGTGCCGCCTGGGATCGTGACCTCATCGCCCACGCTCGCGCCGATCAGGGCCTGGGCGATCGGCGCCGTGTAGGCGATGAGGCCCTTCTCGAAATCGGCCTCGTCTTCTCCGACGATCGAGAGTGTCTGGCGGCGGCCATCGTTGCGCTCGATCGTCACGCGCACGCCGAACCCCACCTTCTCGGGAGATTGCGGCGGCTGGATCAGCTGGGCGGTCGAGCGCCGGTGGGTCCAGTAACGCAAGTCGCGCGAGGCGCGCGCGATAAGCGCCCGCTCGGCTGTGTGCTGGGCGTGCGCGAGCTCCTTGCGGTGCCTCTCGATCTCCTCATCGATGAGACGCAGGCCGCGCGGGGTCACCGCATTCGGGTGAGAACTGACCGGACGCTCGGGCAGATCCTCCGGAGCATCGGCACCGTCTTGTTCTTTGACAAAGGCGCGGCTCATCGTCACTACATCCCAGTCGAAACAGCGGTCATCATAGCATATGGAAAACGAAACGCCCCAAACAATCCGCCTCGCCGACTATCAGCCTCCGGAATGGCTGATCGACCGGGTGAACCTCGACGTGAGGCTCGATCCGGAGGCGACGCGGATCACCTCGCGGCTCGAGCTCAAGCCCAACCCCGGATGTTCCGCTTTCAGCGGCCAGATCGCGCTCGATGGGGAGAAACTCGTGCTCGAACAGGCGAGCATCGACGGGCAAGCGCTTGCGCCCGACCGGTACGCGGTCACACCGGAGAAGCTCGTGATCTCCGGACTGGAGGACCGCGCCTTCATCCTCGAGCTCGTTACGTCCTGCAACCCCAAGGCCAACACCGAGCTCAGCGGGCTCTATATCTCGAACGGCATCTATTGCACGCAGTGCGAAGCGGAAGGCTTCCGGCGGATCACCTATTTCCTCGACCGGCCCGACGTAATGACGCGCTATCGCGTCCGCATCGAAGCGCCGCAATCGAGCTCTCCCGTCCTCCTCTCGAACGGAAATCCGGTCGAGTCCGGCGCGATTGCCGGCAGCGATCGCCACTACGCCGTGTGGGATGATCCATTCCCGAAACCGTCCTATCTGTTCGCCCTCGTCGCCGGCGATCTCGGCGTCGTCAGAGACGAGTTCACGACAAGGTCCGGACGCAAGGTCGAGCTCCGCATCTATGTCGAAAAGGGCAAGGAGGAGCGTTGCCCTTGGGCGATGGGGTCGCTCAAGAGCTCGATGCGCTGGGACGAAGAGGCCTACGGCCGCGAATACGACCTCGACATCTTCATGATCGTCGCGGTGCCCGACTTCAATTTCGGGGCCATGGAGAACAAGGGTCTCAATATCTTCAACGACAAGTACGTGCTCGCCTCGCCGGGCTCCGCCACCGACACCGACTACGTGAACATCGAGGCGATCATCGCGCATGAGTATTTCCACAACTGGACGGGCGACCGGATCACCTGCCGCGACTGGTTCCAGCTCTGCCTGAAGGAGGGCCTGACGGTTTTCCGCGACCAGGAGTTCACATCCGACCTCCGCTCGCGGGCGGTGAAGCGCATCGCCGACGTGAAGAGGCTGAGGGCCGACCAGTTTCCGGAGGACGGCGGCCCGCTCGCCCATCCCGTGCGGCCGGAGAGCTATATCGAGATCAACAACTTCTATACCGCGACAGTCTATGAGAAAGGCGCGGAGCTCTGCCGCATGATGCGTACGCTGGTCGGGCCGGACACCTTCCGCAAAGCCATGGACCTCTATTTCGAGCGGCACGACGGCGAGGCCGCAACCGTCGAAAATCTGGTGCGCTGCGTCGCCGATGCATCGGGCCGCGACATGTCGCAGTTCTTCCGGTGGTACGAGCAGGCGGGCACGCCCGAGGTCCTGGCCAAGGGCGAGTACGATCCCGCCCGCAAGACTTATGCGCTCTCCCTCGAGCAGGTCACGCGGCCCACACCCGGCCAGCCGGTGAAGGAGCCGCTCCATATGCCGCTCGAAATCGGGCTCATCGGGCCGGACGGTCGCGACCTGCCGCTCGATCTCGAGGGCCGGGGGGTCCTCAACGAGCCGCTGATCGAGCTTAAAGAAGCGCAGACGACATACCGTTTCCGCAACGTGGCGCAAAAGCCCGTGCTCTCTTTGAACCGAAGCTTTTCGGCACCGATCCGGCTCACGACCAACCTCTCGGCCGCCGACCAGCTCTTCCTGATCGAGCACGACAGGGATCCGTTCAATCGGTGGGAAGCGGCGCAGACAGTCGCTCGTTCGCTGATCGAGGGATCAGACGGGTTCGATCCTTCGGCCTATGCCGCCGCGATCGGCAACGCTCTCGACGACCAAGCTCTCGATCAGGCCTTCAAGGCCATGATGCTTGGGCTTCCGAGCGAAGCCGAGATTGCCGCCCAAATCGGCAAGGACGTCGATCCCGATCGCGTCCATGATGCGCGGGAGCGGCTCAGGGCGAATGTTGGCCGGGCCCTAATGCCAAGGCTCGAAGCGCTGTGGACCCGCACCGAAACCGACGGGCCTTATCGGCCCGATCCCGAAAGCACCGGCCGGCGAGCGCTCCGTTATGCCGTGCTCCACTCGATCGCCGCCGGCGATGCCGGGAGAGGTGCAGCGCTCGCCAAAGCGGTGCTCGCCGATCCGCCGAGCATGACGGACGAGATCGGCGCGCTCTCGACGCTCGTCCTTCTCGACCGGCCGGAGCGCGCAGAAGCGCTCGCCCAGTTCTACGACCGGCATCGCGACGACCATCTCCTCGTCGATAAATGGTTCTCGCTTCACGCTTCTGTCCCATTGCCTGCGACACCGCAGCGGGTACGAGAGCTCATGGAGCACCGCGAGTTCAAGCTCACCAATCCCAACCGTGTTCGGAGTCTAATCGCGACCTTCGCAATGGCCAACTTCACCGGGTTCAACGCGGCGGACGGCCAAGGCTACGAGGTCGTTGCCGACACGATCATCGCGCTCGACCCGCTCAATCCCCAGGTTGCCGCGCGTCTCGCGACCGCGTTCCGCAGCTGGCAGATGTTCGAGCCCGTCAGGCGCGCCCGCTCCGAAGCGAGCCTCAAGCGCATCCTCGCCATGCCGCGCCTTTCCCGCGATACCTTCGAGATCGTGTCGAAATCGCTCGGCAGCTCATCTTCCTAGACTAAGTCTGGACAAATCACCGCACTTACGAATCAATGCTCGCTTGATTCGTGGGCACGAGTGGTTCGCTTCGAGTACCGGGACGGCGCGTTCCGTGGGGGAGAGGTTGGGGAAGGCTCAGCTCGGCGAACTCTTCTTTCGCGAAAGGGTGCTCAGGCTGCCCTTGCCGTTGCCGCCTTGGGCGCGGGTGGCGATCTCGGAGCGCGTCCTCCGCCTCCTCATCACCGTCCTCATCTCGCTTTTCCTCGTCACGCTCGCGACCGCCCTCTTCCTGCAGCTGACAGAAAGCCGCCGCAGCCACCTCGCCGAACAGAGCCGCGAGACCATGCTCTACGCGAAGGCCGCCGCCGACCACATCCGACAGGCGACCCGCAACCGCATCGCATCGGGCTTCACGCCCGGCGCCTTCGCGCGCGAGGATCTCGCCGATGCGCTCCTCCCGCAAGCCGAGGGCGAAGGCCGCACCTTCGCGATCGTCGACACCGCCGGAACGATCACCGCGGCCTTTCCCGACAGCGCGCTCGAACAACACAACATCGCCGACGTGCTCTCCGAGCGTTTCATCACCGACATGAGAGTCAACGACGCCGCGCTGACCGAGCTCGACCTCGCCACCGGAGAGCGGGCCTTCGTGGGCCTGAGCGACCTTTCGCCCCTGCCAGCGAGCCTGCTCGTCATTCAGCGCCGCGCCGACGTGCTCCGGGCGTGGACTGAGAGCATGACGCAGGTGACGCTCCTCTTCACGGTCACCTTCCTCGTGCTGATGATGCTCGGCGGCGCCTTCCACTGGCAGGCCGCCAAGGCCGCGGAAGCGGATCGCACGCTCACCGTTGCGACCGAGCGGCTCGACAAGGCGCTCGACCGCGGACACTGCGGCCTCTGGGACTGGGACATCGCGCGCGGCCGGATCTTCTGGTCGAAATCCATGTATGACATTCTGGGCCTCGAGGAGAAGGGAGAATTCCTCAATTTCGGCGAGGTCGCCGAGCGCATCCATCCCGACGATGCGCAGCTCGAGAAGGTGATCGAAGCGCTCCTCACCGGCCGCAAGGAGGTCTTCGACGAGGAGTTCCGGATGCGGCACGAAAACGGCCAATGGGTGTGGCTCAGGGCCAGGGCCGAGCTCTCTCACGCGCCGGACGAGGACTCGGCCCACCTCGTCGGCATCGCCATCGACGTCACCGCCCAGAAGATCGCCGACAAGCTCAACCAGGAAGCCGAGCTCCGCCTCAAGGACGCTATCGAGAACATCTCGGAGGCGTTCGTGCTCTGGGATGCCGACAACCGGCTCGTGCTCTGCAACTCGAAATACCAGCAGTTCCACTCGCTGCCGGCGAGCGTCTGCGTGCCGGGCACCGCTTATGAAGTGGTGACCAAGACCGCCAAGGAACCGGCGGTACGGCAGCGCATGGCTATCCAGGGCCCCGACGCTCAGGAGGGAAGCACGTTCGAAGTGCAGCTCGGCGATGGGCGATGGCTGCAGATCAACGAGCGGCGCACCAAGGACGGCGGTTTCGTCTCGGTCGGCACCGACATCACGCCGCTCAAGCAGCAGGAGGAGCGCCTGCTCCTCTCCGAGCGCGAGCTCATGATGACGGTGCGCGATCTCCAGAAGGAGCGGCTTCTCGCCGAGCAGCAATCGCAGCGCCTGGCCGATCTCGCCGACAAGTACGGCCGCGAGAAAACGCGCGCCGAGGCGGCGAGCCGCTCCAAATCGGAGTTCCTCGCCAATATGAGCCACGAGCTTCGGACGCCGCTCAACGCGATCATCGGCTTCAGCCAGGTCATGGAGAACCAGATGTTCGGGCCGATCGGGGCGGCCAAGTACATCGAGTATTCGCGCGACATCTTCAGAAGCGGGCAGTACCTTCTCGACGTCATCAGCGACATCCTCGACATGTCGAAGATCGAAGCGGGGCGGATGCAGCTCGAGCTTCAGGCGACGAGCCTGCCCGAGGTCATCGAAGAGACGATCAGGCTCGTCGCCGACCGGGCGCGAGAAGGTAAAGTCGTGATCGTGTGCGAGATGCCGCAGAGCCTCGAGATCCAGGCCGACAAACGCTCGCTCAAGCAGATCCTGATCAACCTCACCTCCAACGCGGTGAAGTTCACGCCCGAGGGCGGTACGATCACCGTCTCGACCACGATGCGCGGCGCCGACGCGCTGATCGTGATCGCCGACACCGGCATCGGCATTCCGCCGCGCGACATCGAGAAGCTCGGGCGCCCGTTCGAGCAGGTCGAGAACCAGTTCACAAAGTCGAAGGGCGGGTCGGGCCTCGGCTTGGCCATCTCGCGCTCCCTCGTCGAATTGCACGGCGGCCGGCTCGCCATCGAAAGCGAGCCCGGCAAAGGCACGACGGTCACCGTCTCGCTCCCGGTCACCGGCCGGCGCCGCGCCGCCTACGTGAATTCGTGATCGGCCAGAAGATCGGCCATCCAAATCGAGCTCGATTCACTTCGCTGAAGAGAGTCAAGGACTTGACCTTCTCCCCACATCGGCCAAGCTGGCCCGATGGAATCCGTTCAGCGCATCGAGCCTGCTCTCCTCGACGTGCCCCCTCCGGCCATCGTTGACGCGGTTGCCGAACTCGCTGCCGGTTCAGCGGTGCTCGGCCGTTCGCTTCATCCACGCACCGCCTCGAATCTCGCCGGCCTCGTGAGAACCATGAATGCATATTACAGCAACCTCATCGAGGGCCATAACACCCGGCCGCGCGATATAGAGCGGGCTCTCGCGGGCGACTTCGATCGAGACCCGGAGAAGCGCAAGCTCCAGGTCGAAGCGGCATCGCACATTCGGGTTCAGGCGGAAGTCGACCGGCTCGCCGCGGAACGGAATCTGCCGGATCCCGTCAGCGCGAAATTCATTCGACGCCTGCACCGTGCCTTTTACGAGGACGCGCCGCCGGAGCTGCTGAGGATCAAGGGAGCCGGGCGTGAGATCCTGATGACCCCTGGGCATTGGCGGTCGAGTCCCGAGGAAGAGGTCGCGGTCGGCCGCCATCTCCCGCCTGCCAGCGACCGCGTCCCCGATTTCATGGATTATTTCGAGAGGCGCTATCAGCTCGCGAGGATGGGCGCGGCCGCAAGGATCATCGCGGTTGCGGCCGCGCACCATCGGTTCAACTACATCCATCCATTTCCGGACGGCAATGGGCGGGTGAGCAGGCTCATGAGCCACGCAATGGGATATTCGGCGGGAATAGCGGCGCACGGACTATGGTCGATCTCGCGCGGGTTGGCGCGCGGTCTCGAGAGCCGTGGCGAGTACAGGATGATGATGGACCATGCCGACATGCCAAGACAGGGCGATCTCGACGGACGCGGGAACCTATCCGAACGCGCTCTTGCCGACTTCGTTCATTGGTTCCTGAAGGTGGCGATCGATCAGGTCACTTTCATGTCGGGCCTGTTCGATCTGAAAACTTTGGGCGAGCGCTTGAATCGGTTCGTCGAACGAAGCGACGTGTTGAGATCCGAAGCGAAAGGATTGTTGCAGGAAGCGCTCATACGCGGAGAACTCGAGCGTGGAGCAGCGGCGCGCGTTACCGGATTGCCCGAGCGGAGCGCGCGCAGGGTCCTGAACGACGTCGTCAGTCAGGGCCTGCTGGCCTCCGACACACCGAAGGGGCCCCTCTCGCTTCGTTTTCCGGCGCTTGCTGTCGACATTTTGTTTCCACAGCTCTTTCCGGAATTGTGACGATTGCGGCATTACCGCCGCCGGTCCACCCGTTCGCGGATGCGTTTTGCCAGGAGTGAACGCTCGTCTGGAGTGAGCTTCCGCACCACGTCCATGGTGACCGCGGCGCCGCGGTCGACCATCCGGTCGATGGTCTTCACGTGGTTGGCGATCGCCGCGGTGACCGCCGCCTCGTCATAGGGTTGGCGCTCGAGCGCATCGGCAAGGTCCGCCGCCGCTTTCCGCATCGCGGCGAAGTCGCTGCGGAACTCCGCCCGGTTGCGGCGCAGAAGGTCGCCCACCTCCTTGCGCTTTTCGGAGGAAAGATCGGACAGGAACTTGCGCGGAAGCAGCGGCGAGTAGCCCGAGCCCGTGAATCGCTCGAAACGCTCGGGCGCCCAGAGGCGCACCGCGACCGCGCCCAGGACCACGAGGTTGAGCGCGAGCGACAGGACGAGCAGCGCCAACCACCAGCGCGAGCGCCGCGGCGCATCCGCGCTCGCCCGCTCCGGCGTCTCGACCATCACCCCTGATCCTCGAGATAATCCGAAACATCGCCGAGGCCCGCGAGGTCGACCGGATCATCGTCCGCCGCTATCCCGGGCGAGAACACCGCGTTCGCGCCGTCGAGCGTTCCGAGATAGACGCCCAAGGCGAGCGAGGCGGCGAGTGCCGCGGCGACCGGCCAGGCGAAGCTGCGCGGCGGCCTCCGGCGCCTGCGCAGATCCACGACATTGACGGAGCTTGCCTCGCGTGCGATTTGGGCGAGCAGGCGCTTGCGCCCCGAGGCTCCGCTCGGAGGAGCGCTCGCCCGGCTTAACACCGCATCCACCTCTTGCGCTTCGGCGAGCAGGTCGGGCCTCGCAAGGGCAGCCTCGCGCATCAGGGCGCGGTCCGCCTCGGGCCAACGGGACGGGTCGGCGCCATAGGCGGAAGCGAGCTCGGCAATCCGCTTCAACTGGTCCTGGGCGTTCGTCATCTGCTCAGCCTCCTCAGATCGTCGAGGATATCCTGCCAGCGCCCGGCAAGCTTCTGTTTGAGACCGCGGCGGGCGCGGGCCAGGAGCGATTCCAGAGCTTCGACGCTCAT
>JBJMRA010000026.1:0-4641 GCA_045802365.1 Hyphomicrobiales bacterium | reverse complement strand
CGGCGAGCACGATGATCACGCCGATGATGATCTGCTGCACGTAGGACGATACGTTCATGAGCACGAGGCCGTTGATCAGGACGCCGATCAGGATCGAGCCGATGACCGTGCCGGCGACGCTGCCGATTCCGCCGAAGAGGCTCGTGCCGCCGATCACCACCGAGGCGATGACGGTGAGCTCGTAGCCGATGCCAGCGACGGCCTCCGACGAGTTGAGCCGCGCGGACAGCATGAACCCGGCAAGGCCTGAAAAGAACCCGACGATCACGTAGACGGCGACGAGGGTGCGACGCACCGGCAGCCCTGAGAGCCGCGCCGCTTCGACGTTGCCGCCGACCGCATAGACCTGCCGCCCGAAGCGCGTATAGGTGAGGACGATGTGCGCAAGGATGGCGAAGGCGAGGAACACGATGACGGGAACCGGCACGGGCCCGAGGCGTCCCTGGCCCCACCAGACATAAGACTGGTCGAACCCGCTGATCGGTCCGCCGCCGGCGATGAGGAGCGCTGCGCCGCGAAACGCCGACAATCCGCCGAGCGTCACGACGAAGGGCGGCACCTTGAGCCGGGTGATCGCGAAGCCCTGCAGCCAGCCTCCCGCGATGCCGACCAGCATCGCGACAAGCATCGCCGCGAACCAGCCGTAGCCGAGCGCCTCCGTTTCGACGCCCACCGAAAAGCGCGACTCGATGCCGCCTTTGGCGATGATGGCTGCGGCAAGACCGGCAAGTGCCAGCAGGGAGCCGACGGAGAGGTCGATGCCCGCGGTCAGGATCACGAAAGTCATGCCGATCGCCACGAGGCCGGTGATCGAGATCTGCCGCATGACGTTGAAGAGGTTGATCGACGACACGAAGCGGGGCTCGAGGATTGCGAAGACGATCATCAGCGCGATGAGGAAGATCACCGGCGCGAAGGCTCCGATCCGCCGCACCATCGCGCGGTTTGAATATGCACCGCTGGTCGTGAGTTCGGTCATCGGCTTTTTTCCACTGTCATCGCCGAACTTGTTCCGGCGACCCATCGGGCCACGACGTCCAGCATCCGACGAGTTGCACGATGGGTCCCCGCAACGAGTGCGGGGATGACAAGGCAGAAAGCGAGTTCGGTCATCTCACGCCGCCATTGCCGTGCCGGACGTCATGAGCTCCATCAGGCGCTCCTCGGTGGCGAGCGCGCGCGGCACTTCGCCGGTCACGCGTCCGGCGCGCATCGTGAGGATGCGGTCGCTGATCGCGATCACTTCCGGCAGCTCGGAGGAGATCGCGATGATCGAGATGCCGCTCTCGGCCATCCGGTGAAGGAGCTGGTGCACCTCGGCTTTGGCGCCGACGTCGATGCCGCGCGTCGGCTCATCGACGATGAGGATCGAGGGCCCGAGCGCCAGCCAGCGAGCCAGCACCACTTTCTGCTGATTACCGCCCGAAAGGTTCTTCACTTTCTGATCGGCCGAGGCCATGCGGATGTTGAGCGCATCGCGGTAGCGCTTGATCATCGCGCGCTCTTCGGCGAGCCGGATGAAGCCGTAGCGGGCGAGCTTGTTCAAGGCGGCGACGCTCAGATTCTCTCTTACCGCAAGGTCGAGAAAGAGCGCCTGCTGCTTGCGGTCTTCCGGCACGAGACCCATGCCGTGCCGGATGGCGTCCTCGGGCGCGGCGATCTCGATCTTCTGGCCGGCGATGATCGTGTCCCCCGCGGTCTTGGGATCGGCCCCGAACAGGCAGCGCGCAAGCTCGGTCCGGCCCGATCCGACGAGTCCGGCGATGCCCAGAATCTCCCCCTTCCGGAGCGCGAAGGAGACATCGTCGAGGACGACCGCGCGCGGGTCGTCGACGGCGCCCCGTCGCGACAGCCTTTTCACTTCGAGGACGATGGAGCCGGGCGTCCGCTCGGGGAGCGGCTCGAACAGCTCCGAAGCCGAACGGCCCACCATCATGCGGATGATGCGATCGAGGCTGAGACCCGAGACGTCGGCTTTGCCGCTCGGCTTTCCATCCCGGAGAACCGTGATGCGATCGCAAATCTGGAGGACCTCGGGAAGCCGATGGGTCACGAAGATCGTGCTGATGCCCTCGCGTTTGAGGTCCCTCACGATCGCGAACAGCCGTTGAGTCTCGGTCTCCGAAAGCGCCGAGGTAGGCTCGTCCATGACGATGAGCCGGGATTTCATGGAAAGGGCGCGGGCGATCTCGACCATCTGTTGCTGCGCTACGGAGAGATCGCGCACGAGCCTCGTCGCCGGAAGATCCAATCGATAACGCTCGGCAAGAACCCGCGTCTGCCGCCGCATTTTGCTCCAGTTGACGAAAGGCCCCGAGACGGGCTCGCGTCCCAGAAAAAGGTTCTCGGCGACCGTCATGGAGGGGATGAGGTTGAACTCCTGGTAGATCGTCACGATGCCGAGCGCCTGAGCGCTTTCCGGCGTCGGCAGCAAAACCGTGCTGCCGAGAAGCTCGATCGTGCCTTCGTCGGGCGTGAGCGCGCCGGAGAGGATCTTGAGGAGCGTCGACTTGCCCGCGCCGTTCTCGCCGAGGAGACCGTGAACTTCGGCGGTCTCGACCTCGAGCGACACGCCGGCGAGCGCTTGCACGCCGGGAAAGCGCTTGGCGATGCCCGACATGCGCAGGAGGGGAGCCATGACCGGAATGTCGGTGACGGCCGCGGACGTGCCGCGACCCGTTCGCCTACTTGACCTCGCCCAGCCGTTCGGCCTGGTTCAGGTTGTCCTTGGTGATCGCGATAGGCGTCAGGAGGACGAGCTTGTTGGCCGGATCCTTATTGTTGCGCACCTTGTCGATCAAAATATCCACCGCCTGCGTGCTCTGTCCGCCGGGGAACTGCTCGATCGTCGCAGTCAGGCCGCCATCGCGCACCGCGGCCAGCGCCTCTGGAAGCGCGTCGAACCCCATGATTGCGATCTTGCCCGAGAGGCCGCGTCCCTTGACCGCCTCCATCGCGCCGAGCGCCATGTCGTCATTGGCGCAGACGATTACGTCGGGAGGATCGGTCATGGCGGCGAGCCCCGCCTCGGCGACGGCCAAGCCCTTGTCGCGGGCGAAATAGGCGGTCTGCTCGAACACGAATTTGTACTTGTCGGCCGCCTTGTCGAGCACGTTGTGAAGTCCCTTGTTGCGGTCGATGGCGGGACTGGCGCCCGGCTGGCCCTGCAGATTCATGACCTTGGCGCCGTTCGGGAAGAGCTTCATCACGAGCTCGCCTTGCGCCTCGCCGCCCTTGACGTTGTCGGCGCCGACGTGCGCGAGGATGCCTTCGACCTTGTCGACCCGGCGGTCGATCGTCACGACAGGCACCCCGGCTTCAACCGCGCCCTGAATCGCCGGCGCCATTGCGTCGACCTCATTGGGGCTGATGACGATGCCCTTGACGCCCTTGACCAGCGCCGTCTCGACGTCGGCTGTCTGTTTCGGCGAAGAGCCCTGTCCGTCGCTGTCGACGACGGCGATGCCGCCGAGCTTGTCGGCCTCGCCGTGAATGGCCTTCAGCATGTGCACGAAGAACGGAAAAGCCATGTTGGGCAGCGAAGCGAGAATTTCGATGGTGTCGGCGGCACGGAGCCTTCCTGTGAAGCCTGCCAGGGCAACCGCGCTCGTGCCGATCAGCGCGGCGCGTCTCGTAATCGAAGTCATATGTGATCCTCCCGATCTTGCCGGCCTCACGGCCGGCCTTCGCCAACTATCGGAGAGCGCACCGGCGCTGTCAAACGCGGAACTCGTGCACGATGAGATGTCTATAGGTTTCACCGGGGCGGAGCACGCAAGGCGGAAAATCGGGCCGGTTGGGCGTGTCCGAAAAGCACTGCGGCTCGAGGCAAAGGCCCCTGTGCTCGACATGGGCACCGTCATAGAACTGGAGGCCGGGCTCCGTGGAGGAGAGGCGCATGAGGACGTCGCCTTTGCTCGAAGCGAGCTCCGCGACGAGCCTCGGCTTGGCGCTTCTTTCTCGCGCGATGATGAACGTGTTGTCGTAGCTCGCGCCCGATTGGCCGACCTCGCGGGGCTCGCGGAAGTCGAACGCGGTTCCGGAGACCGGCGTGGGGTTTGTCGGAATGAGATCGGCGGAGACTGGAAGATACTCCTCGGCCGGAATCATCAGCCGGTGCTTCCGCGTGTCGCCTTCGCCGTCGAGATTGAAATAGCTGTGACCGGTAAGATTGATGATGGTCGGCGCATCGCTCGTCGCGGCCATCTCGATGACGAGCGTCGCCGGGGGCGACACGCGATAGGTGCACGTCACATCGACCGCGCCCGGATAACCCTCCTCTCCGGCCGGCGAATGAAGGCCGAGCGTCACCCGATCGCTTTTGCTCTCCACGATGGTCCACAGCTTCTTGTCGAACCCGCTATCGCCGCCGTGAAGGTGCGTCTTCCCTTTCTCGTTTCGGGTCAGTTGGTAACGTTGGCCGTCGAGCGTGAAGCGGCCCTCGGCGATGCGGTTCGCATAGCGACCGACGATCGCTCCGATGTAGCCGCCCGCTTTAACATAAGCCTCGAGCGCATCGAAGCCGATCACCGCTTTACGGCGCGAGCCTTCCACTTTCACCGTCAGTTCACGGAGGATAGCGCCATAGGTGATGACGCCGGCCGACTGTTATCGGTAGAGGTTCTTGTTGGGATTTAGTGT
>JBJMRA010000025.1:0-30544 GCA_045802365.1 Hyphomicrobiales bacterium | reverse complement strand
GCGGCGGCGGCAACGGCCTGCGCGCCGCCCGCTTTGTACACGCGATCGATGCCCGACATGCGCGCAGCAACGAGCGTTGCGGCGTCGATGCGGCCGTCCGGCCCTGGCGGCGTTACGATGATGATATCGGGAACGTCGGCCACCCTGGCTGGAATCGTGGTCATCAGCGCCACGCTCGGAAAAGCGCCCTTGCCGCGCGGCACGTAACAGGCGACTGAGGGAATGGGCCGCGTGCGGTCGCCGGCATAGGCTCCGGGACGCACCTCGTGAAGCCACATCTCCTCTGGCTTCTGATCTTCGTGGAACCTGCGGATCGACTCGGCTGCGAACGCCATCGCCTCTCGAAGCTTAGGCTCGAGCTTCCGTTCGGCGGCATCGAAGTCGGCGGGCGTCGCCGCAAGCCCGTCTGGCTCGACCGGCGCCTTGTCGAACTCGCGGGCGAAGCGCGCTACGGCCCGGTCGCCTTCCTTCCTCACGCTATCGATGATGGGCCGAACCTTGGCCTCGAAGCTCGAGAGGTCCGCCTCGGTTCGGGTGAGAAGACGAATCCGCTGCTCGGCGGAGATCGAGGCGAGCTCGTGGATGTTGATCTTTTGGTTCATTTTTCGGATCGGAATCAGAGCGAGGCAAGCGTGCCGCCATCCACAGGCAGGCACACCCCGGTGATATAGAGGGCGGCGCCGGAAACGAGAAATACGCTCGCGCCCACAAGGTCGTCGAGTTTCCCGAAGCGCTGGAGAGGAATCTTGGCGAGCATCGCGCTCTGCCAAGACTCGTTCTCATAGAAGGGCTCGGTCAAAGCGGTGCGGAAATAGCCGGGCGCGATCGCGTTCACGCGAATGCCGAGCGAGGCCCATTCGGCGGCGAGCGCGCGCGTCATCCCCAGCAGGCCGGTCTTCGATGCTCCATAGGGAACGGCGGTCGGGATGCCCACCTCGGAGGTGAGCGAGCAGACATTCAAGATCGCGCCGCCTTGTTTCATCCGCTTCGCCGCGGCTTGGGCGCAGAAGAACGCGCCTTTGAGATTGGTATCGAGAATGCGATTCCAGAGGGCTTCGTCGACGTCCAACGAAGGGGACACCTGTTCGACGCCCGCGTTGTTGACGAGGAGATCGAGGCCGCCCAGTCCTTCCTCGGCCGAAGCAATCCCTCGGCGGCATTCGTCGACTTGGGACACGTCCATGGGGACGGCAACGGCTCGCCGGCCGGTGCGCTCGATGCTGGAGACGGTCTCCGAAAGCCGATCCACGGACCGGCCGGTCACCGCCACATCGGCCCCGGCCCGCGCCAGACCCTCGGCTATGGCGCGTCCGATTCCACGGCTCGCGCCGGTCACGACCGCACGCTTCCCTTCGAGCGAGAAGAGGTCGGTCATGCCGCACGTCGGCCGAACAGATCTGAGAGCTGCTCGATGCTGCGATGGTGATCGAAGTCGGCGCGCACGCGCCGTTCCGCGGCCGCACCCAGCCTCTCCCGCATAGCGGGATCGCGAATGGCGCGATTGAGCGCATCCGCAAGTGCCGCGGGATCCTCCGGCTTGACGAGGAGCGCGTTCTCGCCGTCGGTGAAGAGCTCCGGAATCCCAGAGATCGATGTCGAGATGCAGGCCAGCCCCTGGCTCGCCGCTTCGACCAGGACATTGGGCAGTCCGTCGCGGTCACCGTCACCGGCGATCCGGGAGGCGAGAACGAAGAGGTCGGCTTCCCGATAGCGGGCGAGCACAAAGTCCTGCGTCTTTGCGCCTTGCCATTCGATGCGGGAAGCAAGACCGAGTGATTGTGCAAGCGCCTGAAGCGAAGCCGTCTCGTCTCCCCCGCCGATATGAACGAAGCGCCAAGCGAGCCCGGAAGGCAAAAGTGAAAGAGCGCGCAGGAGCACGCCGTAGCCCTTTTTCGGAACCGCGCGCCCGACGCTCAAGATAGTAACGGGGTCGTCCGTGCTCGATCCGTCGCGACGCGGACGCTCGGCCGGGAAGGGGTCGAAGCGCGAAAGATCGAGGCCGTGATAGCTCAGATGGACGCCGTTCGGACGCATCGAGAGCCGCTCGAGGCGGTCGAAGCCCGCTCTGGTGCAGGTCACGATCCAACGGGCCGAGGCGAGCTTCTCCTCGATTTCCCAGTCGGGTGACGTCCAGATGTCCTTGGCATGGGCAGAGCAGCTCCAAGGAATACCGAGCATCAGGCTCGCGTAAGCGGTTACGGAAGCGGGCGTGTGGATGAAATGCGCGTGCAGCCATCGCGCGCCGGCGGGCAGCTCGGCCGCGAGCACGGCTGCCTGTCCGAAGCGGCGGAGCCGGTTGCGGGTGCGGTCGCGCACGTAGTCGCGAAGAAACACGAGGAGGGACCGCCAGAAGCCGGGCAGCAGCGCCGCCCGCCCGAAGCTGCGGGCGACACGGCCGGGGTCGTCATGGAGGTATTCAGGCAGGTAGTGCACGGGCGCCTTGATCTCCTCGTGCACCGGATGGCGGCGGGCGTCCGTCGGGCGGCGAAGCGAGACGAGCTCGAGATCGTAGCCGGCGCGCTCGAGCCCCAATATTTCCTGGGCGATGAAGGTTTCCGACAGTCGCGGATAGCCCTTGAGGACGACGATGATCCTGTCCGCCATCGGAGCGAAGCGTCAGTTCGCGCTCTCGATCAAGGTGAAACGCCGATGGGCATGGCGTTCGAGTAGATCGATGATGCGCTCGGCGATGCGGTCGAGTCCGTCAAGAGCGAGGCCTGGGACAGCGCGCGAGGGCGGTGGACGCTCGGGGAGCTCGATGAGCGTCGCAGCCATCCGGGTTGGATCGGCGGCTTCCTCAGGCATCAGCATCTCGATAATGCCGAGCTCGGCGGCGCGCTTGGCCCTGATCAGCTGTTCCTCCCGAGGCTGGAGTCTGGGAACGATCAATGTCGGCCGGTCGAACGACAGTATTTCGCAGAACGTGTTGTAGCCGCCCATCCCGACGACGCCGCGGGCGCCGGCAATGAAATGTTCGAGACGATTGTCGAACTCGATGATCTCGGCCTGCGGAACCGCTTTGCCTTTGCGCAGGAGCTTGCGGCGTTTGCGCGTCGGCATGAACGGCCCGAGCACGATCAACGCGCGATGCTCGAGCGCGCTGTTGCTGCGGTAGGCATCGAGGACGGAATGTATGAGATCCGCCCCGTCTCCGCCCCCGCCCGTCGTGACGAGGATGTAGTCGCCTTCCGGGCGGCGGCTTGGAACGTCGCTGTGCGGTAGCCGGCGCTCGAGAAACCCGACATAAGACATTCGCGATCTGACCCCGGGCGGCACGTCGAGCCCGGTCAGCGGATCATAGAATTCTTCCGGCCCATAGACCCAGACCATGTCGTAGAATTGCGCGATCTTCCGCAGGACATCGCGTTTCGCCCATTCGGCGGCGAGGAGGTGGGGGGCGTCCATCACTTCGCGAAGGCCGAGAATGAGCGTCGAGCCGCGCGTCTTCAGATAGGAGAGCGTCTCGATGAGCTCGCCCCTCAAGCCGAGGGGCTCCTTGTCGACGATGAAGATGTCGGGCTGGAAGGTCTCCGCCGTATGGCGGATGATGGACTGACGCATTTCGAGCGTCTCGTCGAGATCGGTGTGGCGGTCGAGCGATGTGTACTCGCCATTGTGAAGCTTGATGATGCTCGGAATCTTCACGAAGTCGACACGAACGCGGTAGTCGAACGCGCCGGCGATGGTGGAGCCTGAGACGATGAGCACGGTCAGGCCCTTGATCCGCTCCACGAGCGAATGCGCGATCTCGCGGCATCGCCTCAAATGCCCGAGCCCGAATGTGTCGTGGCTGTACATGAGAATGCGCGCGTGTTCATGCCGACGCATCAGATTGCCTCCCCGCTCAAGCGCGATAAGCTGTTCCTGAAAGAACGGTCGTGCATAAGCGTTTCGCCTCAGCGATAAGGATCGGCGGCATCGCGCAAGCCGTCGCCCAGGAAGTTGAAGGCGAGAATGACGAGAATGACAGGGAGGACCGGGAACATCAGCCAGGGATAGAGCGCGACCACATTGACGTTCTGCGCCTCGGTCAGGAGAACGCCCCAGCTGGTGATCGGCGGCCTCAGTCCCAGCCCGAGGAAGCTCAACGCTGTTTCGCCGAGGATCATGCCCGGGATGGCAATCGTCGCCGAGGCGATGAGATGAGACAGAAAACCGGGGATCAGATGGCGGGCAATGATCCGCCTTTTCGGCGCGCCCATGAGCTGGGCTGCAAGAACGTAATCCTCCTCGCGCAACGCGAGCAGCTTCGAGCGCACGGCGCGCGCCAGTCCGGTCCAGTCGAGCATGCCCAGGATCAGCGTTATTGCGAAATAGACGAGGAGGGGACTCCAGGTGATCGGCATGATCGCGGCGAGCGCGAGCCACAGCGGAATGCTCGGCAGCGATTGCAGGACCTCGATGATCCGCTGCACCACGAGGTCGACGACCCCGCCCTCGTAGCCGGCTATGCCGCCGATCACGATGCCGAGAATGAAGCTCACGGTAACTCCGAGAAGCCCGATCGAGAGCGACACGCGTGCGCCGTAGATGATGCGCGAGAGCATATCGCGGCCGAGCCGGTCGGTGCCGAGAAGGAACAGCTGCCCGTTCTCGGCGGGGCAGAAGAGATGGATGTCGCCCTCGATGAGGCCCCAGAACTTATAGCGGTCGCCACGGCACAAGAAACGGACGGGTTCGACGTCGTTGCGGTTGACCGCGTATTCGCGCTTCAGCGTGTCCATATTGAGATGCATGGTCCGCCCGTAGACGAACGGGCCGACGAATCTTCCATCGTGGAAAAGATGGAGTTGCTGGGGGGGCGCGTGAATGAAATCGACGTGACGGGAATGCAGATTGTACGGAGCCAACACCTCGCTGATGAGGATGGATGCGTAGGCGATCGCCAGAAAAATCCCCGAAACGAGCGCCATTTTGTGGCGTTTGAACTTCCACCACATCAAGCGCCATTGCGAGGCGAGATAGACCTCGCTCTGGGCCTTGGTCATCGCCTCGACCGAACGGGGGTCGAACGGCGCCGAGGAGACGTAGTGCGGCAGAGGGGCGCCAGGCACGGGAAGCGGGGATGAGATGTCGTTCACTTGACGCTCCGCCCCTGCAACCTGATGCGGGGGTCGAGGATCGCCAGCGCGATGTCGGAGATCAGCACTCCGATGACCGTCAGGAATGCGAGGAACATCAAGAACGAGCCCGCGAGATACATGTCCTGGCTCTTGAGGGCGCGGATGAGCATCGGGCCCGTCGTTTCGAGCGACAGCACGATCGCGGTGATCTCCGCTCCCGATATGATCGCCGGCAGAATCGAGCCGATGTCGGAGATAAAGAAATTGAGCGCCATCCGAAGCGGGTACTTGATCAACGCCCGAAAGGGGTGAAGGCCTTTCGCGCGCGCGGTCACCACATATTGTTTCTGCAGCTCATCCAGAAGATTGGCGCGAAGACGGCGGATCATCCCGGCCGTCCCCGCGGTGCCGATGATCAGGACCGGTATCCACAGATGCTGGAGGATCGATTTGGCCTTGGCCCAGCTCATCGGCTCGCTGTAGTACTGGGGGTCCATGAGATGGCCGATCGAGGTGCCGAACCAGACGTTGGCGAAATACAAGAAGACGAGCGCCAGCATGAAATTGGGCGTCGCGAGGCCGAGGAGCCCGAGAAAGGTCAGGCCGTAGTCGCTCCAACTGTACTGGTGTGTCGCCGAGTAGATGCCGATCGGAAAGGCTACGAGCCAGGTGAATAGGATGGTCACGAAAGAGACCATCACGGTCAGCCACATCCGATCGCCGACGACGTCGCTGACCGGCAGATTATATTCGAACGAATAGCCGAAATCGCCTCGCGGCATGCCGGCCAGCCAATGGAAGTATCGCAGCACCGGCGGCTGGTCGAAGCCATATTCCTTCTTGAGCGCGGCGATCTGTTCGGTATTGACGCCTTCCCCCTGCGCCTGAAGCTCGGCGATATAGGTCTCGAAATAGTCTCCGGGGGGGAGCTCGATGATCGTGAAGATCAGAGCCGAGATGATGAGCAGCGTCGGCACCATCACGGCGATACGCCACAGGATATAGCGAAGCATCGCTCAGCTCCCGCCGTCGAACCAGAATGTGTCGGGCATGTAGACGCCGAAATAGCAGGTCGGATTGAAGCTGTAGAGGCCTTTGGGGGGCACGTTCCTGAGCTTCGCGGAAGCGACGACCGGCTGTAGCGTCCCGTTCACGATACCGATCGAGAAGACGTTCTCGGTATAGAGCGACAGGATGCGGTGCCAGATGCTCTCGCGCTCGGCGGTCGTCGCTGCGCTCTGCCACTGCTTATAGAGGTTGACCAGATCGACGGCGGCAGGCTCCGTCGGAGGGGACCCTTTCGAGCCGTGGCTCTCGAAGTACATCCCCCACATCGGCCATTGCAGGTGCTCGGAGCTGACAGGAACGAGCTCTCCCGGATTCATGTCCGCGGTCGGGATGCCGTTGTCGATTCCGGAGGAGATCGTCATCATCGTCTCTCCGGCGAGCACGCGGCTGCGGAACAGATCGAGCTGGCTCGTGCGGGTGAAGAGATCGATCCCGATATCGCGCCAGTAGTCCTTGATGAGCTCGAGCACATCGGAGTCAGTGTTGCCTTCGCCAGTCGATTCGACGATCACCTGGGCCGTGCGTCCATCCGGGAGGAGGCGGAAGCCGTCGCTGTCGCGCTTGTCGAGACCCATCTCGTCGAGCAGTTTGTTGGCAAGAGCCGGATCATGGTTGATCCAGGCCTGCGCATATTCGGGCCGGTAGAGAGCGCTCGCGGGCAGCACGGTATTGGCGCTCGGTTTCGCGAGGCCGAAGAATACCGCGAGATTGATCTCACGGCGGTCGATCGCGAGCGAAAGAGCGCGGCGGAAGCGCACGTCCTGGAGAACCTTGCGCCAGACGGGATCCTGGTAATTGAGGTTGGGGAACAGCGCGACGCGGGCGCCCTGCGTGCGCTCCCACAGGTTCACCTTGATCGGATGCGTTCGTTCGGCCTCTTTGAGGAAAGTGTAGTCGTCGAACTCGATCGCGGTTCCTTGGAGATCGCTCTCGCCCGCTCCGGTCTTGGCCGGAATGAGCGCCGAAGAGCTGATGTTGAGCTCGAACCGATCGATATAGGGAAGCTGCCGGCCGTTCTCATCGACGCGGTGATAATAGGGGTTCCGCTCGAAGACGATGAGCTCGGCCGGGAGCGTCGTCGTATTGCGCCAGGGCTCGAGGGTCGGAAGGTCCGGATTCTCGGGACGGTAGGATTGCGATTTCCTGATGTGCAGCTGTTTCCAGCTCTTGGCCTTGTTCTTCTTCATGAGGGCCGCAAGCTTGTCCTCGCTCTGGTACTTCTCGTGGAACTGCTTGAGGTAGTGCGCCGGCATCGCGAGCCTGATGGGCTGGCCTGCTGCGAGCTGCGGAAGCAAATCGGGATTGGGACTATCCCAGCTGTAGCGAACGGTCAGATCGTCCAGCACCTCGAATCTCGGCGGCTTGCCGTTCGCGAGAAGAGGCGCGGGCAGCCCGCCCGGCGAGAGGTCGTCGTTGTTGAGGACGTCCTCCCAGGCGTAGCGGAAGTCCTCCGCTGTGAAAGGCTCCCCATCCGACCATTTGTGCCCGTGCCGAAGGTGGAAGGTGAAGATCCGTCCGTCCTCAACGTCGTATGAGAGAAGGATGTCGGGAACGAGTTTGAGCTTCTCGTCATAGCCCACGAGACGCGCATAGCCGAAGATCGTCATGTATCGGATATCGCGCTGCCCGCCGATGATCATCCGGACGGTCCCGCCGTAGCGGCCGGGCTCTCTCCCCATCGCCTTCACATCGATGACGCGGGGCTCTGCCGGCAGCCGCTTGTCGACGGGCGGGAGCTCGCCCGCCTTGACCTTTTCCACCAACATCTCGGGCTCGACCGCGGCCGCGAACGCTCCTCCCGCGACCGCCGGCACCCAGAGGAGCAGAATTGCAAGAAGCCGTGCGATCACTGACGAAGCTCCGCAAGCGAGGCATCGGCGCGCGCGAGTACGCGATGATCATCACCGAGATCGCGATGGACGAGCCGCGGGGCGCCTCGATCGGGACGGAAAACAGGGTCCCATGCCTCGACCTCGGATGTTCCGCCGAGATTGAGCGTACCGAAATCGAGCGGCCGGTCGAGATCGGGATAAGGAACCGCCGCCAGCAGAGCCCTCGTATAGGGATGAACCGGCTTGCGGAAGAGCGTGTGCCGGGGCGCCATCTCGACGATGCGGCCCGCACGCATGACCGCGATGCGATCCGCCATGTAGTCGACCACCGCGAGGTTGTGGGAGATGAAGAGGTAGGTCAGCCCGAGCTCCTTCTGGAGGTCCTTGAGCAGGTTGAGGATCTGGGCCTGCACCGACACATCGAGGGCAGAGACGGGCTCATCGCAGATGAGCAGATCAGGCCCGAGCGCCAGCGCGCGGGCGATGCCGATCCGCTGCCGCTGGCCGCCGGAGAAGCTGTGCGGGTAGCGGCTTAGGTACCGCGGATCGAGGCCGACCGCCTCCATGAGCTTGGTCACGCGTTCGCGGCGATAGTCGGAATCGCCCCGCTCATGAATTTGAAGCGGCTCGCTCAGGATGTTGCGGACCGTCATGCGCGGGCTGAGCGAGCTGAACGGGTCCTGGAACACCATCTGGATGCGCGTTCGGAGGTCCTTGAGCGCCGAGCCTTCCGCCCGGAGCACGTCGAGGGGACCGCTTCCGCCATCGAAAACGACCTCGCCCGCATCCGGGGTGAGCGCCCGCATGATGAGTTTGCTGATAGTGGTCTTTCCGCAGCCCGATTCGCCGACCAGACCGAGGCATTCGCCGCGGCGGACGTCGAAGCTCACATCGTCGACGGCAAGGATTTTCGTGTCGTCCCGCTTGCCGAACCAGCTCTCGCGACGCGTTTGGAAAGTCTTGGTCAGGCCCGTTGCGGAGAGCAGCGCGCCTGCCCCTTCATCCGCCTTGGGGCGGGCGCGGACAGATTCGCCCAAAACTTCGCCGGCGCGCGTGTTCACCTCCCGCAGTGCCTTGAGCCGCTGGCCGGGGAGCATGTCGAAGGTGGGCACCGCTGCCATCAACGCCTTCAGGTATGGATGGCTCGACCGGCGCATGATGTCGTCGATCGTGCCCGCCTCCATGATCTCGCCGTGATAGATCACCACGACCTCGTCGGCGATGTTGGCGACGATGCCGAGATCGTGGGTGATGAGCAGGATCGCCATCCCGAGCTTTTCCTGGAGACTTACCAGAAGTTCGAGGATCTGGGCTTGAATGGTGACGTCGAGGGCGGTCGTCGGCTCGTCGGCGATGAGGAGGGCGGGGCGGCAGATGAGGGCCATCGCGATCATTGCTCGCTGGCGAAGGCCGCCCGAAAGCTCGAAAGGGTACATGCCGTAAGCGCGGCTCGGCGAGGGGAAGCCCACGAGGTCCAGCATCTCCTTGGTCCGGTCGCCGATCTCCTTCTTGGGCAGATCGCTGTGGATGCGAAGCGCCTCGCCGATCTGGTCGCCGATCGTGTGAAGAGGCGAGAGCGAGGTCATCGGCTCTTGGAAGATCATCGACATGCGGGCGCCGCGCAGATGGCGGTACTCCTCGCTTGCTACATCGAGCTTCGCGAGGTCGACCTCTCTCCTGCCGGCCGCCGGGTCGGTGAAGAGGATACACCC
This sequence comes from Hyphomicrobiales bacterium, assembly GCA_045802365.1. Taxonomy (GTDB): domain Bacteria; phylum Pseudomonadota; class Alphaproteobacteria; order Rhizobiales; family Aestuariivirgaceae; genus JBJMRA01. The sequence goes on along the minus strand of JBJMRA010000025.1, from coordinate 20,869 downwards.
GTGGGTGATCCGGCCAACCCGGGGAAGGATGCCCATGATCGATTGGGCGATGACCGATTTGCCCGACCCAGATTCGCCCACGAGAGCCGTGACCTTGCCCGGCAGCACGCGGAAGCTCGCATCCTTGACGGCGGTGATTTCGCCGGCATGGAGCGCAAAGGCAATGCCGAGACCCTCGACCCGCAGGATATCGCTTTTTGCACTCACGACCGACAAAAATACCGTCTACTCGGCGAAACGCCGAATAGCCTCCCCTTTTGATCGGGGGAAGACTAACCCAACCCCCGGGCGGTGCCTAGGGCAAGATGATGATCAAAAGGGACAAACGCCGTTCGACAGGACGTCGCGGCAGTTGGGACTCCTGCGGAAATCGTCGTAATAGAGGGCCCACTCCCCCTCGCCGCCGCCCCGATATGGTCCGAACTTGAAGTACTGGCGATCGCCCAGACCTTTCGCGTCGGCGTGGCCGATCTTGCCGTTCACGCTCGCGACCCATTTGTCGTTGGCGAAGACTTCGATTTGCCCGCTGCCGTCTGGGCCGGGCTTGGTATAGACCGCGAAATCGATCCACCCGGACTGAGGAGGCGGCAGGGCATTGCCCCGGGGTATGACGACGATTTCGCTCGAGCAGGAGGCGAAAAGCTCCCCGTCTTTCGAATCGAAGGTCGCGTCAGCGGCGATGAGCGCTCTCGTTTGGCTGACATCCGGCCGCAACCAGACCCGTGCCGCCCCTTCGGGACAGCCGCCCGACATCGCGTCCTCGCCCTTCAGGAGGTCGGTTTCGACCGTCATGAAAAGCTTGCCGCGATACATCCTGATCGCGAGGAACGGACTGTAGTCGCCGACCGCGCCGGGGAGGATCTGCCGTTTCCACTGGGCGATCACATAGCGGTTGTCATCGCGCGGGATCGGGTCTTCGAACTTCACGGCAAAGCCATGCCAGATTCCCTGGTCATAAGGCACCCAGAGCTTCGTTTGCTCCCAGATTTCCGCCCGCTCGCTGCAGTCCTCGCCAGGTGACGGGCAGAGCGGCCGGACCGATAACCTAAGCGCACCTTGCCCCGTCCGTACAACCCTGCTTTGGAATTCGGCCTTGCCTGCGCTTTGCTCAAAGTTGTTGCGGTAGTAGAGGCCGCCTTCCGAAGCGAACTCGCTTCCCTCGAATCCATCCTCGAGCACACGCCGCCACGGTTCGGCCAGAGCCTTTTCCGCCATCCACAATCCCCCGATCAGCACGAGAGCAGCAAGGAGCAGCCTCATGCCGGCTGCTTTTGCTGCGGCTTGCGCGCGTCTCGATGGAGAAGCACGAGCTGCTCGGCATCGGTGAGACCGAAATCGGCAGGTTGAAGAAGCTCTTCCAATGCTGCCTCGTCCTCGCTGGTCTTCTCGGGGGTGTACACGGTCATCTCTTCTTCTATGCCCTGGAGCCTTTCGCGGCCGAGCGTTTGCCACTCACCCCCGCTGTACTCGACGAAGCTTTCGCTCGCGACGATCGGAACCGGGTACTTCTTGGTCAGCGACTCGAGCCGGTGGACCTCGTTGACGGCGGCGCCGAAAGCGGAAAAGGTCAGCCGGTCGCGCAAGCCCACGTTTCCAAACATCACGTTGCCGACGTGCAGGCCGAGGCCGAATCCGATGGCTTCGGCATTCTGCTCCCGCCGGCGCTGGTTGAGCGCCGCCATACGCGAGACGGCGGCGCGCGCGGTGGAGAGGGCGGCCCGGCAAGCCGCGACGCTCTGCGCGCGATGCCGCGCGCACGGAAAGACCGCGAGGAAACCGTCGCCCAGGAAATTGAGAATTTGACCCCCGGATTCGGCGAATGGACTGGCGACCGCGTCGAAGAACTGGTTGAGGACCTCGATATAGCCTTGGCGCCCGAGATGCTCGGCCATCTGGGTCGAGCGGCGCATGTCGGCCATGATGAGAGCGGCGCGGATCGTCTCCCCATCGCCGCGTCGGATCTGGCCGCTCAGAACCCGCCGGCCGGCATCGCCGCCGAGATAGGTGATGAGCATGTTCTCGGCGAGATGTCCGAGCACCGCCATTCGCGCGGCGACCGCCAGATGACTCTGGACCCTGAGAAGGGCCGCGATCTCGCCATCCTGGAAGCCTTCCCTTGAATCGGTCGACCACGAGCCCATGATCCCTTGGGTCGACTCCCCAGCGAACCCTGAGACGAAAGCGAGATAGTCGCTAATGCCTTCCTTCTTCAGATCGTCGAAGATCGGGAACTCGGACGGTTCGTCCGGCGAGAGATGCCGGCGCATGTGATCGAGCTGGTTGTTCAGGATATAGAAGTAGGGACTGCGCAGGAACACATCGCCGAGCCCCTGCGTGTGACGATAGCCCTCGACCTTGAGGCCCTCGGTGCGCCGCCACGTGAAGCCCATCGCCCGATAAAGGGGGTGCAGCATCGAGAAGGACAGATGGATGCGCGCCAGGGGCAGGCCGGTCGCGGCAAGGCGATAACAGAAGCCGCGCACCACCGTCTCGAGATCGGCGCCCGAGAGGGCTGTCGTGATCAGCCAGTCGGCGACCTTGTCGATGAGCGTGAGTGACGGCTGCCCGCGTGAGGGCTTCTTGGCGGGGGCCTCGATTTCGGGCTCGATCGTTTCGGCGAGGGACATCGATCAGTTCGGTTGCGTGGGGGTGAAGAGAAGGTCCGTTCCGCGCGGGGTGATCCGGAGCAATATACCCAGCGTCAGATAGGTGAGCACGGAGCGATATTTGGCGCGAAGCGGCCGTCCCGACAACCCCCGGAAGGACCGGACGAGGCGATAGGTCGCGAGGAGCGTCAGCAGCCTCGCAAGGGGATGCGGCGCTCGCAGGGTACGTTCATAGAGCGCCGGATGGACCGCCAGCTGCAACGCCCTCAACGGATATTCCGCGAAGCGCATCAACTCCGAAACGATCTGGTACTCGTAACCTTCGATATCGATCTTGACGACTATCTCGCTCGCGCCCGCATGCCGCATCACCTCGTCCGCGGGTATGCCGGCGGCCTCGCTCGTTTCCCCGTTGGCGATATCGAGCGCGGTCGTCTCGGAGCTGCCGAACCCATCGACCGCATGGAGCCTCACCTGCTTCTCGGGCGACAACGCGGCTTCGAGCAGCGTGACATTCATGTAGGAGCGAACCAGGTCCCTAAGGATGGCCCGGCACGTGGGATCGGGCTCGACCATGACGACATGCTTGGCAATCTGGCTCGCCCACAGAGGCGTCACTCCGATCCAGCCACCGACGTCGATGTAGACGGTGCTCCGATCGAGCTTGGCCTCGAGCAGGCGGAAGGTGTCGGGCTCCCACAATCCCGCTTCGAGTTTTTGGTAGAATTTCCGGTATTCGGGGAGATCGGGGAGCCTCACGGTCCGTCCGAAGTATCGGACTTCTACGGTGTTCACGCCTTGACGATCCGTTCGCTCGCTAGGCCATTGCGGGCGAACACGTTGCGCGTATCGACGATGAGCCGCGCATTGGCGGCGATGAGCGCGTAGTCCACGCTGTCGTGGTCGGTCGCGACGAGCACCGCATTGTTATCGGCGATGAGAGCCGCTTCGAGCGCAACGGATCGGCGGCCTTTCAGCGCACGATGCTCGCGTGTCTCGAGAATCTCGGGCACATGCGGATCGTGGTACTCGACACGGGCGCCGCGTGCCTCGAGAAGCTCGATGAGCTTGAGCGCGGGACTTTCGCGGATGTCGGACACATTCTTCTTGAAGGCAAGACCGAGGATCAGAATGCGCGAACGGCCGAGAGGGACCGCGAGCAACCGGTCGAGGGCCTCCTCGAGCTTTCCCATGACGTAGCGCGGCATCGCGCGATTGATCTCGCCTGCAAGCTCGATAAAGCGAGTGGGGAGATCGAACTCCCGCGATTTCCAGCTGAGATAGAACGGGTCGATCGGGATGCAGTGTCCGCCGAGACCGGGCCCGGGATAGAACGGCATATACCCGAACGGCTTGGTCTTCGCCGCCTCGATGACCTCCCAGACATCGATTCCCATGGCGTCGAAGACAATTTTGAGCTCGTTGACCAACGCGATGTTCACAGCCCGGAAGATGTTCTCGGTAATTTTCGCCGACTCGGCGACCTCCGGCGAGGTGACCTCCACCACCTTGGCGATGAATGCGCCATAGAAGGCAGCGACGAGACGCCGGGCGTCCGGCCCGTCTCCCGCAACGAGCTTCGGCGTGTTGATCGTGTGGAAGACCGGGTTTCCCGGATCTTCCCGCTCCGGCGAGTAGCCGAGAAAGAAATCCTGGCCCGAACGCAAACCTGAAGCTTCGAGCAGGGGCGCCAAGACCTCGCGGGTCGTGCCGGGATAGGTTGTCGATTCAAGGACGACCAATCGGCCGCGCCGGAGGCGCGGCGCGATTGCGCACGCCGTATTCTCGATGAAGGAGAGGTCGGGATCGCGATGCGGCGTGAGCGGCGTCGGAACGCAGATCACCATGATATCGCACTCTTCCAGAAGGCCGAAATCGGAACCTGCATGAAAGCGGCCGGAACCGATGATCTTCGACAGATCAAGCGAGGATACGGCCTCGATGTAGGATTGCCCGCGATTGAGGAGCGGCGGCTTCGCGGGATCCACGTCGAACCCTTCGACGCGAAAACCGGCGCGCGCGATTGCCACTGCGAGCGGCAGCCCGACATAGCCGAGGCCGATGACGCCAGCCACGGCATCCCTCGAGTCGATCCGCGCCAATAGCGCTTCCGCGATCCCGGCAGGAGAGGAGTCAGCGCGCTTCAGCATTGCGGGCATGCCATGATTTGAACCAGTCGGAAAAGCGGGCAACTCCCTCGCGCACGTTCGTTTGCGGCTTCAGTCCGGTGAGTTCTGTGAGAAGAGAAATGTCCCCCCAGGTCTCGGTCACGTCGGCCGCATGCTTGTCTTCGAAGCGCTTGTCCGCCTCGCGGCCCAGCGCGCTTTCCAGTTCGGCGATGAACTCGAAGAGCGGCACGCGCCTGCCCGACGCGATGTTGACGATACGATGCGCGGCTGCTTCATCGGAACGCACCGGCGGGAGATCGAACAGACGTTCTATCGCTTCAACCGCATCCCCCACATAAGTGAAATCGCGCGACATCCGTCCGTCGTTGTAGATCGTGATGGGACGGCCGGAGAGGATGGCCTCGGCGAATCGGAAGAAGGCCATATCGGGCCTTCCCCATTCACCGTAGACGGTAAAAAATCTGAGACCCGTGACCGGCAAGTCGAACAGGTGCGCGTAGCTATAGGCCATGCCCTCATTGGCGCGCTTCGTCGCCGCGTAAAACGAGAGCGGTTCGTCGGTCCGGTCGGTCTCCCGCGAGGGAAGCCGCGCGGCATTGCCGTAAACGGAACTCGAAGAGGCATACAGGAGATGGCGTGGCCGGTGCTTGCGGCAGGCCTCGAGCACATTGGCAAAGCCGGCGAGATTGCTCGCCACATAGGCGTGAGGATTGGTCAGGCTGTACCGCACGCCCGCTTGTGCGGCGAGATGAACGACGATTTCGGCCTCCGCCTCGGCAAGGAACCGATCGAGCGCCCCGGCATCGGCAATATCGCAGATGTAGGACTTGAGCCCGAAAGCGCGCTCAAGCTCGGTGAGACGGGCCTTCTTCAGCTCGACATCGTAGTAAGGCGAAAGATTGTCCAGGCCGGCGACGGAGTGGCCCTGAGCCAAAAGCCGCCCTGAGAGATGATAGCCTATGAACCCGGCCACGCCGGTGATCGCCACTCTCATGCAGCGGGCTCGACCACGACTTCCGAAGATGTCGGCGCTCGTCCGAGGCTATGATACGCAAACGGCGTGCGCGCGATCTCGGCAGGCGAATAAAGGTTGCGCAAGTCTACCATCACCGGCTGCTTCATCACATCGGCCAGGGCGAGGAGGTCGAGATCGCGAAATTCCTTCCACTCCGTGAGGATGACGACGGCGTCGGCTTTCCTCGCGGCCGAATACGCATCGGCGCACCAATTCACGCCGGCAAGTCCATTGACGCCGTCTTCTCCGATCGCGGGATCGTAGGCGGTAATTCTCGCTCCTTTCGCCTGCAGGGCCGGTATGAGGGACAAAGCCGCGGAGTCGCGCACGTCGTCGGTCTCGGCTTTGAACGCCACTCCGAGGAGGGCGATCTTTCTTTCGGAGGCGCTGCCTCCGAGGGCGGCGATGACACGCTCGGCCAATCCCTGCTTGCGCCGGTCGTTGGCCGAGACCACCGCCTCGATGAGGCTGAAGCGTCCGTTCGCGGATCGCGCCGCGGCTGCGAGCGCGCGCGTATCTTTGGGGAAGCACGAGCCGCCGAAACCGGGGCCCGGGTGAAGATAGTGATGCCCGATCCGGCGGTCGTGACCGATGCCGCCGGTCACAACCGAGATATCGGCGCCCACCTGTTCGCAAAGATCGGCGAGCTCGTTCACGAAGGCGAGGCGCGTCGCAAGATAGGCGTTGGCGGCATACTTGATGAGCTCGGCGGATTCGAAATCGGTGAGCAACATCGGCGCGCCAGCCGCCGTGATCGGGCTATAGAGACGCCGCATGAGCTCGCTCGCCCTGGGCGAGTCCGATCCGACGATGATGCGGTCCGGGCGGCGAAAGTCCTCTATTGCCGAGCCTTCACGCAGGAATTCCGGATTGGATGCCACATCAAAGTTGGCATCGGGGCGGAGCTTCCTCATTTCGGCCTTGAGATCGCGCGCGGTGCCGACCGGCACCGTCGACTTGGTGACGATGACCGTATAGCCGGAGAGAGCCGCGGCGATCTCGCTTGCCGCCTTGTGCACGAAGGCGAGGTCCGCGGCATCATCGCCCCGGCGCGCGGGCGTGCTGACCGCGATCATCGCGATATCGGCCTTGGAGACGGCAGGCTCGAGATGGTCTGTGAACACGAGCCGACCGCGCTCGCGGTTGGCTCTCAGCATCTCTGCGAGTCCCGCTTCGTAAATCGGCACGCGGCCGGCATTGAGCGTCGCGATCCGCTCGGGATCGTGATCGATCAGCGCCACCTCGTATCCGAAGTCGGCGAGACAGGCTCCCGTCACCAAGCCTACGTAGCCCGCACCCACCACGGCGATCTTCATGCCCATTCCCTGCCTTGCGAGCGGGCCAAAACGCCCGAGACCTTAGCTAGACGAGGGGCTCCGAGGAGACAAGCCGAGCGCCAGGATGGCGGGATTGACGGTGGATCGGGCGCCGGACCATAGCTCCGGGATGAGAATTGCGTTCTACGCGCCGCTCAAACACCCGGATCATCCGGTGCCTTCGGGAGATCGCCAGATGGCGAGACTGCTCATTCGGGCGCTGCGCGTGGCGGGACACGAGGTCGAACTTGCGTCCACGCTGCGGGCCTTCGCGACCGAGCCTGGCTCGTTCTGCGAAATCAAGGAGCGCGCTGGTGAGGAAGTGACGCGCCTCTCCGCCGCATGGACGCAATCGGTTCCCGATCTCTGGTTCTGCTATCATCCCTATTACAAGGCACCCGACCTCATCGGTCCGACACTCGCCCGCCGCTTCGGACTGCCCTATGCCACGGCGGAAGCCTCCTATTCGGCGAAGCGGGACCGCCAGGGATGGGTGCGGGCGCAGGCGGCGGTTATCGAGGCCGTCAATCTCGCCGCGGTCAATGTATGCTTTACCACGCGGGATGCCGATGGACTCGCCCGGGCCGCGCCGAATGCCGTGCGCGCGCGTCTCATGCCGTTCATCGACACCATCGCCTATAGGGCCGATCCTGCTTGTCCCGATGCTCAGAGGATTATCGCAGTGGCGATGATGCGGGCCGGCGACAAGTTCGAGAGCTTCAGGATGCTCGCCGACGCCCTCGGCCGAATCCCGGATGAAGGCTGGCAGCTCATCGTGGTCGGCGATGGGCCTCTTTACGCGGAAGTCCGATCGCTCTTCGCCCGGTTCGGGCCGCGGCGCATCGAATGGGTGGGCGAAACTGACCCATCAGACGTGGTCCGGCACCTGCGCAATGCCGATCTTTATGTGTGGCCGGGCTGCGGAGAAGCCTATGGGCTTGCTTATCTCGAAGCGCAGGCCGCAGGCCTCCCTGTCGTTGCGCAGAAAACAGCAGGAATCCCTGAGGTCGTCCGCAACGGCGAAACGGGAATACTCACCCCCGAGTGGGATACGCAGGCTCTCGCCGAGGCAATTCGAAGCCTGCTCTTGGATCATAAGCGAAGGTACCGGATGGGCCGGGCCGCGCGGCAATTCGTGCTCCAGGAAAGATCGCTCGGCAAAGCATCGGCCGAGCTCGATCGCATCCTGTCGCGGAGTCTCGCAAAATGAACTGGCGGCCGCTCGGGGACGAGCTCGACCGCTGGCAGGACGCAGGTTCGACCGCCCGCCTATGGCTCCGGGATGACGATGCCGCCGTGCCGACTTCCCGGCTCGACGATTTTGCCGAGCTCACCCGCCGCGAAGGCATTCCGCTTCTGCTCGCGGTCGTCCCGGCGAGGACGGGCTCGGCGCTCGCGCGCCATCTCGAAGCCTCACCGCATATTCGTCCGGCCGTTCACGGTTGGTCGCACGCGAACCACGCGCCGCTCGGGGCCAAGAAGCAGGAGCTCGGAGTTCATCGCGCGCGCAGCATCGTGCTCGACGAGCTCGGCCACGCGTTCCGGCGCATGAGGGAGCTCTATGGGGAGCGCCTGGCGCCGATCCTGGTTCCGCCGTGGAACCGTATCGATGCGGTGCTGGTAAGCGATCTGCCGGCCTTGGGCTACCGCGCTCTTTCGACCTATGGCGATACATGGTTCGATTGCCCGGCAATCCGCATCGTCAACGCGCATGTCGACCTCATCGACTTCGCGGGTACGCGCCGGTGTCATGACCACGAACTCCTCGTTTCGAAGCTGGTAGCCGCATTGACGAAATCGCGAATGCGCGGTGCCTATCCTGTCGGGATACTCTCCCATCATGATCTCGGCGATGCCGCGGCGCTCGCCTTTCTCGAAGGGCTGTTCGGTGCCACGAGAAGGCACCCGGCCTGCCTGTGGGCATCGCCCTCCGATCTGATCAGAGCTTGAGCACCATTCCGTCGCGGGCCGCGAATGCGCCCCCAAAAGCATCGCGCGCCGACTCCTCGAGACTGTCGAGGCTGTCGTCCGTGCGGCTCGGATGATGGTGGAACAGCGCAAGCCGCTTGGTGTTCGCGGCCCGGCAGAGCTCGACCCCGTGATTCCAGGTCGAATGACCATAGCCTCGGAACTCCGCAAATTCCGCTTCCGTATAAGTGCAATCGTAGACCATGAGCTCGGCGTCGGCGATGAGCTCGAGGATGGCCGGGTCGAGCTTGCCCGGCTCGTGTTCCGTATCGGTGATATAGGCAATGGCCTTGTCGGCATGTTCGAGCCGATAGCCGACGGCTCCGCCGGGGTGGTCGAGAGCGCGGGACCTGAGGACGCATTGCGCGAGCCCGATGGTTTCTCCGGCATCGAAATCGCGGTAATCGACCTGGCCGCAGAACACCTCCGTGCCGACCGGAAAGAAAGGCCGTCTCATCAGATCCTCGACGAGGGCCCGCGTAGTCGTCTTCCCGGCGAGAGGGCCCGACCATAAGGTGGTCTGCATCTTCGGCGTGAATAGCGGCTTGAAGAATGGCAGCCCGACGATGTGGTCCCAATGGGCGTGCGACAGGAAAATGTCCGATTGACCGATGTTCTGTTCCCGCAGCGCGAGACCCGCAGGCCGCAGGCCCGATCCCGCGTCGAAGAAGATGACGCGCCCGCCGCAACGGACCTCGACGCAGGATGTATTGCCGCCCCCGCGCACCATTTCGCGCGACGAAACGGGGATGCTTCCTCGTACTCCCCAGAATTTCAGGGTGAATTCGTCTCCAGCCATGTCGCCCGTGTCTGGCCCTTGCGCTTTCGCCATCGTAGCACCTTCGGCAGGGTGCGCGACCCCCGGTTTTGAAGGCGCGTCCCACGTGCTCTACATGGCCGAGACTAAATGCTCATGCTGAGACGTTTAGGGAAGGATATCTGCGATGCGCCGTTCCTCCCGGCTTGAAAAGCTTCTCTACCGCCTCGAGGCGCAGCATGCGTGCCTCGCCTGGGCGTTCGAACAAATCAAAGACCGCCCGGGCGTCGTCTTCGAGCTCGGCCTCGGCCACGGCCGGACCTTCGATCATCTTCGCCGCCATCTTCCGGACAGGCAAATCATCGTTTTCGAGCGCAAGGTCGACAGCTATCCCGATTGCACTCCCGATCCCTCGCAGCTCATTCTCGGCGAGCTTGCCGAAACGCTTCCCGAAGCTGCGCGGCTATTCGAAGGTCAGGTCGTCCTCGCGCATTCGGATGTCGGGTCGTTCGAACCCGAACACAATTCTCACATGAGCGGGATCGTCAGCCGGCATCTCGGCCCGGCAGTGGCGCCCGGAGCCGTCATTCTCTCGGATCTCCCGCTCTCCATCCCGGGCGCACACTCCGTGCCGCTTCCGCCGGGCGCGCCCGAGGACCGGTATTACATCTACCGGACCGGCTCGGGCTGATTTACGGGCGCTGGGATCTGCGTCGCCCTCTTCACAGCGATAATGTCGAGGGGCTGCGTGCGGCCGCGAATCTCGATCGACCGCTCCTCGAACTCGCCCGAGGGAGCGATTTCCCCGGCGGCAAAGACAGAGCGCGAGATCACGGCTTGAACGCCCAGGTCCTTCGAGGCGCTCTCGAGGCGGCTTGCGGTGTTGACGGTATCGCCGAGCGCGGTGATCCGCCGGCCTGTATCGGCGCCGCCGGCCGCGCCGATGCGGCCCAGAATGGCGGGGCCGGTATGGATGCCGATCCCCATGTCGAGATGGCCGCGCAACTCCTCATGGAGGCTCTGGTTCAGCGCATCGAGCACGCCGCCCATGGCGCGCGCCGCGGCGAGCGCGTCGAGTGCCCCCTGCTTCACCGGCTTGTCGATCCCGAAGATCGCCATGATGCCGTCGCCCATGAACTTGTCGACATAACCGCCGGTATCCTCGATCGCCTCGCTCATCCGCCCGAGGTACTGGTTGAGCAGAAAGACGACGTCGTAGGACAGCCGGTGTTCGGAAAACCTCGTGAATCCGCGGATATCCGAAAAGAGGAGGGTGACCTCCTGCTCGACCCCCCAGAAGAACTTGTCCATAGGCACCGCCCTTGCGTCTCCCCGTGCGGGGAGAAGCATCGTGACCTGAAGGTCGGCGGCGGGCCTGAGTTGGCACGCTAAGCGCACATTCGCCGGCGCGCCCACGCGCTGCAGGACCTTTTTCTCGGTCTCTCCGGGCGGCGGCTGCTCCGCTAAGCCCTCGACGACCCTGACCCGGCAAGTGGAGCAACGCGCCCTCCCGCCGCACACCGAGGCATGCGGAATGCCATAAAGCCGGCTCACCTCGAGCAGAGTGAGGCCCTGGGGTGCGGGCACTCTCGCTCCGCCGGTGTAGGTGACCAGAATTTTGTGCCTGTAGCGGTCGGCGACGATGAGTCCGACCTTCACTGCGATCAGGGCAAGCAAGAGCGCGAGGTAGCCGTACAACGTCCAGTCCATCACCTTGTGAAAGAAGTCGATCTGATCGGGCGTGAACGGGTTCTCGAAGTCGGTCTCGAAGCGGACATCGCGGCCGGCTGAAGCAAATCCCGCGTAGCCCAGCGACGGGATCAGGACTGCGGCGCCGGTCAGAACCCAGCGGGAGCGCTGGTACCAAGGCTCGAGCATCAGCCAATGGTGGAGGCCGATGCAGCCGTGCACCCAGACGAGCAGCATGAGGGCGCCCTGCCTCAGCGCTTCGGCCGGCCACATGACCCAGAGCGCATAGACGTAATTATCGTCGACGCCGAAGGCCTCGTGCACGCCCCGCATTCCGATGATGTGGCGCAGGAGCAGCACCGGGATGAGGAGGCCGAAGGCGAGCTGGACCCACTCGTTGGGCCGGATACGCATGATGCGGCGGTTGAGAAAACGCCACACGCCGAGGACGAAATGGACGACCAAGGCGGCGAGCAGGATGAGCGTGCCCGGTGGGCTGCGGGTTATCGCGATGCGGATAGAGCGCACGCTCTCCATAAGGTCTATCGAGACCAGGCCCACCGCATGGTTCATGAAGTGGGTGGCGGCGAACGCGAAGAGGATGAGCCCCGAGGCGAGCCTGAGTTGCGCCGCGGTGGCGCGCCAACCGGTGGCCCTGATACGCCCGAGCTTTTCGAACGCCGCGGCCGTCATGACGATCGCGGCTCCTTCGTCACGGCGGCACCTCGATCAGTGCGATAGCCGGCGCAGCTGGCTGCGCGCTTCGCTGAGCTCGGCGGTCGTCCTGCTCAGGCGATCGGCAAGCACGCGCATGATCTCGACCGCCATTTCCGGAAACTCCGCCAGAAGGCGGATGAACTGATCCTTCTTGATTCGGAGCGTCTCGAGCGGTGCGGCCGCCTTGACGGTTGCCGTGCGGGCGACATCGCACAGGATGGCGATCTCTCCGACGATCGAGTTGCTCTCGAGGGTCGCGACCTTGATCTGATCGTTGCCGTTGCCGACGAGAATATCGGCGCTCCCCGACAGAAGCACGTAGGCCGCATCGGCCGGATCGCCCTGCTTGAAGAGCAGATCGCCAGCCCGGTAGCTCACGCGATCCGACGTGAACGCCAACAGTTTGAGCTTCGAGGGAGCAACTCCCGCGAACAGGGGTACGCGCCGCAACAGCTCCACTTCATCCTTGAGCTGCATCCTCGATCACCTCCTTTCCCGAAATACCTTACGCCGCAAGCAACTCAGCGAGAGTGCCCTTGCGGGCGATGAGGTCATCATATGCTCCATCCTCGACCGATGTGCCGCGATCGAGTACGACGACGCGGTCGAATTCGCCCGCCAGCGAGGGGCTGGCCAGGATCCAGAGGATCGTGGGCTTGCGACCCTCCTCACGTCCCTCTCTGAGGACGGCGCGCACCGCCTGCTCCTGGGCGCGTATGTCGAGCGCGGAGAGAGGCTTGTTGAGGATAAGGATATCCGGGCGCTTGAGAAGCGCCCGGGCGAGATGGATCTTCTGCCGCTGCCCGGCGCTCAGGCGCTTGCCCCCCACCCCCACGTCGTAGTCGAGCCCGATGCTCACCACATCGTCGCTCAAGCCGAGCTCTCCCAAGATATCCCGGACGAGGACCCGGACGCGCTCGGCCGCATCCGCGTGCCTATGGCCGATGCGGCCAAAGAGCACATTGTCGAGGACGCTCGCCGAACGGTTGTAGGTCTCGGGATCATAGGGCTCGATCGCGGCCTTGAGCTCCGGCGGAAGTCCCTCGAGGAAGCGCTGTCGCGCCTCGACGATGCGATGCATCAGCGGGGGGTCGAGAAGCCCGAAGCGGTATCGCGGCTCGATGTAGGAGAACGAAAGCCCGATGATCTGTTCCCGGTCGGCCGCCGACACGCGCTCGAACGGCACGTCCTGAAGCTTTTGGAGCAGGGCCTGGTAGGCCGGGAGCTCGTCCGCGGTCATAAATGTGAGCTGCTGGAAGAACGGATGATCGGGCGGCAGGTCGCGGAACAGCTCGACGACGTTGCGGGCGATCTCGAGGCCCATGTTGTAGAGCGTCTCTTCGAGACCGAACTCGGCGAGGACCGAGCGGAAATAGGGGTTGGAGGCGAGCGCGCGGCCGGCGAGCGTCGTTCCGACCGGGCTTCCGAAAAGGAGATTTTCGGCGACGGTCGCCTCCTGATTGTAGGCATCGAGTTCGAAGGGAACGACGAGCTCGGTCATGTTCTCGGCTTCAAGTCTCGTCCGGAGAGCCGCCCTTACTTCCTTGATCCGGCTAACGATTTCACTCTCCCGCGCGGATTCAAGCGAGGTCCGCAAGCCGAGGTCGAAGATGTCCTGGGTGAGCGACACTGTTTTGAGCACCCGCTCGATCGCCGCGAAGAGGTCGTCGGGACCGCGGGCGCCCGCCGCCTCGTAGTCGATCCAATCGGCGCGAATGTCGAGCAGCGGATTGCCGGCGCGGTTGGCCTCGTCGATCTCCCATCTGCGCTGAGCGGCGCCCTTTCCCTCGTAGGGATACTCTCTCATGGGTGCATGCTTGAGCGCGTAGAGGAGGTTGTCCCGGACGCTGCCTTGGATCAGATGTGCGTCGGAGGACGCATAGCCCATCCGGCGGCCAGTGATCGCCTCCGGCAGCTGATAGAGATCTCCGTTGGCGAGCGAGACGCGGCCGCTGTCCGGCCACAGCAGTCTCGCGAGGGTTTCGCCGAGAGCATCGCTGCCCCCGCCCGGCGTACCTACGATGGCGACGCGCTCGCCGGGTTTCACCTCGAGCGAGATCTTCTCGAGGAGCTTGGCTCCGCTGTCGTCGGTGGCGGAGAGGTTGACGACGGAGATCGGAGTGGTGATCGGCGGCACCTCCTCGACGACGACCGGCTGAAGCTTGGGGTCGAGAATCTGGTCGACGTGGAACTGCTCGACCACCTGGGCATACTTCACCTGAACGTCGACCCGCGACTGATCCCAGTCGATAAGCTCCTTGATGGGGCCGGGCAGGTCCTTGTAGGCGCTGATGACGGCGACCAGCTGGCCAATATCGAGCTGGCCTCTCAGCGCCAGATAACCGCCGACCGAATAGAACAGGAAGGGCGTCAACTGGGCGAGGAAGTTGTTGAGGAACTTAACGAAGAACTTCCATTGATAAAGGTCGTACCTGATCTTGAAGATGCGCCCGAGGCGCTCGGCGATGTCGGCGCGCTCGTAGTTCGAGGTATCGTTCACGTGGACGGCCGGGATGCCGTCGACGATCTCACCGACTCGGCCGGCGAGCTGGCGCGCGGTCAGCTGCCGCTGCCGTCCGAGCGGAATGATGAACCGGCGCCTGAGAATCGGGATGATGAAACCCTGGATGCCGATCATGCTCGCGGCCATCAGGCCGAGCCAGAGATTCTGGACGAGGATGAAGACGAGAGCGGTGACGCCCTGGCCGCCAAGGAGGGCAGGCGAAACGAAGGCATCGCCGATGAACCCGCCGAGCGGCTCGACCTCGTCCTTGACCATCGTTGCAAGCTCGGAGGCCTTCATCCGCTTGAAGACGCTCGGCGGAAAGCGGACGATGCGATCGACGAGATCGTAGCGCAGCCTTCTCAGCATGCGCTCGCCAAGCCTACCCTTGTAGGTGTTGATGTAGAGCTTGAAGAGACCGTTGACGATGACGAGGACGAGAAACACGCCGCTGAGCGCCATCAGCAGCTGAAAGCGGCTGAGCTCGAAGCCTGAAAAGATCGGCGTATTGGGGGCGGACGTCAGCCAGTCTGGCCAGTTCAGGTCGATCTTGAGGAAGGTCTGCGTTGCTTCCGGCGTCTCAAAGCCCTGGCCCTGGATCGGTCCATTGACGATCTGCTTCGGAAGATCGAAGGACATGAAGTAAGTGGGCATCGACAACAGCACCACCGCCAGAATCCACAGCTGCTGGTAGCGGGTGTTGGTCCAGATGTAAGTCGCGAGGTTCCGCTCGAGCGTCGTCCGCTCGGGCTGCGGGGCTGGAGATTGTTCGGCGGGCGGCTCGGCGCCCTGCCTCGCGATCGGCGAGAAGAGTGCGAAGTTCATCAGTTTGCTCGTGGGCGGGGAGCCGCCTCCTGCCGGAAGACCACGAAGCGCCGCCGGGCATAACGGGTGTCCGACAGCTCGCCGTCTTCGAGAACAAGCTCGAAGCTGCAAAGAACCCGCGCCCCCTCTCGGGCCAGCAGGCGCGGAACCTGGGAGGCGGCACGCTCGAGCGCCGGAGCATATTCGACGACAACGAGCTTAGCGCGGTCGATCAACGAAAAAAGAAGGCCGCTCAGGGGTTCATGATCACCATAGGGCTTGAGCGAATAACCGAGCATCACGAGGCCATAGCTTCGGTCCTGGTAATCGTAGCGAATTTCCTGAAACTTCCGCACCACATGGCGGAGGCGGCAGGGCGCTCCGTTCAGCTCCTCGGCCTCGAAAGGCTCGGCATTGGGATCGACGACCAGGACGGATCGGGGCCGATGGGCGAGATAAGGAGTGATCGGCCGAATGTGACCGCCGATCTCGATGACATGGAGGCATTCCCGCACAAAGTGAGCGGCAAGCACCTGACGAAGGGCGGCGCCCGGCCCTGAGAGATGCGGCAAGTCCTTGCCGGTCCCGAGTAACCGCGATCCCGCCTCGAAATGCGTCAGATCCATGGTGTCAGAAGTTCGCGTTGTCAGCACCCCGGCGGCTACAATACAAGGCCAGCATGGTTCACGCCACTGCCGGTGGGGCTCACATTTACGACAGGCCCCGTGAAGAAGCCTGGCCCGACCGGGCATTCGACCTCGTCCGCGGCACCGCCGCCTATACTGAAAGCGGCCTTCTCGGCGCGCTCGCGCGCACGATCGCGTGCCATCCCGACGCGCGACTCGAGGAGGCCTTCAATCACAAGCAGGTCGCCTGCAAGCGATGGGCACGAGATCGGCTCTACGAGGCTCTCGGGGGCCGCTTCGGCGCGATCTGGGTGCTTGGCGGATGGTACGGCGTGCTTGCGGCCATGATCTTCGATGATTCGCGCTTTTCGGTCGGCGAAATCCTCAGTCTCGACATCGATCCCGCCGTCGCGCCCGTCGCGGTGACCCTCAACGGCAAGGCGGCGAAGGAAGGACGGTTCAGAGCGGCAACAGCCGACATGCTCAGCCTCGATTATGGCGAGGGGCCCGACCTCGTGATCAACACGAGCTGCGAGCATCTCGCCGACCTCGGCCGGTGGCTCGAACGCATCCCGCGCGGCACGGCCATGCTCCTCCAATCCAATGACTATTTCGCGGAACCCGAGCATGTCGGCTGCTTTCCGTCTCTCGACGCGTTCCGGGAAGCGGCTGGCCTCGCCGAAATCGTCTATGCGGGGGAGTTGCCCCAGAAAAAATACACCCGGTTCATGCTGATCGGAGGGCGCTGATTCGGCGAGTCTAATCAGCGATTTGCCGCACGCGGCTGAGAAATCGAGCGAGCGAGCGCCCGATGCAGCAGCGACGCGGTCTTGCTTGCGCCGTCGAGATCGAGAGCGTGGACTGGGGGCGGCGCGGCCAGCGCCGCGTTCGCCGCGGCAACCAGCCGGTCGGCGCTGAGCTCCGCCTCGGGCACAACTTGGGCCAGCCCACGGGAGGCGAGCCCGTTCGCCCGCATCGTCTGCTCGGTTTCGCCGTTCCCGGCGAAGGGAACGAGTACCGCCGGACAGGAAGCGCGAAGAATGTCGCACACTGTATTGTAACCGGCCTGCGAGATGGAGAGTTTCGCACTTGCGAGGAGGCCGGCGAAGTCGCTCCGAAAGCGCTCGAGCCTGACGTTCGGCGGCACGTTGGCGGCGACGTCGGCTTGAACATTAGGCCCGGTGATGACGCACCACTTCGGAAGGACGGTCTCGAGGCTCTGCGCGGCTTCGAATGCCGCCTCGAGCAGACGGCCGGCAGCCGCTCCGCCTCCGCAGGACACGACGACATCGAAGCGCTCGGCGCGCGCCGCCGCGGACGGTGGAGCGACGAGCCCGGTATAGGCAATCCTGCCGGCGATCGCGTGAGCCAGAGGAAAACTCCGGTCGAGGGTTACGAAATTGGGATCACCGTGCACCAGCACGAGGTCGAAATAGCGGTCGATCGTCTCCATCGTTTCTTGGGCGCGCCCCGGTTTCCGGTTCTCCTGGAGGATGTCGCGAATCGAGCTGACGATGAGGGGGCGGGGGCTCGAGGCGCTCGCTGCCTCGAGGAGGGGAACGAGCTCGAAGCGCATCTGACGGCGGCCGAACGGAAACGCCTCGATCATCAGCACGTCCGGCGCCACATCGCGAAAAGCCGCGAGGAGCCGCGCAACGCGCTCATCCATGAACCTCTTGTCGACCGGGCGTCCGGCCTCGCCCACGAGGGCGGAAAAAGCGTTGTCACGCGATCTTATCGGCGGCAGCTCGAGGAGCTCCACGTCCTTGCCCGGAAAGCCCGGGACAGCGCCGCCGCCAGAAACGATGGCGACCGTAAATCCGCAAGCGACGAGCGCGTCGGCGATCCGGCTTGCCCGCGCGAGATGGCCGATTCCCAAAAGATGCTGGACGTACAGGAAAACGCGCGGCATCTCCGGCCGTTGCCGGTTCAGTTCGCGCTGTCGCGTTGCAACGCTCTGATGCGAGCAGCGAGCGAAACCACGTTGCCGGCGGGACGGCTCTTCGGACCCGCTTCCTCGATCTCCTCCTCGGCAACAGGACTGTCGGGCATGGCATCGGCCCCGCCCGGGGATTCGAAAGTCTTCTCGGGGGAAATCTTGTCGAGCGAGTCAAGCTCGCTTGCCAGAGCGACCGACTCGCGCTCCGCCGCGGCCAGCTTCTCCTCGATCTCGCGGCCGCGATCCTCGATCGCTTGCGCCGCTTCGCTGATCCGCTCCGGCTCCGCGCCCGCGGCCCCCGCGGACACCGACTGGCGGAGCGCCGAAAGCTCGTCTCGTTCGCGTGTAAGCTGTTCCCGTTGCTCGGCGATTTCCCGCGAGAGGGCGGCGAGATCGTCGATGCGATGCGACAACCGCTCGTGAGCGCCTGTCCGGTCGGTGGATGCAAAAATGGGCGGGGAGACGGCTAGGGGCTGCTTTCGCTCGAATTCGGTGAGCTCGAGCTCCTGTTCGCTCACGATCTCCTTCAGATCGGAGATCTCGCGTGTGAGCCTCGCGATCGTTTCCTCGCGCCGGCGCACCTTTTCCGCGAGCGACTGATTGGCGATCGTTCGCTTGGCGAGCTCGGCCTCGAGCGGCCCAATCTGATCGCGTAACTCGCGCGCTTCCTCTTCACGGGCCTTGAAGGCTGCCTCACGATCGGCGGCGGCTTTGGCCATCAGCTCGAAGCGGTTGCGATGACGGGCAACCTCGGCCGACTGCTCGGCAAGCCTCGCCTTCATCTCGCCGAGGCGCACCTCGGTCTTCCTTACCTGCATCGCATGATCGGCCAAGAGACTGTCGCGCTCGGCCTTGAGCGTGGCGATCGTGTGCGGAATCTCCGCCCGCATTCGCCGCCGGTGCAGCCGTTTCGCGAAGCTCCAAAGGCCGCGGGCGATCACCAGCGCAAGCAGGCTCGCGACGGCGAACCCGAGCGCCACGAGCATCAGCATCTCGGCTCCTGACATGCGCTCCGGCTCCGACCCCGCTCTCTGACAAGCCCAATCTCAACGACGATAACGCGGGAATGTGTCGTCGCGAAGGTTAATTCTTGCCAAGAAGAGCCCTTGTCGCAAGGGCTCCCGAAAGAGAGCTAGAACGGATTCCAGGTCGGCGCTTTCGAATATTTGAGGTAGCCCACATTGGCCCCGAGGCGGGCGCCGACACCCGTCCTGATCGGCGCTAGAATGATGTCGCCGTACTTCTGGAAGTTCACTCCGACACCGCCGACCACATAGGCCGAGCCCTCGACGCCGCCGAAACGCTTGCCGTAGATATCGTGGGGACGCGCGGAATTGTAGACGAGAACCAGGCTTCTTGCGCCGTCCGCGCCGAAATCGATGCCGAGCGAAGGTCCCTGCCAATAGATCTTCTGCCGGGTCCCGTTCTTGTAATAGATGGTGCCCTCGCCGTAGCGTAAGCCACCCACGAAAGCCCCCGAGCCTTCCTCACCGACGATATAGGCGGTCGGCCGTCCCTGGCTCTCGAACACGGATTCGATCGCCTCGCCGAGACCACGAGTCGTCTTGCCGAAGAACATGTGTCCGGCGGCGACGATCTCCTCGGCCGAGTAGGTCTCGTTCGGATCGGACGGAGACCTGATGCTGGATGTCGTCTGCGCGGCGGCTCCGATCGATGTCAGCGCCAAGCCGAGCCCAACCACAAGCAAGCGGCGGTTCACCATGGGACCTACTCCATCTACCCCTTCAGGGCTTCAGGCGTATCAACCGGAGGCTTCCATTCGGTTAACGAAGGGCAAAAGCTTAGGGCCGCTTGCCGCGATGAAGGCCGGATTGTCGTAGCCGCGTGCGGTCTTGCCATAGGTCAGGACCTCTCCCGTCTCGGTCACGACGATGCCCCCCGCCGCGAGGAGGACGGCGTGTCCCGCGGCCGTGTCCCACTCCATCGTGCGCCCGAAACGGGGGTAGAGGTCGGCTTCGCCGGCGGCCAAAAGACAAAATTTCAGCGAAGAGCCAGCCGAGACGAGATCATGCGGACCGAGCCTGCCGAGGAATGCATCCGTGCGTTCGTCGCGATGGGAACGGCTCGCGACGACTGCGAGGCGCGGCAACGCTTTCTTACGCACTTCAATCGGCCGCCACGCCATCTCGCCCACGCTTGTTGTCGATTCCGCCGCGCCTGCAGACTTCTCGCCGATGAACATGCGCTCGAGAGCTGGGGCGAACACGACGCCCATGACCGGAACGCCGGCCTCGATCAGCGCGATGTTGATCGTGAATTCGCCGTTGCGGCCGATGAACTCCTTGGTCCCGTCGAGCGGATCGACGAGATAGAAGCGATCGGCCGTTTCGGGAATGCTTCCGGCGGCGGCCGCTTCCTCCGAGATGACGGGAGTTGCCGAATCGAGGCGAGCAAGACCCTCGAGGATCACGCGCTCGGACCGCAGATCCGCCTCGGTCACGGGAGTCGAATCCTTCTTGGCGCTCGCGGCGAAGTCCTTCCCGTACACGGACATGACCTCGGCGCCTGCCCGCAGGGCAAGCTCGGCGAGTTGTTTCAGTGGGGGAGAGGGGTGGTGTGTCATGATGGGAGGCATGGCCTATGCCCAAGGCGGCCTCGCCGGTCAATCCACTCTGGTTTATCAAATCTTGATAGACGCGAATCAGGCTGAAGGGAGTCTCGTGACCGATGACGATGATGTTGAACGATATCGACCTCGCGGCGCTTCTATGCAGCCGGGTGTGCCACGACGTGATCTCGCCGGTCGGCGCCATCACGAACGGCCTCGAACTGCTCGATG